>NZ_JBHTCG010000012.1:0-235636 GCF_042665155.1 Sphaerisporangium rhizosphaerae | reverse complement strand
ACGCCCTGGAAGACCCCCCGCCCCCCGAAGCCCCGCTCAGCGTGGAGGAGGGCTTCACCCCCGAACGCGGCGACGGCGCCAAGCCGCCCACCGAGTTCTGGGAACCCGACCCCGAGGCCGACGACCCAGAAAGCCGCATCCGCTGGGGCCGCGTCGCCCTGGTCACCGTCGTGTCGGTCGCCTCCGCCGGAGTGGTCTGGTCGCTGATCTTCGCCCCCGCCGCCCGCACCGGACGACCCGTCGACGTCGAAGCCGCCGGCGGCACCGTCGTCATCACCCCGGGCGAGTCCCTGCCACCCCTGCTCGACTCCCCGCCGCCTCCCCCCTCTTCCCCGAAGACCACCACGGCACCCACCCCGGCACATAAGGCCACGTCGGCCCGAAAGTCCACGCCCGGGCAGAGGCCCACACCCGGGCAGGCGTCCACGCCCGGGCAGAGCCCCCCGCCGCGGGCCGCCTCGGCATCACCGGCCCCGCCGTTCGTGAGCGTCGCCGGCACCGTGGACGTGGGGTACGCCAGGCACGGCACGGCGTCGATCACCTCCACTTCGGGGACCGTCCGCTGGAGCGCGGCCGGGTCCGCCTACGTCACCGCCTCACCGTCCGGCGGCACCCTCCGCGACGGCGAGCGCGGCCGGTTCCGCCTCACCCTCGGCGGCCTGACGCCGGGCACGAGGTCGGACTGCGACCGGCCGCTGAGCACCTACCTCACCATCACCTGGTGGGGGCGGAACAAGGGCGCCGAGGGCTCCGGCAGCGCCACGGTGACCATCGCCTACAAAAAGCCCTGCCCCAAGGGTTCGTAGCCTGTCGCCGAGCAGGCGTGGAACGCTCCCGGTTCGACCTTGCACGACCGGCGACGGTGCCGGCCGAGCCGGCGCGGCGCCGGTCGCAGGCCGAGGCGGAGCCCGGCCGAAGTGGCGTCCAACATAATAGGGATAACCGGGAATTGCGAGGCGTTGACATCGATCGCATATCGCGGCGAAACTGCCTGGGGGGCAGGTGGTGACCCCGGTTGTTTCGAGGTTGTTCCGAGTAGCGTCAATCGATGTGTTGTCCCCTCACCGATGATGGGCAATGCGCAGAGCCTCGTGGCAGTAACCGCTCGTAGCAAAGTACCTGGACGTTGACGGTCCCTTTCGCCTGCCGGGTGTTCTCGCCTGTCCGGGGGCGGAGTTCCGCCGTTCATGCGTCGCCGTCTCGACTCGTTTCCGAAGGCAGGAGGGTGTCGCGGTCGTGGCTGCCGTGGTGCGTCCATAGCCAAATGTCGAGTCGGTCTCGTCCTTTCTCGATGAATCGGAGATTTGATGCGCGTAGCCCTGCTCACCACGACTCAGCATGGTCATCTGAACCCCTATATTCCGGTGGTCAATGCGCTCCAGGCCGCCGGCGGCGAGGTCGCGCTGCTGCTGTTGTCCGCGGACGGTGGTGCGCTCGACGAGCAGCGTCGCCAGGCCTTGGGCAAGGCACAGGTCCACGCGATCGGACAGGTCCAGATGGCGCCGTGGAGCGGCGACCCGGCGAAGATCGGCCCGATGCTCGAGTCGTCGCCGGTGGCAGAGCAGACGGCCGACACCCTCCGTGCGACCGCGCCGGACTTCGTGCTCGTCGATTCGCTGCCGGTCACGGCGTCGGCGATGGTCGGCGCACAGGCGTCCGGCGTGCCGTACGGGATGATCTGGGCCAACCTGGGCGGAGTTTGCCCGGCCAAGCATCGACAAGGCCGCTGGGCGTACGACGAGCAGGTCGGCGACTATCTGACCAGGCACGGGGTGGCGTGGTCGACCCTGACTCATTCGGCGCGTTCGCCGATCCTCAATCTGATGCCGACGATCCCCGCTCTCGTCGGGGAGGACGGGGTCACCGACGACGGCGTGCAGCTGGTCGGGTTGCCCGGTGCGGCGGGGACCCGCGGCGACGAGGTCGCCTTCTCGGGCCTGGATCGCATCGCCCCTGGCCGCCCGGTGGTGTACGTCTCCTTCGGCACGATCTTCTACCGGCGGCCGGACCTGCTGCGCACGGTGATCATCGGCGCGGCGGCGACCGGCGCCCAGGTGATCGCCTCGGTAGGAGATCTCGCCGAGGAGCTCGCGCTGCCCGACGAGGTGCTCACCGCCCCGTATCTGCCGCAACGCGAGGTGCTCGAGCGCGCCGATGTGTTCATCACCCATGGCGGATACAACTCGGTGGCCGAGTCGATCCGGGCGGCCACGCCGATGCTGGTGATCCCGCTGGCCGTCGATCAGCCCATCCAGGCGTACTTCGTGGGCAGCGCGGGCTTCGGGACGGCGTTGGAGCCGGCCGGCGTCACCGAGCAGACGGTCGCCGACGCCGTCGCCGACCTGCTCGATCCAGCCCAGGGCTACCGGGCCCGGCTGCGCGCCGCGCAGCCGGAGTGCGGCGATTCCGCCGCGCGCACGGCCGAGCTGGTCCTCAGCACGGTCGAGACGTTACAGCGGAAGGGGGAGCAGTGACGATCGAACTGCGGCGGCCGGTGGGCGACCCGATCGTGATCGACGATCTCGAGCGCCTCTCGTTCCAGGTTGATCGCCGCGCCTACACCGACGAGGACCTGGCCGCACAGGAGATGACCAGGATCTTCGATCGCTGCTGGTTGTACGTCGGACACGAATCGGAGCTGCCCGGGCCGGGCTCCTACGTGGCGCGCGACGTCGGCGGGCGCCCGGTGGTCATGGCGCGCGGGTCCGACGGGGTGGTCCGGGTGTTCGCCAACAGCTGCACGCACCGCGGGGCTCTGATCTGCTCGCAGCCGGCCGGGCAGACCCGGTCGTTCCGGTGCCCGTACCACGACTGGACCTTCTCCAACCAGGGCGACCTGGTCGGGGTCCCGATCCCGGACGGGTACGGGCCGGGCTTCCGCAAGGCGGACTTCGGCCTGGCGCGGCACCGTAGTGACACCTACCGCGGTTTCGTGTTCCTCACCTTCGATCCGGAGCAGCCGCGCACCCTGACCGAGTACCTGGCGGGTGCGACGGAGTACCTCGATCTGATCGACGACCAGTCCGAGGCCGGGATGGAGGTGATCCAGGGCGCGCAACTCCACGGGGCTCGGGCCAACTGGAAGCTCATGATGGAGAACAGCGTCGACATCTACCACTTCCGGGCCCTGCACAAGCGCTACGTCGGCTACATGGAGTCGCTGGGGTCGGTGCCACCGCGACGGCGAGGCGGGTTCGGCCGCGCCCTCGGACTGGGACATGGAGCCAACGAGCTGCCACCGGCGGCGGCCCGCCCGCTCGCCTACTGGACGCCGATGTTCGGCGAGGAGGTCCGGCCGCGGATCGAGGCGACGGCCGCACGGTTCGTCGACCGGTTCGGCGCCGAACGCGCCGAACGGATCACCGGCACCAATCGCGCGGTGCTGATCTTCCCCAACCTGATGATCATCGACGCGATCGCGATCACGATCCGCAAGATCGACCCGGTCGGCGCCGCCCAGATGGCCATCACCTCGGTCGCCCTGGCCCCCAAGGACGAGGACCCCGACATCCGGGAACTGCGCAAGAGTCACTACCTGACCTTCCTCGGCCCCGCCGGCTTCGCCACCCCCGACGACATCGAGATCGTCGAGTCGTGCCAGCGGGGTTACCTCAACCGCACGGTCCGCTATTCGGACCTGTCACGCGGCATGAACAAGGAGGTCCCGGAGACGACCGACGAGCTTCCCGCCCGCGAGTTCTGGCGGCAGTGGGACCGGCTGATGCACGGCGACGACGGTCACCTCGAGGTCGCCCACCGGGCCGAGATGCGAGAGGCGCGAACACGATGACCACCGAGCTGACGGTCGACGAAACGGCCCAGGTGCGGCTGTGGCACCAGGTGAGCCGGTTCCTTTTCCGTGAGGCGCGGCTGCTCGACGAGTGGCGCCTGCGCGAGTGGTACGACGAGATGCTGACCGGCGACATCCGCTACTCGGTGCCGGCCACCGATGTCCGCGGCGAGAGCGCCGACGCGCTCGGGCTCATCGACGACGACGCCGCCCGGCTGCGCCAGCGGATCGAACAACTCCTCAACGGCGAGGTGTGGTGCGAGAACCCCCGGTCGCGCACGAACCGCATGATCGGCAACGTGGAGATCCTGACCGACCGGGGCACGCACCTGGACGTGGCGGCGAATGTCGTCGTGTACCGGTTCGGGCACGGGCGCTCTGACACCTACGTCGGAAAATGCCGGTTCGAGCTCGTGATCGAGGGCGAGTCGTTCCGGATCAGGAGACGGGTCGTGGTGCTCGACCACGAGACGTTGTACGAGCACGGAAAGCTCAGCATCATCCTGTGAGCGGACGGTGACCGCGGCGGGCCCCGGCGGCGCCCCACCCGTCGCCACCGCCCGGCCGAGTCTGCCGCGCGAGGTCTACGTCCTCAGTGTCGTCGGTGGCTGCGTCATGCTGGGCCTGGGGCTGGTGGTCCCGGTGCTCCCGGTGTACGCGGCGACGTTCGGGGCCGGGCCCGCCCAGGTCGGAGCGATCGTCGCTCTGTTCGCGTTCCTGCGGCTGGCCACCAGCCCGTTGTGCGGCCGGCTCGGCGTTCGTTTCGGCGAGCGGCGGGTGCTCGTCGCCGGCCTGCTGCTCAGCGCGCTCTCCTCGGCCCTGATGGCGTTCGCCGGGTCCTACGAACAACTGCTGGTGTTCCGCGGTCTCGGCGGCGTCGGCTCGGTGCTGTTCTCGGTGTCCGCGCTGGCGACCCTGCTCGCGGTCGCGCCGCCCGACCAGCGGGGCAGGGCCGGCGCCGTGTTCGAAACGGGCTTCGTGCTCGGCGGGATCTGCGGGCCGGCGCTGGGCGGCCTCCTTGCCTCCATCACCCTGTCCGCGCCGTTCCTGGTCTACGCCGTGCTGTTGCTGGCCGCCGCGGCGCTGACCCTGACGGTGCTGCGCACCGGTGGAACCGCCGGCGCGGAGCACGGCCGTGACGTCGTCGGGCTACCGGTGCTGCTGCGGGATCGGCGCTACGTGGTGGCCTGCCTCGCGGCGCTGGCGCAGGGATGGGTCCTGTTCGGCCTGCGCGGCGCACTGGTCCCCGCGGTGGTCGTGGCGTGGGGGCATGACGTGACGTGGGTCGGGTGGGCGTTCACGATGTCCACCGTCGTCCAGACGCTGCTGATCGTCCCGGCCGGCCGGATCGTCGACCGCGCCGGCCGCCGGCCCGCCATGATCGCCGGCACGGGTGTGGCCGCGGCGGCGGTCACGGCCCTGGTGTTCGTGGACGACTACGCCTGGCTGGTCGTCCTGCTCAGTGTGTACGCGGCGGGAACGGCGCTGCTCAACGCCGCACCGGCCGCGCTGGTCGGCGACGTCGTCGCCGGCCGGGGCGGCAGCGGCGTCGCCGTCTTCTCGATGTGCATCGATGTCGGCGCCGTGGTCGGACCGGTCCTGGTCGGTCTCATCGCCGAGCGGGTGAGTGTTCCGGCCGCCTTCGGCAGCGGCGCCGCGTTGCTGGCCGTCGCCTTCGTGGCGTCGTGGACGTTGACAACTGTTGGCCAAAACCAAGGAGCTGATCGATGAACCAGCCCTCTGCCCGGCATGAGCAGGGTGAAGCCATGTTCAAGCAGGTCTTCGGCCGCGAGCCGCGTCCGGGTTCCTACCCGGAGTTCCTGCGGATCACCGTCGACCACCTGTTCGGTGAGATCTGGACCCGCCCGCACCTGAGCGTCCACGAGCGCGAACTGGTCGCGCTGACCGCGGTGGCGCTGGCGCGCACCGATTGGGAGCTGCGCGGCCACATCGGTGCCGCCCTGCACCTGGGGATGTCGCGGGAGAAGATCATCGAAGTCATCATCCAGCTCGCCTACTACGGTGGCTGGCCGGTCGCCAACAACGGGCTGCGCGTCGCCCAGGAGGTCTTCGCCGAGTTAGACGGCGACAGCGGGAAGGACGCCGACCATGACCACTGAACCTGCTGCGACCACCGAACCCTCTGCCCTCGACCCGGCCGAGAAGGTCGACCTGTGGCGCCAGCGGTTCTTCGAGGCCCAGGCCGCCGCGGAGGAGTTCGTCCTGGGAGAGCACGGCGAGGAAGGGCTGGCCGCGTGGATCCAGGCCAACTCCCGCATCACCGCCAAGCTCCTGCAGGCGCAACGGCCCGCCGGGGTCTCCGCCACCGATCACTTCATGACCCGGCTGCAGCGTCAGCTGATGCTGTACGACTCGGCGGTGACCAGTGAGCCCCGGCCCTCGGGCACCGTCCTGCGCAACGCCGACTGCGGGATCCTGCGGTACCGCAAACGGGCCGCCCGCGCCGGCGTCGTCCTGACGTTCTCCTCACCGTGCTCCTACTGCCAGGAACTCAACACCGCCATCGCCGCCCGCTACGTGGAACCAGAGGTCACCGTGTCGTGCGAACAGGCGGGCGACGGGTGCACCTGGCGCGCGGAGCCCGCTCAGGCCGAAGGAGAGGACGCGGCCGGGTCACCGCACCGCGGACGGGCCGGCGACTGAAGCAGCGGCAGTGCCGTGCGGCCGTCGGCCGGCGACCGGCTGCCCTCGAGCGTCATGCCGAGTTGCCGGCCCACGGCCACGCACATGTCGAGCGCCGCGGTGCGGGTCAGATCCTGATGACCGCTCTGCGTGAAGCACGCCGAGGCCACGTTCTTGTTCTTCAGGCGCAGGAACCACGGGAACAGCGATCCCAGTGCGGGCTCGGTCAGCATCGTGCGCGAGTGCACGATGGTGCCCACCAGCAGGTTGCCGAACGGGCGGTGCGCGGCGTTCATGAAGCTCTTCAGGCGCTCCTGGAAGATCTTCAGCACGGAGGGCACGTTCCCGGCGTACACCGGCATGGCCAGCAGCATCCCCTGCGCGCCCTCGGCCAGATCGACGACGTGCTCGAAGTCGTCGTCGAGGGTGCACCGGCCCACCTCGGGATCAAGGCAGGTGTCCTCTCCTTCGCACATCGCGATGCGATGGTCGATCAACCGGATGTGCTGGATCTGGGCGTCACCGACCTCCCGGACGACGCCGCCGATCGCCGCCTCGAGCAGGGCGTCGGTCAGCGACGGCAGACG
The DNA here is from genome assembly GCF_042665155.1 of Sphaerisporangium rhizosphaerae. Lineage (NCBI taxonomy): Bacteria > Bacillati > Actinomycetota > Actinomycetes > Streptosporangiales > Streptosporangiaceae > Sphaerisporangium > Sphaerisporangium rhizosphaerae. The sequence continues at coordinate 228,616 of NZ_JBHTCG010000012.1, read as the reverse complement.
CTTCTGCGTACAGGACAACGCGACGATCTTCACCTGAGGGCCTCCTCTGTCCGCCCAAGACGGGCACCTGACGAAGCCCCCGTGACCGCGCACTGAGGCAGCCTCAAAATACCCACCTCGGGTGTGCCCGCGGAAGGGGGCCGGCGAAGGCCGGTCCCCCTTCCCCGGTCATGCCAGGCTGTCGAGCCAGGCCCGGTGCAGGTCGGCGTAGCGGCCGGCCTCGCCGATGAGACGCTGCGGGGGGCCGTCCTCGACAACGCGGCCGGCCTCCATGACCAGCACCCGTTCGGCGATCTCCACCGTGGACAGGCGGTGGGCGATGATCAGGGCGGTGCGCCCGGCCAGGACGGTGCGCAGGGCCCGCTGGACCAGGCGCTCGCTGGGGACGTCCAGACTGGAGGTCGCCTCGTCCAGGATCAGCACGGCCGGGTCGGCCAGGAAGACCCTGGCGAAGGCCACCAGTTGCCGCTGACCGGCCGACATGCGGCCGCCGCGCTTGCCGACCTGGGTCCGGTACCCCTCCGGGAGCGCCGCGATGAACTCGTGCGCGCCGATCGCGCGGGCCGCCTGCTCGATGTCGGCCGGGGTGGCGTCCGGGCGGCCGAACCTGATGTTGTCCGCCACCGTGCCGGTGAACAGGAAGTTCTCCTGCGTCACCATCACCACGGCCCGCCGCAGCGTGGCCTCCTCCAGGTCGCGCAGGTCGACCCCGTCGAGCAGGACGCGCCCGGCCGTCGGGTCGTAGAAGCGGGCGATCAGCTTGGCCACGGTGGTCTTGCCCGCGCCGGTCGCGCCGACCACCGCGACGATCTGCCCAGGAGGAATCGACAGGTCCAGCCGGGGCAGGACCGGCACGCCGTCGATGTAGGAGAACTCGGCGGCCTCGAACCGCACCTCGCCGAGCGGACGCTCCAGCGCGACCGGACGCTCGGGCTCGGCCACGGCGGGCCGCTCCTCCAGCACGCCGGACAGGTTGGACAGCGCCGCGCCGGCCGACTGCAGGGTGTTGTAGAACTGGGAGATCTCCTGCATCGGCTCGTAGAACTGCCGCAGGTACAGCAGGAACGCGGCCAGCACGCCGACGGTGACCGCGTGGTGCAGCGCGAGCCAGCCGCCGTACAGCAGGACCACCGCGACGGTGATGTTGCCGATCAGCTTGATGCCCGGCATGAACACCGCGACCAGGTGCATGCTGCCGGCGTTGGCGTCCCGGTAGCCGGTGTTGAGCTCCTGGAAGATCTCCTGGTTGCGCGGCTCCCTGCGGAACGCCTGGACCGCCCTGATGCCGGTCATCGACTCCACGAAGTGCACGATGACCAGCGCCACCGCCTCGCGGGTCCGGCGGTAGACGATGCTGGACTCGCGCCGGAACCACCGGGTGAACAGCAGCAGGATCGGCAGCGGCACCAGGGCGACCGCGCCGAGCGGCAGGTCGAGCACCAGCAGCAGGCCCGCGGTGCCGAACAGGGTGAGCACGGCGGTGACGATGCTGTCGAAGCCCGACTGGAGCATCTCGGCGATGGCGTCGATGTCGGAGGTGAGCCGGGCGATGACCCGCCCGGAGGTGTAGCGCTCGTGGAAGGCCAGCGACAGCCGCTGGAAGTGGTCGAAGACGCGGCGGCGCAGCTCCAGCAGGATGTCCTGGCCGATCCGCCCGGAGATCTGCAGGAACGCCTGGCGGGTGAACGCCTGGGTCAGTGTCGCGGCCAGGATCGCCGCGACCGAGGCGACCAGCGTCCCGGCGCCCTGGTGCCGCAGCATCGGCGGGATGCCGGCGTCGATGCCCACCTTCACCAGGTACGGGATCGCCAGGCCGGCCGCGCTGGAGAGCACGATCACCGCGATCAGCGTGGCGATGGCCCTGCGGTGGGGGCGTAGCAGGTCGCCGAGCAGCCGCCGCGACCGCGCCCGCAGCAGCACCGACACCTTGTCGGGCAGGTCCTCCTTCTTCTCCGCGGCGACGCCGCGCCAGCGCCCGGGTTCGACCGGCGCGCCCGCCGGCGCACCCGCGTTCACGGGGGTCATCGCAGCGCCTCCCGCTGGTCGAGGTCGGCGTCCTGCGCGAGCAGTTCCCGGTACTCCGGGACCGTCGACAGCAGTTCCTGGTGCAGGCCGACATGGGTGATGGTGCCCTCGCGCAGCAGAGCGACCTTGTCGGCGAGCAGCACGGTGGAGGCGCGATGCGCCACCACCAGGCCCGTCGCCTCCGCCAGCACCCCGCGCAGCGCCTGCTCGACCAGAGCCTCGGTCTCAACGTCGAGGGCGGACAGGGTGTCGTCCAGCACCAGGATCCTCGGCCGGCTGAGCACCGCGCGGGCCAGCGCGAGCCGTTGCCGCTGGCCGCCCGACAGGGACATGCCCTGCTCGCCGATGCGGGTGTCGAGCCCCCAGGGAAGGTCGTAGGCGAACGTGGCCTGGGCGATCTCCAGCGCCTCGCGCAGTTCGTCGTCGCTCGCCTCGCCCCGGCCGAGGGTGAGGTTCTCCCGCACGCTCATCGAGAACAGCGTCGGCTCCTCGAAGGCGGTGGCGACCACCGACCGCAGCGCCGGCAGTTCCAGGTCGCGGATGTCGCGGCCGTCGATGGTGACCCGGCCCGCGGTGACGTCGGCCAGCCTCGGCACCAGGGCGGTCAGCGTCGTCTTGCCCGAGCCGGTCGCCCCCACGATCGCGACCGTCTCGCCCGGGCGCACCTCCAGCCAGACGTCGCGCAGCACCGGCCGGTCGTCCCCGGCGAACCGGAAGCCGACGCCCTCGAACCGCAGGTGCCCGCGCGGCCGCTCGATCACCTCCACGCCGCCGACGATCTCCGGCTCGGTGTCCAGGACCTCCATGACGCGGTCGGCGGAGGTCATCGCCTCCTGGGCCATGGCCAGGATGTAGCCCAGCGACGCGATCGGCCACACCAGCTGGAGCATCAGCGTGGTGAAGGCCACCAGCGTGCCCAGCGTGAGCGACCCGGCGCCGACGGCCAGCGCGCCCAGCAGGAGCACCATGGCCAGGGTGACGTTGGGGATCACCTCAAGGAAGGTGAAGAAACGCGACGCCAGGCGGACCTTGTCCATCGAGACCCGGTGGACCTTCCGCGCGGCGGCGTCGAACTCGGAGAACACGTGCGGCCTGCGGCCGAACGCCTTGATCGTGCGGATCCCGAGCGCGGCCTCCTCCACGTAGGTGGCGATGTCGCCCTGCATGTCCTGTACGTCGCGGGAGATGCGGCGGTACTTCTTCTCGAACCGCAACGACACCGCGAAGATGGGCACCGCGGCGGCGACGATGAGCAGGCCGAGCGGCCAGTACATCCGCATGAGCAGCACGGTCACCGTGGCCAGTTGCAGGATGTTCATGACCAGGAACAGCAGGCCGAATCCGGAGAACCGCCTGATCGTCGACAGGTCGGTCGTCGCGCGCGACAGAAGCTGGCCCGACTGCCACTCGCCGTGGAAGCTCATCGGCAGCAGTTGCAGGTGCCGGTAGAGGTCGTCGCGGATGGCCGTCTCCAGGCCGAGCACGGCCTTGGTCTGCATCCACCGGCGCAGGAAGGTCAAGAACGCCTCGGTGACGCCGAGGGCGAGGGCGAGCAGTCCGAGCGGGAGCAGGGCGTCGCCGTGGCCGTGGCCGACCGGGCCGTCGATGATGTCCTTGCCGACCAGAGGGATCGCGGTGCTGGTGGCGATGCCGGCGATGGTGGCGAGCCAGATGGTGACCAGTCGGGGGACGTAGGGGCGCAGGTAGGGCATGAGCCGCCGCAGTGAGCGGGATCTTGTTCCGCGGCGCTTGTCCGGGGAGTCGGGGGCAGGGCCTGGGTCTGTACCGTCGGAGGGCATGAGGAAGCGGCATTCCTTAGGGGTAGGCGCGATGGACGGGGCGGAAGGGCGCTCGAGGGGTGTCGCGGCGGCTTCGGGGGCGCGCGTGGGCAGCCACGGCCGCGGGCGTCACCTTCACCCTCCAAGCCTTCTACTCCCCCGAGCAACCGATTTTCGACACGCACGCGATTCCCGGCATCCCGGGCGGGTGGTCCGGTGTTGGCATACCCACTCGGCGGACCCACCCCACTCCGGCGCATCGGCGCCGCCTTCGGGCCCGGCGCCGATGCCGGCGGCGCTCAGGCCGCCCATTGACGCGGGGCGGTCAGGGGTTGGCGGCCAGGAACAGGTAGGCGGCGCACAGGGCGAGGTGGACGGCGGCCTGCAGGAGGGTGGCGCGGCCGGGCATGACGGTGAGGATGCCGACGCCGGCGGTGAGGGCGAGCAGCACGATCTGGGTCGCGCCGAGCCCGAGCAGCAGCGGGCCGCCGAGCCAGATCGAGGCCACGGCGATGGCGGGGATGGTCAGGCCGATGCTGGCCATGGCGGAGCCGAGGGCGAGGTTGAGGCTGATCTGGACGCGGTCGCGGCGGGCGTTGCGGGCGGCGGCGAGGGTTTCGGGGAGCAGCACCAGCAACGCGATGACGACGCCGACGACGGAGTGGGGCAGCCCGGCGGCGGCGACGGTGTGCTCGATGGTCCCCGACTCGACCTTGGCCAGGCCGACGACGGCGACGAGCGCGGCCATGAGCAGGGCGAGGCTGATCAGGGGGGCGCCGGCCGCTTGGACCACCGGGCCACCGGAGCCCTTGGGGCCTTCGGAGCCCTGGGAGCCGGCGCCGGGCACGATGGGGGCGGCCGGCGGTTCCCCAGAGGGTGGTTCCCCGGAGGGCCGTTCCCCGGGGGGGCGTTCTCCGGTGGGCGGTTCCCCCGTGGAACGGGCGCCCTCGGGGGCGCGGGCGGGGACCGGCGGGGCGGCGGGAGCGGCAGGAGCGGGCGGGGCAGGGCGAGCGGCGGGCGGCGCCGGCGGGGCGGATGGAGCAGGTGCAGCAGATGGGGCGACGGCCGTGGTGGCGGTGAGGAAGGACTCGCGGTGACGGACGTTCTGCACGAAAACGAACAACGAGTACAGAACCAGGGACGCCACGGCGGCGAAGGCCAGCTGCGGCGTCGAGAATTCCGGGCCGGGGGCACTGGTGGTGAAGGCGGGCAGCACCAGGCAGAGGGTCGCCAGGGTGATCACGGTCGCCAGGGCCGCGCCGGTGCCCTCGGGGTTGAACCGCGCGGTGCGCGAGCGCAGGGTGACGATCAGCAGTGACAGCCCGACGATGCCGTTGCAGGTGATCATCACGGCGGCGAAGACGGTGTCGCGGGCCAGGGCGGCGGTGGCGGGGCCGCCGGAGATCATCAGGGTGATGATGAGTCCGACCTCGATGATGGTGACGGCGACCGCGAGGACCAGCGAGCCGAAAGGCTCTCCGACACGGTGGGCGACCGCCTCGGCATGGTGAACCGCGGCCAGCACCGAGGCGGCCAGCAGCGCCACGACGACGACCTCCACGATGGCGGGCAGGTCGCGCCCCCACACCGCGACGAGTGCGAGGACCGCCACGATCGGCACGATCGCGGCGGTCAGATCCAGCGGCGAGCGGGCGGTCGTGGCCGCGACCGGCGGAGTGTTCACCACGAGCCTCCGTCGATTGAGATGGCCGGTGCACTCCCCCGCCGGCGACCGTACCGCCTGCCATTCTAGGCGGCGTGGTCACCGGCGGCCCGCACGCGCGTGCCCGTGGGCTGCGAACTCACCCCCTCACGCCCGATCCGCCCCGGCCATGACCAGGCGGGCGAGGTCCCCTTTGTGAGATCTATCTCGCCGCGCCGGACTCCGTCGCCGCCGCGCGGCCGAGCGTGCGGTCGAAGACGGTCAGCAGGAGGTAGAGCACGCCTGCGGCGAGCATGATCCAGGCGAGGTGGTGCATGCCGCCGGTGTCGGCGCGTCGTCCGAAGGACGCGCCGGCCGCCGAGGAGGCGATCATGGAGCCGATGTAGGCGAAGGTGCGCAGCAGGCCCGCCGAGGAGGCGATGCGCTCGGGGTCGGCCTGGAAGTAGACGGAGTTCTGCAGGGCCAGGCTTATCAGCCCCTGCGGGAAGCCGAAGAGCAGGGACACCAGCAGCAGGGCCCACAGAGGGCTGTGGCCGGTGAGCGTCAGCATCGCCAGGCAGGCGACGATCTGCCCGGCCGCGCCGGCCAGCAGCTTTCCCCGCACGCCCTTGCGCCGCCCGGAGACGATGGAGACGCCGATCGCCAGCAGGAACATGGGGACCTGCACCAGCCCGGCGTGGAAGGGCGTCAGCCCGTAGCCCTGCTCGGTCCACTGCGTGAAGCCGAACAGGAAGGCGTAGGCGACGAGGTAGGCCACGAGCGCGCGTGCGTAGGTGGCCAGAAGCGGTGCGTTGCCGCCGAGCACCCGCAGGTCGATGAACGGGGTGGCCGCCCGCAGCTCCCGCGCCGCGAACCCGGCCGCCGCGACGGCGGCGATCACCGGCAGGTACCACTCGCGCGGGTGCGGGTTCATCAGGAACAGCAGCAGACAGGTGAGCATCGCGGCGAACAGCCCCATGCCGGGCAGGTCCAGCTCGGCAACCGGCCACCTGCGCCGCGGCGAGGTTCCCTCGTCCGACCGCCCGCGCCGCGGCGACGTGTCCTCTCCGGCCGTTTCGGCCGGCCTGGGCAGCCGGCGCGCCCCCAGCAGCACGGCCACGACGGCCAGCGGCACGTTCAGCGCGAAGGTGGCGCGCCAGCCGCCCGCCGCGATCAGCAGGCCGCCCAGCAGCGGGCCGACGACGGCGACGGTCTGGTTGGCGACCGCCAGGGCGGTCAGCACCCAGCCGGGACCGTCCGCACCGGTGCGGTCCGCCTCGCCGCGCACCAGTGCCATCGCGGCGGGATACCCGCCGCAGGTGCCGAACCCGAGCAGGACGCGCGCGACGATCAGCACCCCCAGGTTCGGCGCCAGGGCCCCGATGACACCGGCCACGCCGACGAGGCCGTTGCTGATCAGGAAGAGCCCGCGCGGCCCGAAGATGTCGATCAGCCGGCCCACGACCGGCTGCCCGAGCGAGGTCGCCAGATACAGGGCGGAGATCAGCCACAGGGTCTGCGAGGACGGCGCGCCCAGGGCCGTGCCGATGGGGACGAGCGCGACGGAGATGATCGTCGTATTGATCGGATTCAGCACCGATCCCAGCAGCATCGGCGGCAGCAACCGCCGGTCGAACCCCGGCCGACCGGCCTGTCGCACGACGTCCCCGGTCCGCCGCGCGTCCCCGGTCCGTCGCACGGCGTCCCCGGTCTGCGGCATGGCGTTACTCGTCGGATCAGTCACGGGTGAGCCGCTGGAGGACGGCCATGGCGGCGATCACGGCCTGGCGTTCTTGTTCGGTGCACCTGTCCTGCAACCGGCCGGCGAGCCATTCCGTCCGGGCCTGGCGCCCCTCCTCGACGCGGCGGTGGCCCTCCGCGGTGAGCGTGATCAGCAGGCGCCGCCCGTCGGCGGGGTCGGGGCTCCGCTCCACCAGCCCCATCGCGGCCAGCGATGTGACCGTCGCCGTCATCGACTGGTGGCGCACCCCTTCGGCGGACGCCAGCTCACTGGCCGTGACGCCCCCCTCGCCGGACAAGCGGGCCAGCACGGAGGCCTGGCCCAAGGTGATGTCCTCGGCCTGGGAGGCGTTCAGGATGCGGCGACGCAGGCGGCTGATGACCGCGCGGATCTCCCGAGACGCCTGAACCGCCGAGGGCGAGGGGCCGGAGTCTTCGCTCATGCCGTCCACGCTAAAGCGCACAGTCCAAACTGTCCAGTTTACCTGTGCAGTATGGACTGCTGTATGCCCGCAGGACCGCCGCGGCCTTCGTCGCGATATTCTCCGGCCCGCCCTTCGGTCGGCGCTTCTTCAGGGGAAAGGTCAACACCGCGCCACCGTTCCGGCCGGCGCTCGCGCGGTCAGGTCGGGCGGGCGCGCAGGTGGGCGCGTTCGCCCTGCGGGCCGAACAGGGCGAGCAGCTCGACGGGCTGGTCGTCGGCCGGGCCCATCCAGTGCGGGACATGGGTGTCGAACTCGGCCACCTCGCCCGGCTTGAGCACCAGATCGCGCTCGCCCAGCAGCAGCCGCAGGCGGCCGTCCAGGACGTAGAGCCACTCATACCCCTCGTGCGTCTGCGTGACGGGCTCGGCGGCGTCGCACCGTGGCGGAATGACCAGTTTGTGCGCCTGCACCCCGCCGACCCGGCGGGTCAGCGGCACGATCGTCATGCCGTGGCGGCGCACCGGGCGCAGATGCACCCGCGGGTCGCCGGTCTGCGGCGCGCCGACCAGCTCGTCGAGGGGAACCCCGTACGCGCGGGCGAGCGGGAGCAGCAGCTCCAGGTTCGGCCGCCGGGTGCCGCTCTCCAGCCGGGACAGGGTGCTCTCGGAGATGCCGGTGGTGCGCGACAGCTCCGCCAGCGTGAGGCCGCGCCCCTTGCGCAGCTCGCGCAGCTTCGGGCCGATCGCCGCCAGGACGTCCTTCAGCTCTCCCATGGCCCCACCTTGCCGAAACGGCACGACGAATTGCAACCGGCGCGGAGGCTGGGCCACCATCGAGCCCACGTCCGGCCCCCCGCTCCGGCCCCCCGCTCGGGTCCCCTTCGCGGCGTCCCGCGCCGCACCATCGAGAAAGGCAGCCTCATGCACCACGACACGCCCGGCGCCGGCCGCACCGGCGAGGCCGGAGACTTCTGGGAGAACCTCTACAGCGGCCGCGAGCAGGTGTGGAAGGGCGATCCCAACCCCCTGCTGGCCGAGACGGCGCGGGGCCTGGCGCCCGGCGCCGCGCTGGACCTGGGGTGCGGCGAGGGCGGGGACGCCGTCTGGCTGGCCGCCCACGGATGGCGGGTGACCGCCGTCGACATCTCCCCGACCGCTCTGCGCCGCACCGCCGCCCACGCGGCCACCGCCGGCGTCGCCGACCGCGTCACCACCGAGCGGCACGACCTGTCCCGCACCTTCCCCACCGGCGCGTTCGACCTCGTCAACGCCCAGTATCTGCAGACGCCGTTCGAGTTCCCCCGCCCACGGGTCCTCCGCCGGGCCGCGAACGCGCTGACGCCCGGCGGCCTCCTGCTCATCGTCGACCACGGCTCGGCACGCCCCTGGGCCTGGAACCCCGATGTCGACGCCCACTTCCCGGCCCCCGAGGACATCGCCGAGGAGATCGGCCTGGACCCCGCCCGCTGGCGGCCTGAACGCCTCGACCGTCCCCAGCGCCAGGCCACCGGCCCGGACGGCCAGACGGCCACCGTCACCGACACCGTCATCACCATCCGCCGCCTGACCCCCTGACTCCTCCCCGCCTCCTCCCCTCCCTGGCCTTCCAGCGGCCCCACGGCCAGGCGGCCCCCCGGTACCCACCGGTGGCGATCTTGCGAGGATGACCGCCGGTCGCCCGCCCCCGTCGGAGGACGACCGGCGCACGCCTCGACCGCCGTCCGTCCCCCCCGGACGGACATGCGGCCGGCGCTCCTGCCACCCAGCTCTCGCTGTGCCGGCTTTCGCGGGGACCGGCGGCGAAGACGCCCTGGTGCCGACCACCGCAGGGCGAGGAAGAGGCCCCCGCCCGTCAGGCGCCGCCCGGCGTCACCGGATACGGCGCCCGCCTGCGACCGGCCGCACCGGCCCCGCCCTCGGCGGCGCGGAGACGGACGACGGACGGCGGACCACCATGGGGGTGACGGTGGCGGACGGCACGCGCGACCTCCTGGGATGCCGGTGACCCCTGCCGCCGCCCGGTCCTGCCCAACCCCGCTGGAGGCCACCGCCCCGCGCTCCGGGCGAACGCCGGTGGACACCGCCGGTTCGCGAGCCGGGCGGACGCCATGCGGGTCCGAGGAGGATGTGCTTCATACCGTCCCTCGCGTTGTCTGCTGCTCTGATGCTTGCCATGTCGTGCGGTGTCAGGAACAAGCCGCCACACCCGGCGCCCGTCTGGGAAGGCGGGACGGGCGCACCGTCCCCGTGGAAGACCTCCCCGCCCGATCACAGGTGCTCTTCCCGGCGCCTTCCTTCCTGTGGGCCCGGGGGGCGAAGTGCGTGCGCTGTACGCGCGGGCCGAGCCCGTCCCGCTATGGTGCGGGGGCGGGGCTCGTCCCGCCGCTCGCGCTCTGGGCGCCGTCAGCTGCCTTCCTGTACCTGGAAGATCTCGTCGGCGACCAGCCCGTGCGCCGCGCGGTGCACCGCGGCCGCCGCCTCGGCCGAGGGCGCCTCGACCAGGCAGAAGATCCTGCCCTGCCCCTCGTCGACCCAGTACCGCAGATAGCTGACGTCGTGCCCCGCCTGCTGCTGCAGGTCGGCCTTGTGCGCCTGGGCGACGTCGGCCATCGCGACGCCCCCGGCAATGGTGTGCACATCCATGTAGAGCGGCATTCCGGCCTCCTGTCTCGTGGTGAGTCCCGCCAACCGTAGGGACGGGGGCCGCGGGGCCGGATGGGGAGCGGTTCCCTATGTTGCGCCGCGTGCTCCCCAGATTTCCGCCGCGCCGCCACGCGCCCCCGCCGCGCCGCCACGCGGGCCCGGTGTCCGGGCCGATCCGCCGCGCCCGGCCGGCTCCTCCGCGGCGCCGCCGGCCGGTGCGGCCACCGTCCGGCCGGCCGGCCCTTGCCTCGTCCCACCGGCCGTCACCGGGACCTCGAGGCCGGCGAGGCCGAGACGGACGGCCTGTTCGGCGGCGGCGCCGCGGCTCGGGGCGCCGAGCTTGGCGAGGATCGCCGAGACGTGGTGGCCCGCGGTCTTGACCGAGATGAACAGCTTCGCGGCGATCTCGGCGTTGGTGTGCTGCGCGCAGACCAGGGCGAGCACCTCACGCTCGCGCCGGGTCAGCCCGGAGGGATGCTCCCGGGTGGCCGCCCGCGGCCCGGCCGGCAGCGACCGGACGCCGAGCCCGCGCAGCTCCTGACGGACGATGCGGGCCGCGGGGAAGGCGCCCAGGCCGGTGAACATCGCCAGGGCCTCACGCAGCTCCGGCTCGCCGCCGGCGCCGGACAGGGCGAGCGCGGCGTCGTAGCGGCAGTCCAGCTCGGTCCAGGCCCGCGCCGCCGCGACGGGCTCGCCGCCGAGCTCCAGCCGGTACGGCTCGGGCACCTCCCCCTGCGGCGGCCGCGGGGACCCGGTCCGCACCAGCCAGACGGCGACCGCGCCACGGTCCCACGGGTCGGAACCGGCCGACACGTCGTGGGCCAGTTCGGCCTCGCGGCGCGCCTGCCCCGTCCTGCCCTCCAGCCAGTACGCCTCGGCGCGGGTCAGCCGGACGGGCACGATCTGCTGCGGCTCGCCGGTGCGGTCGGCCAGCACGGCCGCCTCCTCCAGGTGCTCCCACACCCCCGGCTCACCCCGGCGGGCCAGGACCGAGCCGATCCTGCGCACCGTGCACAGCCGGTTGGACGGGGACGCGTTCACCGTGGCCAGGATGCCCGTGCTGATCGACAGCGACTCCTCCCAGCGCCCGTCGCGTTCCATGACGGTGGACCGCTCGCTGCGCAGGCACGTCGCGTAGGAGGTGAGGTCGTGCTCGTCGCAGTAGGCGATGCCCTCGGCCAGGTAGCGCTCACTCTCGGCGAACCGCCGCCGGCCGTTGTGCAGGGCGGCCAGGTTGGCGTACGCCCTGCCCGCCTGGTCCTGGTGCCGCCCGGCCAGCGCGATCTCCAGCGCGCGGCGCATCGGCCCCTCCCAGTCGCCGCCCCGGGTCCAGGCGCACACGGCGCGGGTGTTCAGCGCGTCGCTGAGCACGTCGGTGGCGCCGAGCCGCTCGGCCAGCTCCTGGGCCCGCAGCGCCGCCCCCTCCGCCGCGTCCAGTTCATAGCGCAGCATCCGCTGGTTGGCGTAGGTGGCGTACGCCCAGGCCAGCTCGACGCCCGGCCCGAGCGGCTCCAGGAGCGACACGGCGGACTCGACGGGAGCCCGTTCCCCGTGGCACATGTTCCACATGATGCGCGACAGCCGCCGCAGCGCGTCGCCTTCCCGCAGCCGGTTCCCCGCCTTGCGCCACTCCACCAGGGCGCGCTCGCACGCCTCGGCCGCCTCGTGCCACTGGTCGAGCAGCGCCGCCTCGTCGGCCAGCCCCTCGCACAGCTCGGCGAGGGTCGTGGCGTCCGTGCCGGCCGGGTCGGCCGTGCCGTCCGCGAAGCGCAGTGCCCGCCGGAACTGCGCCGCGGCCTCGCGGTGGGAGGACAGCCACGCCGCGCGGCGGGCGGCGGCGGGAGCGTGACGCAGGACCGCGGCCGCCTCACCGGCCGCCTCGGCGTGGAAGGCCATCCGGGCGTCGTCGTCGCAGCCGAGGGATTCCAGCGCGGTGAGGACCCGGCCGTGGACGGCGCGGGCGCGGTGGGCGGGCACCGCCTCCTGCACCGCCAGCCGGGCGATCTCGTGACGGAACCGCAGCCACTCGCCGTCCCCGACGACCAGCCCGCACGCCAGCAGCTCGTCCACGGCCGGGCCCGGGAACGGGGTCACCGCCTCCAGCAGCCGTGACTCGACCCTGGTGCCGGTCAGCGCCGCGACGTCGAGCACCTGACGGGCCGGGCCGCTCAGCCGCGCCGCGCGCGCCAGCACCGCGTCCCGCGCCGAACCCGGGATCTGTGATGACCCGGGCGCGTGCATGCCGGCCCGCACGACCTCGGTCACGTAGAAGGGGTTGCCGCCGGTCAGCCGGTGCAGCGCGCAGGCGTCGGCGCCGCTGCCCGCGGCCAGCTCCCGCACCGCCTCCGCCGACAGCGGCGCCAGGCCGATGCGCCGGGTCGACCGCTGCGAGGCCAGACCGCCCAGCGTGACGCGCAGCGGATCGGACGGCGCCATCGCGTCGTCCCGGTAGGTCGCGATGAGCAGCAGCCCGGTGCCGCGCAGCCGCCGGCCGAGGAAGCTCAGCAGGTCCAAGGTGGCCTCGTCGGCCCAGTGGACGTCCTCCACGACGACGGCGTCCAGCGCGTGCGGGTCACCGACTTCGCGCAGCAGCCCCCGGAACAGCTCCTCGCGGCCGGCTCCGGCGCGGCACAGCTCCAGCAGGGGGCCGCCCAGCCGGTCGGCCAGGTCGAACAGCGGCCCGAGCGGGCGCGGGGTGAACAGCCCGTCGCACGCCCCCCACGACCACCGTGCCAGCGGCAGGTCCCGCTGGAAGCGCTCGACCAGCGCCGACTTGCCCACCCCCGCCTCGCCGGCGACCAGGACCAGCCGCCCCTCACCACGCGCGGCCTCGGCCGCGTACTCGCCCAGCGACGCAAGCGACGACTCCCGCTCCAGCAAGCGCATCCCCGTAGTATCCGCCACCGCCGCGCGGCCGGTAAGGGATCGCCCGGGCCTGCGGCGGCCCGAGCGGCCGCCGCTGGGCGCGAGGAGCGGGGAACGGGGAACGGGGCCTACTCGCCGGAAGTGAACCCGCCGGCGATGATCTCCAGCAGGGCGTCGTGCGTCGGCTGGTCGGCCGCCACGACCAGACCACCCGCGCCGGTGTGCGCGGGCTCGCCGCGCAGACCGGTCACCACGCAGCCGGCGGCCCGGCACAGCGCGATGCCGGCCGCGAAGTGCACGCTGTCGCGCAGATGGCCGTCGGTGAGGTAAGCGGCCCGCCGGCCGGCGGCCACCCAGGTCACCGCCAGGGTGGTGGAGACGACGCGGGGCCGGAACCGCGCGGCGAAGCCGGGGTCGGCGAGCACGCGGACGGCGCGGAAGCCCGGCTGGTTCGGGAACGGCGGATCGAGGTTGAGGTCCACCAGCCGCGACTCCGCCGAGGGCGCCAGCGCCTGGTCCACGCCGTCGCGGCGGACGTAGGCGTGCTCGCCGCCGGTCCAGAACACCTCCCCGGAGAACGGGTCGGCGCAGGCGGCCACCGTGACCTCCGGCCCTCCGCGCAGGGCGACGTTCACCGCGACCAGCATGCCGCCCGTGGCGTAGTTCAGCGTGCCGCACAGGGGGTCGACCAGCCACACCCGCTCCGCGCCCGCGGAGCCCGTGCGCCCGCTCTCCTCGCCCACCACCGCGTCGTGCGGACGGGCGGCGCGGATGACCTCCACGATGGCCTTCTCCGCCTCGATGTCGGCGGCCGTGGCGAAGTCGTCCCCGGACTTGGGTACACGCGTCATCGACGCGCCGTACATCGCGCGCACAACGTCGGCTCCCGCCTGCGCCGCCGTCCGGGCCAGCTCCTCATCGGTGATCGCCATGCGCGCAGCATAGAGGCCGGCACCATGGACGCCCCCGCCACCCCACGACCGCCCCTGCCAGGTCGGGGCGGGACGGCGCCGCCGGTCGCCTCAGCCGTCCTGGCCAGGGGCGGGGCGGCGGGCGGCGACGGCCAGGCGGGTCTCCTCCTGGACCAGGTCGGCGTTGATCGCCGCGGCCGCGCGCATCCCGGCCGCCGCCGCGGTGACGACCTGGCCCATCAGGTCGGTGACGTTGCCGGCCACCCACACCCCGGGCACACCGGTGGCGCCCATGGGATCGGCGTCGAGGCGGGTGCCCACGACGTGACCGCCCAAGGACTGCTCGACCGGCTCCAGGCCCAGGCCCGCGAGCGCTCCGGTGCGGGCCGACAGGTGCGACATCACCACCAGGGCGGTGCAGGGCACCACCCGGCCGTCGGCCAGCCTCACCCCGGTCAGCCGGTCGCCGCCGACCTCCAGCCCGGCCGCCTCGCCCTCGACCACGGCGATGTCGCGGGCGGCCAGCCGCTCACGGTCGCCCGCCGAAGGCTCGGGCGCGGTGTGCAGCAGCAGGGTCACCCGCGGGCTCCACTGCCGCCACAGCAGGGCCTGCTCGGCGGCCAGGGCGCTGGTCGCCAGCACGGCGATCGGCTGGTCGCGGACCTCCCACCCGTGGCAGTACGGGCAGTGCAGCACGTCGCGGCCCCACCGCTCGGCCAGTCCCGCCACCTTGGGCGGCTCGTCGGCCAGGCCGGTCGCCACCAGCAGCCGCCGCGCCCGGACCGGCGAACCGCCGGCCGGCACCACGCGGAAACGGCCGTCCTTGGTCCGTTCGACCGCGATCACCTCGCCGGAAAGGACGCTGCCGCCGTAACGGGCGACCTCCGCGCGGCCCTCGGCCAGCAGCCGCGCGGGCGGCGTCCCCTCGCGCCCCAGGTAGTTGTGCACCGCCGAGGCCGGGGCGTTGCGCGGGCCGCCCGCGTCCACCACCAGCACCGAGCGGCGTGCCCGGGCCAGGGTCAGCGCCCCGCTCAGCCCGGCCGCCCCGCCGCCTACCACCACCACGTCGAAGTCCCGCTCCTGCTCGTCGGGAGCGGTCCGCGCCGTCTGTTCGTGCCTGTCGGTCATGTCCGGCACCTCCGTTCGCCGCAGATGCTCCGCCACCGCTCGCCGATCGGGCAAACCCTCTTGCCGATCCGGCAAGGGTAAAATCCCGCCAAAGCATGCGAGGGCCTAGCGCCGCCCGCGGCGCCGCTTCACGGGCCCGCACGGCGGGTCCGGCGCGGGCGGGCCCCGCGGCGACCGCCGCCCGCCCCGCGGACGTCACCTGCGCACCCGGCCGACGGCGTAATTTGAGATATGGACCGTGACCGGCCACTAGGGGCCTTCCTCCGGGCCCGCAGAGAGTTCACGACTCCTGAGCAGGCGGGAATCGCGCCCGGCCCGAACCGCCGCAGGACGCCGGGGCTGCGGCGTGAGGAGGTGGCGATGCTGGCCGGCGTCAGCATCGACTACTACATCCGGCTGGAGCAGGGCCGCGAGCGCCGTCCCTCGGAGCAGGTGCTGGACGCTCTGGCGCAGGTCCTGCGACTGGACGCCGAGGCCACCGAGCACCTGCACGAGCTGGCCCGCCCGCGCGTGCACCGGCGCGAGGTCCCCGGCCGCGCCGACACGGTCGACCCCAACGTGATACGCCTGATGAACGGCTGGGACCGCGTCGCCGCCTACGTGGTCAACCCCCGCCTGGACGTGCTGGCCAGGAACGCGGTGGCCAGTGCCCTGTACGAGGGCCTCGACCACAACGACAACCTGCTGCGGCTGGCCCTGCTCAATCCCCGGGCGCGGGAGTTCTATCTGGACTGGGAGAAGGACACCCGCTACAAGGTGGCCCACCTGCGCGCCGCGTCCGGCGCCGACCAGGACGACCCGCACCTCAACGAGCTGGTGGAGGAGCTGTCACGGGCCAGCCGGGAGTTCCGCCGGCTGTGGGACCGCCACGACGTGCGCAGCCGCATCCGCGCCCCGGTGCGCTTCCATCACGCGGTGGTCGGCGAAGTGATCACCACCATGGAGGTGCTGAGCGTCGACAGCGCTCCGGGGCAGAAGCTCGTCGCCTTCCAGGCCGATCCGGGCAGTCCTTCCGAGTGCAAGCTGGCGGAGCTCGGCCGCGTGGGACGGGAGACGGCCGGCCGCCGCGGCGAGGGCCCGTCCGGACGCGAGCGGCGCGGGGCGTCCCGGCCCGCCGTCTCACCCGAGGCCGGCGACGCGGCGGGCCGGGTGCGGTGCCACCCGGACGCGCCCTCCGGCAGGCAGGGACGGTGACCCTCGCGGCGCGGCCCGGCCGGGCGGAAGATCGGGTGTCCGGCGGGGGGCTTTCCGTTCGGGTGCTCGTCATGCCCCGGACCTGCCAGGCGTAGCGTTGCCAAGGTGAGCCCGCCCGCCCGCGGCCTCGGACCGCGCGGCCGCGGGCCCTGGCCGTGACCGGCGAAGGGAGCATCCGATGACCGCCAAGACCTCCCACGTGACGGACGTGGCACGCGAGGCGCACCGGCTGATCGTGGACGTCGGGATGCCCTTCGAGGAGTTCAGGCTGAGATACGAGCGGGCGGTGCCCCCCTTCGACGCGCCGGTGTACGAGCGGCTCGTGGCGGAGGGGGCCGGCTGGCCCGCCGTGCGGGCCGCCGCCGACCGGAACGCGCCCCACGGCTTCGTGATCTTCTGGAGCCTCGACAACGGGGCGCTTCTGCGGGGCTCGGGCGAGTGGTGGCGCAGCGTGCAGTACCTCATGGGCAACGCGGCCATCGCCGAGGGGATGTTCCGCCATGATCCGGCGGTGATGCTCTACGCGCCGCTGCGCACCACGATCTACGAGTACCCCGCGGGGGTGACGCACTTCGCGATCGAGCAGCCGAGCGCGCAGTTCGCTCAGTTCGGGCATCCGGAGATCACCGCGGTCGGCGCCGAACTGGACGAAAAGCTCGCGCGTCTGCTCCGCCACCTCCGCGTCCCGGTGCCCGACCGTCTCCTGCACGACGCCCGCCCCTGAAACCCTGACACCCGAGGCGTCCCTGCCGGTCGCCGGCTCCCGGCCGAGTGGCGGCGGGAGGGATGAGACGGAAAGCGGGAAGCGGAGGCACAAATCTTCCGCTTACTCGTGAGTAATGTCAATTATCGACATTTGTCAGAAAGCTCCTTACTGTGCACCCGTTGGCACCCCCCACCGAGGAGCACGCATGAGACCCCCCGGACGCCGATCGATCCCCGCCGCCAACCGCCTGCTGGCCGCCGCCCTGCTGGCCCTGGGTTCCCTGCTGGCGCTCACCGCCGCCCCGGCGAGCGCCGCCCCGCCGGGCGCCCCGGCCGAGCCCGCCCTGGCCGCCGCGTTCGCCCGCGCCGCCGCCGCCCACGACGTCCCCCGCGACCTGCTGGTCGCCCTGGCCTACGCCGAGACCCACCTGGACGGGCACGCGGGCAAGCCCAGCGCCGGCGGCGGCTACGGCGTGATGCACCTGGTCAGCAACCCCACCACCCACACCCTGGAGCGGGCAGCCGAGCTCACCGGCCGTCCGGCGGCCGCACTGCGCTCCGACACCGCCGCCAACATCGACGGCGCCGCCGCGCTGCTGCGCTCCTACGCCGAGGAGGCCGGCCTGGACGAGACGGCCCGCAAGGACGCCGGCCGCTGGTACCCCACCGTGGCCAGGTACGGCAACGCCACCACCCCCGAGGTGGCCAGGCTGTACGCCGACACGGTGTACGAACTGCTCGGCCGGGGACTCCGCGCGGCCGGGGTGAGCATCGCCCCGCGCGAGGTCACCGCCGACCGCGGCGCTTACGCCCGCACCCTGGACCTCAACGCCCAGGCCGCCGCCGCGCCCGACTACCCGAGCGGCACCTGGGTGGCGGCCAGTTCCAGCAACTACACCGCCTCCAGCCGCCCGTCGGCCTACGCCATCGACCGGGTGGTCATCCACATCACCCAGGGCTCCTACGCCGGCACGATCTCCTGGTTCCAGAACCCCAGCGCCCAGGTGTCGGCGCACTACGTCGTGCGCTCCTCCGACGGCGCGGTCACCCAGATGGTGCGCGAGAAGGACATCGCCTGGCACGCCGGCAACTGGAGCTACAACACCCGCTCGATCGGCATCGAGCACGAGGGCTACGTCACCGACGCCTCCTGGTACACCGACGCGATGTACCGGGGCTCGGCGGCGCTGACCCGCTACATCTGCGACAAGTACGGCATCCCCAAGGACCGGGCCCACATCATCGGTCACTCGGAGGTGCCCGGCGCCACCCACACCGACCCCGGCCCGTACTGGGACTGGAACAAGTACATGGGATACGTCACCGGAGGCGCCACCACCTGGTCGGCCACCGTGGACAACGCCACCGCCGGCGCGTTCACCGCCAGCGCCAACTGGGGCGTGTCGACCTACTCCTCCCAGCGTTACGGGGCCGACTACCGCTACGCCGGCCCGCTGTCGGCCAGCGACCCGGCCTGGTACCAGGCGAGCATCCCCAGCGCCGGGACCTACCGGGTGGAGGTCTGGTATCCCGCTGACCCCGGTTACAACAGTTCCGCGCCGTACATCGTCGCCGCCTCCGGCGGCAACCAGACGGTGTACGTCGACCAGCGCTCCGGCGGCGGCGGGTGGCGCTCGATCGGCACCTTCTCCCTCAACGCGGGCACCTACAACGTGGTCGCGGTGAGCCGCTGGACCGGCGGCACCGGCTACGTCGTCGCCGACGCGGTCCGCATCAGCCGCTGACCACCCGCGGTCCTCGACCGCCGCCGACGGCCGCGGCCTGTCGCGACCCGACAACGACCGCGACCAGCGACGACCGCGAGCCGACAACGACCCGCGACCCGCGACCGGCGACGACCGCGACGGCCCGGCACGTGCCGGCCCCTGCCCGCCCGGGCCCCGCCCGCTCCGCCGGTCCGGAGCGGGCGGCGGGCCATCACAGCTCGGCGCGGTAGGCCTCCAGCCGGTCGGCCAGTTCCTGCGGCCGGCTGAGGGCGATGCCGTGGCCGCCGTCGATCTCGTCGGGGACGATGCCGAGGCGCTCGCCGACGACCCGGCGCATGAACTCCGCCGGGAAGAAGCGGTCGTCGCGGCACAGCAGGAACCGGGTCGGCACCGCCGGCCACGCGCGCAGCGGCCAGGGTTCCAGGAACGGCGTGGCCGACTGCGCGCGGCGCCGGGCGAGCGCCCGCGCCGCCAACTCGGGCGGCACGTCGTGCAGGAACAGGGCGATGTCGTCATCGGGCGCCCTGCCGTCGCGTTCGTCCTGTTCGCGTCTGGCCTGCTCCCAGCCGGTGGCGGCCCACCACCGCCCCGGCGTCTCCCCCGGCGCGGGGATCATCGCCGTCACCAGCACCAGCAGGTCGACCGGCACCCGCTCGCACACCAGGGCCGCGGTGAACCCGCCCAGGGACTGCGCGACCACCACCAGGCCGGTGCGTGCGCCGATGGCATCGACCACCGTGTCGGCGTACTGGTCAAATCCGGCCGAATCGTCGTCGCAGGGCAGGTCGGGGGCGATCACGTCGTGGCCGCGCGCACGCAGCTCCGCCGTCACCAGATGCCAGTACCAGGAGTCGGACCCCGCGCCCGGGATCAGCACATAGGTCGTCATATCGCCCCGTCCCTGTGACCGCCGTCCCTGTGACCGGTCGCGGCCCTCACCGCCGGCCCCGGCGCTCGAAGTCCCGCATGCTGATGCCGCCCGGCAGCCGGGTCTGGAAGTCCAGCACCCCGGCCCAGGCGGGCCGCACCGCGATGCGGACCATCGTGACCCCGGGGTGGTCGAGCGCCGCCAACTGGGCGGCGGCCTGCTCCTGCCCGCCGTAGCGGCGCAGGGCGAGCGCGTACTCCGGGACGACGCCCTCCACGTCGGTGACCCGCGCCCGTCCGCGGATCAGCAGCGCCTCGGGCGGGGTGGAGGCGACGTCGATGGTGATCGCGACGTCGGGCCTGGCCCGCAGGGCGCCGACCTTGGCGCCGCCGAACGTCGACAGCACGATCTCGGCGCCCGTCCAGTGGAACAGCATCGGGAACACCCGCGGCGTTCCGTCCGCCGCGACATAGGCCACCCGGGCCAGTTCACGGGAGGCGAGCAGGCGCCGCGCCACCTCGCTGTCCAGCAGGCCGAGATCCCCCTGCGGCAGCGCCATCACATCTTCGCGGTTCTCGATCGCCATCGGTGCCCTCCCATCGCCGGCCGCGCGTGCCGCGACCGTCCGTTGTTGAGACGGCACGGCGCCCGCGAAGGAATCGCCCCCGGGTGGCGGCGGTCACGAACGGCGCACCAGAGGACCGCGGGTGCGGGTGCGGGACGCGGAGAGCAGAGGGGGGTCAGGGCAGCGTAGGGGGGAGATGGAAGGCGGAGAACAGGCGCGCCTCGAAGACGGTGATCTCGGCGATCATCCCGTCCTCGACCCGCAGCACGTTGAGCGCCTGAGCGCGGTACTCCCCGGCTCCCACCGGCCGGGCGTACACCGCCACCGCGGGCTGCCGGTTCGCCCGGGCCGGCAGGCCGCGCCACCGCGCCCCACGCAGCGGCGAGCCGAGCCCGAAGGCGTCGGCGGCGAAGCGGGCCACCGCCGCGCGGCCGTGGAACCAGAACGGCAGCGGGGGCATCGTCATCCGCACGTCCTGGCTGAGCAGCCGCGCGAACGCGGCGCTGTCGCCGCGTTCGTGGGCGTCCATGAAGCGCCGCAGCAGCGCCCGCTCCTGCGCGGTCGCCGGCGCCGACGGCGCCCACTGCTCTCGCCGCCGGGGAAGGTGGGCCCGCACGGCCGGCCGCGCCCGCTGCAGCGCGCTCTTCACCGAGGCGACGCTCGTCTCCAGCGCCGCGGCGGTCTCACCGGCCGGCCAGCCGAGCACGTCCCGAAGGATCAGCACCGCGCGCTGGCGGGGCGGCAGGTGCTGGATGGCGACCAGGAAGGCCAGCTCCACGCTCTCCCTGCCGAACGCGGCGGCCTCCGGGCCCGTCTCCCCGGGGGCCACCGACTCCAGCAGCCGGTCCGGATACGGCTGCAGCCAGCGGATCTCGGCCGGCGGCGTCCGGAGCGTCTCGCCGTCCTGCCCGTCCTGCCCGGCGGCTCGCGGGAAGGGACGGCGCGGGTGCCGCTCCAGGAAGTCCAGGCAGGCGTTGGTGGCGATGCGGTAGAGCCAGGCGCGGACGCTGGAGCGGCCCTGGAAGCCCTCGCGGGAGCGCCAGGCCCGCAGGAACGTCTCCTGCACCAGGTCTTCGGACTCCTCCAACGAGCCGAGCATGCGGTAGCAGTGCGCCTGCAGCTCGCGCCGGTGCCGCTCGGTCAGAGCGCCGAACGCCGCCTCGTCGTCCCCCTTGACCGCGTCGACGGCCGCCGCCCGCTCCGCCCGGCGCGCCGCCTCCGGCCCCTCCCCTTCCCCCCGCGGCCCGGCAGGGCCCGTGCCCGCGCCGGCGCCCGTCCGGGCCGAGGGATTCCCGCCGGTCGGCGGGACGGCGTCGGCGAGGTAGCGGTGCAGGGAGGTCTTGGGGATGCCCGTCTCGGCCGCGATCTGGGCCAGGGAGGCGCCCTGGGCCTTCAGCCGCCGGGCCTGCTCGATCTTGCCGGCCGGGTGGGCGACGGGCCGGCCGACGCGCCGCCCGGCCGATCCGGCGGCGGCGCGGGCGTGGGCGGCGCGCTCGGCGGCGAAGGTGCGGTCCATGTCGGCCAGCAGCGCGAGCAGAAGGCGGACGGTGCGGCCCTCGCCCTCGCCGGCGGTGTCGACGGGCAGCGGGCCGGCCAGCGTCCGCACCCCGATGCCGCGCTCGGACAGCTCCCCCACCAGGGTCAGCACCTCGCGCAGGTTGCGGCCGATGCGGTCCAGGGTGTGCACGACGATCGTGTCACCGGCCCGCGCCCCGGCCAGCAACCGCTCCAGGCCGTCCCGCGCCCCGGCGCCGCCGGTCCCGCCGCCGGTCCCGCCGTCGGTGTGGACGCGTTCGGCGGGGATGCCCGCGGCGCGCAACGCCTCAAGCTGCTGCTCCAGGGACCGCCTGGTCGCGGACGCGCGCGCGTAGCCGTACTCGACCCGGCCCCCGGAGTGCGCGGCACCGCTTCCCATGAGGCGAGCGTACCGAAATCCATCCCCGCACGCCGTTCTGGAACGGGCGTGCGGGAACGGACGTCCGACGGGAACGCCGGCCGCTCGACAGCCCCCGGCCGACAGCGCCGCAGGTACGCCCGCCATCTCGTCACCTCTGCGTGGGATGGCCGCTGGTCGGGCGAGATCAGGTGGCGGGCTCGCCGAACCAGCGGGAGAGGTGATCGTCCAGGTCCCGCTGGTCGTCGCCGATCCAGGCGACGTGGCCGTCGGGGCGTAGCAGGACGCACGGAGCATCCAGCGCCGCAGTGGGGTCGGCGAGGTGGTCGACCCGGTCCGACCAGCCGCCGACGCTCAGGCGTTCGGTGCGGTCCAGCAGCAGCCCGCGGCCGCGGTGCAGCAGATCGTAGAGGTGGCCCTGTTTCACCTCGATGTCGCGCAGGCGGCGGCCGAGCAGGTCGGGGCCCTCGCCGAAGTCGTAGCGGACGCCGATCGCGGTGATCTTCTCGATCAGGTGGCGGTTCACCTCGTCGAAGTCCATCAGCTCGGTGAGCAGCCTGCGCACGGCCTGCGCGCCCGGTTCGGTGGAATGCAGTTCCATCTGGGCGCGGGTGTTGTCCAGCACGTCCTCGGCGACCGGATGGCGCTCGGCGTGGTAGGTGTCCAGCAGTGCTTCCGGCGCCCAGCCGCGGAGCTGTGCGGCCAGTTTCCAGCCGAGGTTGAACGCGTCCTGGACACCCAGGTTGAGGCCCTGCCCGCCGGTGGGTGGATGGATGTGCGCCGCGTCGCCGGCCAGCAGCACCCGCCCGACCCGATAACGTTCGGCCAGCCGGGTGGCGTCCCCGAAGCGGGACATCCAGCGCGGAGAGTGCACGCCGAAATCGGTTCCGGCGATGGCGCGCAGCTGTTGCCTGAAATCCTCGAGGGTGGGCGGTTTCGTGCGATCGCTGACTCCCGCGGCGAGGACGACGACGCTGTAGACCCCTTCACCGAAGGGCCTGATCCAGAACCGCTGATGGCTTTGGGCGATTTCGGCCACCTTGGCGGTGATCTCCTCCTGCGGCACGGCCACTCGCATCTCGCCCATCAGCGTCTCGGTGCGTGAGGGCTCGCCGGGGAAGCCGACGCCGAGCCGCTTGCGCACCGTACTGCGCGCGCCGTCACAGCCGACGAGGTAGCGCCCGCGCAGCTGTTCCCCGCCGGCCAGCTCGACGGTCACGCCCTGGTCGTCCTGCTCGAAACCGGCCACCGCACAGCCGCGCCGGACCTGCGCGCCCAGCTCTATCGCGTGTTCTTCGAGCAGGTGGTTGATGACCGGCTGCGGGATGCCCAGCAGGTAGGCGTGCGCCGAATCCAGGCCCTTGGGCGCGGGCTTGTTGATGGCGGCGAAGAATCCGCCGGCGGGACGCTGTCTGGCGTGCGGGCGAATGCGCTCCAGCAGTCCGCGCATCGCCATCAGCTCGATACTGCGGATATGCAGACCGACGATGCGGACGAACGAGACCGGTTCGGCGTCCCTCTCCAGAACCAGGACCCGCACATCGTGCAACCGCAGTTCGGCGGCCAGCATCGCGCCGGTGGGCCCGCAGCCGGCGATGATCACGTCGAACATGAGGGGCGCGCGATCGGCGCCGGAGGCCGGTGACCAGGAAACCGCGGGGACCTCGCCCGCGGGCGAGCCGCGCTCGGCGCTGTGGTTGGACGGCGGCTCGGCGGTGAACTGAGAAGGGCTCATGGTGTTGCCTTTCGGGAGTGCCTTGTCGGCGAGGCGCTCCCGGCGACACCTACCTCGATCGCCCGGCCGTGACGGGAAGGGGGAGCACCCACATTGATACGGCGTTCATGGGGCTCACCTCCTTGGGCGGTGTCACGGTCGAGTGCAAGCTACAAGCCCGGGCGTCATCGCGTCCAATCCTTTTCCCGGCCCGGTGGTCACGGCGCCGAAAGGGGCCGCGCGTTCGCGTGGCAGAATCCGGCGTGGCGGCCCGGCCGGTACCGGCCACGGTCGACGGTTGGACTCTGACCGCCCCGAGGCGGCGGGGTCTTCGATGCCCGCCGCCGCCCGGCGAAGGCAAAGCGAAGGCAAGGCGACTGCGACTGCGGAGAAGTGGGCCGTCCGCGGCGGACGTCAATGAAGGAAAGGGGAGTGCCCGCGCCTTTCCACTCTCAACGTATAGCGCACCGGGGGGCTTGCGGCAAGACCCCGGGCATGCCGCACAATGGCGGGCCGAAGCCGGAACCTGCGGAAACGGGGAGTCGCGTAGTGGGGGTGTCGTTGTCGACGCATGGGTTCGCCGAGGGGACGTCGAGCCGCCGGTGGCATTCGCGGTGCGGTCGCGGGAGTTGGGCGCGCGGGTACGGGGGTGCACGCCGCCGTGGAAGGACATGAGCCGGCGGCCGCCACGGGGCTCGGCGCCAAGCTGAGCGCCGTCCGCCATGGCCGCCCCTTCGAGGTCACATCGGCCCGTACGCCGCGCCGCGCAATGGTCGCCCGGCGACCTTCAGATCGGAGCTTCACCGTGAACCCCTTGACCACCAGCGCGTTCGACCTTCCCGCCCACCTCGCGGCCAAGGCCGACCCGGCGCTGATCGCCCGCGACGAGCGGCACTTCGCGGACATCGCCCGCACCCTCGAGCAGTCGATCGCCGAGCTGTCCGAACGCCTCGACACCGAGCGCAGGTCCCCCGGCGGCCTCGGCCGGCAGGCGCTGGACCGCGACCTGGAGATCCACCGGCTGACCGCGCGCCTGCGCGCGCTGCGCCGCTTCGGCCTGGACCTGTGCCTTGGGCACATCGTCGGCGCCGACGATCCCGAGCCGGTGTACATCGGACGGCTCGGGCTCACCGACCGCGAGGGCCGCCGGCTGCTGCTGGACTGGCGCTCCCCCGCGGCCGAGCCGTTCTTCGGAGCGACCCACGCCAACCCCATGGGTCTGGCCAGCCGCCGCAGATACCGCTGGACCCGCGGCCGCATCAGCGACTACTGGGACGAGGTGTTCACCTCCGAAGGGTTCGACGGGCACGCCGCGCTCGACGACCAGTCCGCCTTCATCGCCAGCCTGGGCGCCGACCGGTCGGCGCGCATGCGCGACGTGCTGGGCACCATCCAGGCCGACCAGGACGCCATCATCCGCGCCGGGTCCAGCGGCGCCCTGGTCGTCGACGGCGGCCCGGGAACCGGCAAGACCGTCGTCGCGCTGCACCGTTCGGCCTACCTGCTCTACTCCGACCCCCGCCTGGGTCACCGCCGGGGCGGGGTGCTGTTCGTCGGCCCGCACCAGCCCTACCTGGCCTACGTCGCCGACGTCCTGCCCAGTCTCGGCGAGGAGGGCGTGCAGACCTGCACCCTGCGCGACCTGGTCGCCGAGGGGGCCGCGGCGGCGGCCGAGACCGATCCGCAGGTGGCCCTGCTGAAGTCGTCGGCGCGGCTGCTGCAGGCGATCGAGCCGGCCGTCAGGTTCTACGAGAACCCGCCTACCACGGGGATGACGGTCACGACCCCCTGGTCGGACATCTGGCTGAGCGCCGAGGACTGGGCCGAGGCGTTCGAGGCGCCCGACCCCGGCACCCCGCACAACCAGGCGCGCGACCAGATCTGGGACCACCTGCTCACCATCCTGGTCGACAAGCACGAGGAGGTGACCCCGGCCGATCTGCTCCGCAGATCCCTCACTCGCGACAGGGAGCTGCTGACGGCCTTCAACCGCGCCTGGCCGCTGATCGAAGCGGCCGACCTGGTCGGAGACCTGTGGACGGTGCCCGCCTACCTGCGCAAATGCGCTCCCTGGCTCAGCATCGAGGAGGTGCGGCGGCTGCAGCGCGACGACGCCCAGGCATGGACGGTGTCCGACCTTCCGCTCCTGGACGCGGCGCGGCAGCGGCTGGGCGACCCGGAGGCCTCACGGCGCAGGCGCCGTCATGAGGCCGCGGTCGCCGCCGAACGCGCGCGCATGGCACAGGTCGTCGACAATCTGCTCGAAGCCGACGACGACGGCGAAGGCGCGGTGACGATGCTCCGCGGCCAGGACCTCCAAGACAGCCTGGTCGACCCGACGGCGCCGCCCGGCACCGACCCCGACCTGCTCGCCGGCCCGTTCGCGCACATCGTGGTGGACGAGGCGCAGGAACTCACCGACGCGGAGTGGCAGATGTTGCTGCTGCGCTGCCCTTCACGCAGCTTCACCATCGTCGGGGACCGCGCGCAGGCCAGGCACGGGTTCACCGAGTCCTGGCAGGAGCGGCTGCGGCGCATCGGCCTGGACCGGATCACCCTGGCCTCGCTGAGCGTGAACTACCGCACGCCGGAAGAGGTCATGGCGCAGGCCGAGCCGGTGATCCGGGCGGTGCTCCCGGACGCCAACGTGCCGGTCTCCATCCGCGGCAGTGGTGTCCCCGTCGTGCACGGGTCGGCCCGCGACCTGGATTCCATCCTCGGTGCCTGGCTCGCCGCGCACGCCGAAGGCATCGCCTGCGTGATCGGCGATCCCACCTTCCAGGCCACGGGCCGCGTCCGCTCGCTGACCCCGGAACTGGCCAAGGGCCTGGAGTTCGACCTGGTCGTCCTCATCGATCCCGAGGACTTCGGCGAAGGCGTCCAAGGGGCGGTCGACCGCTATGTCGCGATGACCCGCGCGACCCGGCAACTGGTCATCCTCACCCACCCCTGACACCGGCCATCCCTTCACCGAACCGGTGCGGGATGCCCGCGCCGCCCCTCGACAGTGCAGGCCTGTCCTCTGGGCTCGCTGGCCCCGCCAAAGGCATCGGTCACGGGACCGTCAGCGGGCGGACGACCCGCGGCGCGGCGGGCGGCGCCCGCGACGGGCCGCCTCGGCGGTGCCACCGGGCACCGCGGGCCTCCCGGGGCTGCCGGTCCTGGCGGTGCCTTGGGGGGCGGCGGTGGCCGGCCAGTGGGCGGGGCGGGCCAGCGGGGACGGCAGCCGGGTGGCGCCGTCGCCTCTGGCGGCGTTGAGCTGGGGCCGGGTGAGGAACAGGCAGCCGGTCAGGTCGGCGCCGCCGAGATCGGCGCCCCGCAGGTCGGCGCCGATCAGGTCGGCCAAGCGGAGGTCGGCGCCGCGCAGGTCGGCGCCGATGAGGTAGGCCCCGCGCAGGTCGGCCGCCCGCAGGTCGGCCCCGCGCAAAGACGCGCCGATCAGGTCGGCTCCCCGGCGGTCCTTGCCGCGGCGCCCGGCGCTCGCGCGCACCAGTTCGCTCGCGCGGGCCAGCAGCGGGCGGATCTTCTGGCGCCGCTCCTCCACGTCCAGCTCCGCCAGGGTCTCGGCGGGCCGGGCCGTGAGCCTTTCCAGGTCGGCAAGGGCCAGGCGGACCTCGTCGTGCACGGGGGCGGCCCGGGGATGTCCCAGCGCCTGGGTGAGGTACCACATCAGCTCGTGCAGCCTCTGCATGACCGGGAAGACCGCGAACATCCGCTCGGCGTCGCCCGGGTCGGCCCGCCAGTCACGTCCGGCGAAGGTGAGCTGGGAGACCTTCTGCCCGGCGCCGAAGCAGTCATAGGCGACGCAGCCCGGGTAGCCGCTGTCGGCGAGCCGGTCGTGGATTCCGCACCCGAAGTCCGGCCGCAGGTTGGCGCACGGCCGGCCTGCCTGCTTGCCGGCCGCGAAGTCCGCCGACGCCGAGAAGGGCAGTGCGACGCAGCACAGTCCGAAACAGCTGCCGCAGTCGCCCTGGAGCAGGGCGAGCGGGCCGCCGTCCACCACTGGGCGGGGGGTGTGTTCTCGTCTGTCGGACACCGTGCGTGTTCTCCTCGTGCGCCGCCGTCACCGCCTTCCGGTACGGCGCTCCCAGGGTACGTCGGACCCGTCCCCGCACCGTCGAGCGCGGTCCCCGCGACCGGTCCCCCCGCGACCGGTCAGTGGTGGCCCGTCAGTGCAGGGGCGGTGTGGTCAGTGGCCGGGGGTCAGGGCGGTCAGGTCCAGGTCGCTCAGGCGGTCGGGGTCGGCCAGGATGTCGATGGCGGCGATCCGCCCGCCGGAGACGGTGAAACTCAGCACCGACGCCGGGCGTCCCTGGACGACGCTGACGACCCCGGCCGTGCCGTTGACCACGGCGGGCAGGATGGTGGCCGTGCCGCCCGACAGCCGGTGGAAGGTGAGCGCCTGCCCGGCGACCGCCTCGGCGCCGCGGACGACGCGCAGCCCGCCGGAGGCGGCGCCGGCGTCGACGCGCAGCACCACGTCGGGGTCCAGGGTGGACAGCAGCGTGGCGAAGTCGCCCTCGTGCGCGGCCGCCAGGAACGCCTCCACCAGCTTGCGCCGGCGCACCGGGTCGTGGTCGGGGACGGGGGTGGCCCCCTGAACCCGGCGGCGGGCGCGGCTGGCAAGCTGCCGGGTCGCCGCCGGCGAGCGGCCCACGATCTCGGCGATCTCCTCGAACGGCACGGCGAACATGTCGTGCAACACGAACGCCAGCCGCTCGGCCGGTCCGAGCGATTCGAGCACCACCAGCAGGGCCAGCCCGACCGCGTCGGCCACCATCACCTGCTGCTCGGGGTCCATGCCATCGGCCGCCGGGGCGACCACCGGGTCGGGCAGGCGCTCCTCCAGCGGATCCTCACGCCGCGAGGTGCGCGAGCGCAGCATGTCCAGGCACACCCGGCCGACGACCGTGGTCAGCCAGCCGCCCAGGTTCTCCACCTCGTCGCCGCCCGAGCGGGCCAGCCGCAGCCAGGCCTCCTGCACCGCGTCGTCGGCCTCGCTCAGGGAGCCCAGCATCCGGTAGGCCACCGCCTTCAGGTGGGCGCGGTGCCCCTCGAACCTGCTCGCCAGCCACTGGTCCTGCCCCATCGGTCACATCCTCTGGTCACGTCCCGTCATGGCTATGACGAACCGGACCGCCCGGGTGTGACGCACCAGCGCGAACCGGTGACCGGCCCGCGCGGTCCCGGCGAGGGGCGGCGGCCACGGTGGAGCGGCCGCCGCGAACGCCCGCACGGGCCCGGACCGGGGACGGCGGATGCCGGTCGATCACTCCAGGTCGAGCGGTGCCGGTCAATCAGAGGCCGGTCGATTGAATGCCGGTCAGTCGGTGCCGGACTCCATCGCGGCGTGGTCGAGCAGCTCCTCGTCGCTGGGCACCTCGCCGCGCGAGGCGATCGCCTCGGCGCCGCCCTCGGACATCGAGCCGATCAGCTCGGTCGGGGCCGCCTGCGCGGTGCCGATCAACGTCGGGTGCTGGCTGCCGACCATGCCGAGCTGGGCGTACTGCTCGAGCTTGGCGCGCGAGTCGGCGATGTCGAGGTTGCGCATGGTCAGCTGCCCGATGCGGTCGACCGGCCCGAACGCGGAGTCCTCGACCCGCTCCATGGACAGCTTGTCGGGGTGGTAGCTGAACGCCGGCCCGGAGGTGTCCAGGATGGAGTAGTCCTCGCCGCGCCGCAGCCGCAGGGTGACCTGGCCGGTGACGGCCATTCCCACCCAGCGCTGCAGCGACTCGCGCAGCATCAGCGACTGCGGGTCCAGCCAGCGGCCCTCGTACAGCAGCCGGCCGAGCTTCCGGCCTTCGGTGTGGTAGCTGGCGAGGGTGTCCTCGTTGTGGATCGCGTTGACCAGCCGCTCGTAGGCCGCGTGCAGCAGCGCCATGCCCGGCGCCTCGTAGATGCCCCGGCTCTTGGCCTCGATCACCCGGTTCTCGATCTGGTCGGACATGCCCAGGCCGTGCCGGCCGCCGATGGCGTTGGCCTCCAGCACCAGGTCGACGGCGGAGGCGAACTCCTTGCCGTTGATCGTCACCGGCCGGCCCTGCTCGAAGCCGATGGTGACGTCCTCGGCGGCGATGTCGACGGCGGGGTCCCAGAACCGCACGCCCATGATGGGGTCGACGATCTCGATGCCGGCGTCCAGGTGCTCCAGCGCCTTGGCCTCGTGGGTCGCGCCCCAGATGTTGGCGTCGGTGGAGTAGGCCTTCTCCGTGCTGTCCCGGTAGGGCAGGCCACGGGCCAGCAGCCACTCCGACATCTCCTTGCGGCCGCCGAGCTCGCTGACGAAGTCGGCGTCCAGCCACGGCTTGTAGATGCGCAGGGAGGGGTTGGTGAGCAGGCCGTAGCGGTAGAACCGCTCGATGTCGTTGCCCTTGAACGTGGAGCCGTCGCCCCAGATCTGCACGTCGTCCTCGAGCATCGCCCGCACCAGCAGCGTGCCGGTGACGGCGCGCCCCAGCGGGGTGGTGTTGAAGTAGGTGCGGCCACCGGTGCGGACGTGGAAGGCCCCGCAGGACAGGGCGGCGAGCCCTTCCTCCACCAGGGCCGCCCGGCAGTCGACCAGACGGGCGATCTCGGCGCCGAACGCCGTGGCGCGCCCGGGCACCGAGGCGATGTCGGGCTCGTCGTACTGGCCGATGTCAGCGGTGTAGGTGCAGGGAACCGCACCCTTCTCGCGCATCCACGCGACCGCTACGGAGGTGTCGAGGCCGCCGGAGAAGGCGATCCCGACACGTTCGCCGACAGGAAGGGAGGTGAGAACCTTGGACACGAGCAGAAGTATATACACACCAATGCATGACCATGCAAAGCCTTCGGTCCGTGTCCCCTCCCCCGGCCCTGCTCGCCACGGCTCCTGCCCGGGTCCGCTCGGGTCCCGCCCGGGGGTGCGGGCAGGGGGTCGAGAACACACCCACGAGATCGTGCGCCGAGCGTCCGAGACTGTCTGTGGCGGCTTGACCTGGAGTTTTGACCCGCCGGCACCTTCGCGGATCGGTTTGCCGATCTTTCTCCGGAGGGTGTCGTGGCGGTCGAGTTCCCGACCGATGAGCTCCGGACAGAGGAATGCACGCCTATTTCGTCAGGGCAACTTGACGTCAGGGTGGCTTGACGCGAGACTTGGGGGCATGTCGACTCCCGACGACCTTGAACGCCATTTCACGCTGCTGACCGCGGTCGCCCGCTATGAGGCGTTGAGGACGCGCGATGCCCTCGCGGCCGCAGATGACGACGACGGTGTGACCGACGCGGTGCCGCTGACAGGTGAGGAGGCCCTGGAGATGCTCGCGCTGAGCGAGGTGATCGCGCGTAAGGCCGTCTACGGACGCCAGCTGTCGGTCCGCTCCGCACGCCGGGCCAGGGCATCGTGGGCCCAGATCGGCGCCGCGCTGGGCACCAGCAAGCAGGCGGCCTGGGAGACCCATAACCGCTGGATCGATGAGCAGGCCAAGCGAGACCACAGCCCGGGGCATTGGGGCTGGGACGACGACGACGTCGCGGCCGCACGAGCCCTGGCGGGCGAGCCGAACGAAGGGGACCAGGCATGACCGCCCCGGCAGGGGCTACCGCCCGGCGTCCTTGGGATACCAGCGCAGTTCGACGGTGTTGCCGTCGGGGTCCCGCACGTAGATCGCCTGCGCGTCTCCGCGCGCGCCGAACCGGCGGACCGGCCCCTCCAGCACGGTGAGGACGCCGGATTCGATCACCTGCCGCCAGTCCACCGGATCCACGACAAGGCAGATGTGGTCCACGTTGGACTCGCCCCGCGGGCGTTCCACCAGGTCGATGATGGTGCCGGCGTCGACTCGCACCGACGGGAACGGCGCCTGGCCCGCCCGCCACGCGGCGACCCGTTCCTGCGCGAGCCCGAGCGTCCCCGAGTAGAACTCCAGTGCCCGCTCGGCATCGCTCACGTTGAGCACCAGATGATCGAAGCCTGTCACGCGCATCGGCGATCTCCTTTTCTGGACGTGCTGATGGATGGTTCACGGCTGGAGGGATCCGGTCTGTTCGCCGGCGGCCGGCGCGTCGCGGGGCACGGCGGGTGAGATCCGCCGGCGGGCGCCGAGCGTGAGCAGCGCCGCGGCCGCCGTCAGCGCCACGCCGAACCAGACGACGCTCGCCATACCCAGGTGATCGGCCAGCAGCCCGCCGAAGAGCGCCCCGAGCGCGATGGAGGTGTTGTAGGCCATGGTGTTGAGCGACATCGCCGCCTCGAAGGCCTCGGGCGCGGCGGCCTGCGTCATGGTGAGCTGGCACAGCTGGACCACGCCGAAGCCGACTCCCCAGGCGATCAGCGAGATGACCGCACCGGCCCGCCAGTGACCGATCGTGAGCAGCGACAGCAGGGACGCCACGAGGCCCGCGCAGCCGGCGATGAACCAGCCCCGGGGGTTCCTGCTCACCACGTGTCCGGCCAGGAGGTTCCCGGCCGCGCCTCCGGCGCCGTAGAGCATCAGCACCACGGTGACGAACAGCGGCGTGGCGGAGGTGCCGTCCTCCAGGTAGGGGCGCACGAAGGTGTAGGCGCCGAAATGGCCGAGCACGAACAGCACGACGGTGCACAGCACCAGGCGCAGCGGCAGGTTCCCGACCGGGAGCGCGAAGACCTCCCGCACCGAGACCGCGTTCGCCGAGGGCAGCGACGGGACCAAGGCGAGGACCGCGACCAGCACCAGCGCGCCCAGGCCGGCCCAGATCAGGAACGTGGTTCGCCAGCCGTTGAGGCTCTCCAGGGCCGTGCCCAGCGGTATGCCCACCACCGTGGCGACCGAGATGCCGGACATCACCACCGCGGCCGCCCTGCTCGCGTGGCGTCCGGGAACAAGGCGCATCGCCATGCTCACGCCGATGGCCCAGAACACGCCGCTGGCGAATCCCATGATCAGCCGGGTCGCCAGGACCAGGGGATAGTTCGGCGCGATGGCGGTGACCAGGTTCCCCAGCGTCAATATCGCCAGCAGGACCGACAGCATGACCCGCCGGTTGACGCGCCTGGTGCCCGCCACGATGAAGGGGACGCCCAGGCCGGCCGAGACGCCGTACAGGGTGACCATCAGCCCGGCGACCCCCACCGATATGCCGAGGCCGGCGCTCACCGGAGTGAGCAGGCCGACGGGCATCAACTCGGTGGTGAGAAACACGAACAGGCTGGCCGTGATCGCCGAGACCCCCAGCCATGATCTCAGGGCCGGATACCGGCCTCCCGCGCGTACGGCGGTCTTCTTCAGGGTTACCGTCATGCGTTCAAGGGTGCGCGACCAGCGATCGATGAGTCCAACACATACTTGTCATAGTGATCGATCGCGATCCATCATGGATGGATGGAGCTGCAGCAGCTGAGGTACGTTCTCGCGGTCGCCGAGACCCGCAACTTCACCCGGGCGGCCGAGCGCTGCCGGGTCGTGCAGTCGGCCCTCAGTCATCAGATCGCCGCTCTGGAACGCGAGCTGGGCGCCCGGCTGTTCGAGCGCACCAGCCGCCGCGTGCGGCTGACACCGGCCGGAGAGGCGTTCCTGCCCGCCGCCCAGGAGTGCCTGGAGGCCGCGGACCGCGCGCGGTCGCACGTCGCCGCCGCCGGCGGGGAGATCCGCGGGCGGCTCGCCGTCGGCGCCATCCCCACGGTGACCGCCGTCGACCTGCCGGCCGCCCTGAAGGACTACCGCCGGCGCCATCCGCGGGTGCGCATCACCCTCACCTCGGCGGGAAGCGACGACCTGATCGAAGGCGTCCGCCAAGGCCGCGTCGACGTCGCCTTCCTCGGCCTGCCGCCCCACACCGAACCGAAGGGCGTCCAAGGCCGCCGGCTCGGCGCGGGAGAACTGGTCGCCGTGGTCGCGCCCGACCACCACCGGGCGGAGCAGGAGGTGGACCTGCGGAGCCTGGCGGAGGAGCCGTTCATCGACTTCCGCGCCGGCGCGGCCGGGCGGGCACAGTCCGACCAGGCCTTCGCGGCCGCGGGGGTGCGGCGCGAGGTCCCCTTCGAGGTGTCCTCCGCCGACTTCATGGTCGAACTGGTAGGGCAGGGCCTCGGCGTCGGCATGCTCCCGGCCGCCTACGCCTCGCGCTTCCCCGACCTGCGCCTCATCCGCCTGCGCGACGCCCCCACCCGGATGGAGCACCTCATCTGGGACAACCGGCCCTCCCCGGCCGCCACGGCCTTCCTGGAGCTGATCCAACAGGGGACCCGACGCGGCACCTGACCGCACCCGGCATCGCCGACGTCCGCCCACACCTCGGCGCGTTGTCTCCTCATTGTCACCGCACTCGATGACCGGCCGTTTTCCTGCTATGCCTCACGCACGCGCGCAAGGACATGCTCGGCCCAGACGTCAGGCGCCTCCAGCGGGCTGAAGTGCCCGGCGTTCTCCAACAGGTGCAGCGTGTGGTCACTGTAGAAGTCGGACAGGTTGTCGCTCCATTCCTGCGGGAACAGCGGGTCCTTGTCGGGCCAGAGAATGGTGATGGGCGTGGAGAACCTGTCCGCGAGATCCGGCTTCTGCTCGTTGGCGTAATAGGTGATGGGGTTCCCCTCCGGGAACCGGAACCACATGATGCCGGCCACGAAAGCGCCCGGGGCGGAGTGGTTCTCGGTCAGATGGTCCAGCAGTTGGCCCACGACGTCGGAGCCGGGAGCCGACCAGTTCACCAGGCTCTCCCTCAGCGCCGCGCGCACGGCATCGGGCCTGCCGTCGATGAGGTCCTCTACCAGCCTCGTCTTGTAGAGGATCGCGTGGAGGAAGGCGTTGACCGCCTTCTCCTCCAGGATCCGACGGCCGACCCCCAGCGCCGGCGGCGCGATCACCACAGATCTGACGAGGTCGGGGCGCTTCACCGCGATCGTCTGGACGGTGAAGCTGCCGATGTCGTATCCGCACAACACCGCGTCGCTGACGCCGAGTTCGTCGATCAGGGCGCTGACGCCGTCCACCTGCCCGGACAGGGCGTAGGCGTTGCCCACGTCCTTCAGGTGCTTGTCCGACCTGCCGAAGCCCCTCAGGTCGGGGACGACGACGTCGGCGAAGGGCGTCAGCAGGGGCAGCAGTTTGGAGTACTCCTTGTTGTCGCCCGGACTGCCGTGTACCAGGACCACCGGCGGCCCTTCTCCGGAACGCAGGTAGTGCAGGCGGAAACCATCGGTCGGCCTGGAGAACGGCATGGTCTGACCCCCGAATTCGTGCGGCCGTACCGGCCCGTGTGGACCGCGGCGCGTTCGCGCCGCCCGCCTGGCCCCAGAGCAAGCGCTCCAACGCTACCTACGAGACGGTTGACCAGCGCCGAGAACACGCCTTGGCCTTCATTCCCCTGTTTCCCCCTTCACCGAGACGTTGCCGAGCCCACAGCTATGGCGACGGCGTCCCGCTCACCGACGGCGTCAAAGGCGCGCACGTGCTCGGGGCCGGCTCTTTGCGCCCGGCGCCGGCGACGGTGACCTCGACCGGGCCCTGCGGCACCGTGGCGGCCGCCGTGCACACGATCTGCTCCACGGCCAGGCGGGACAGTTCGCCGGCCGCAGTGGACAAGGTCACCACCAGGCGGCCGGCCGGTTCGGCGGTCACCGAAAACGGGCCGGCCTGCGGCGGGACGTCGCTGGTCAGTCCGTGCGCCTGTTCCCTCGCGGTCGGCCCGGCCGCCAGCAGCGCGAGGGTGTCGGCCTGGGACAGCCGGCCGCCGGGCCGCGTCACCGCGCTGACCCGGCCGTTCCTCACCAGGTAGAGGGTGACCGCCGTGATCGGCTCGACGGCTCCGCTGGGCGGGTCACCGGCGGGGATGACGTCGCTGGGTTGCACGCCGCACCCGGCCACGGCGACCAGCGACACCAGGACCGCGGCGAGCACGCGGCGCGGAGGCCCGGCCCTCACTCCGGGCCCCGGCGGGAGTCGGGCGCCGGGTCGGGCGCCCGGCGGGGCAGACGCACCGTGAACACCGCGCCGCCGTCGACGGCGTTGACGACGGTCAGGTCGCCCCGGTGCAGGCGCGCGTTCTCCCGCGCGATGGCAAGGCCCAGACCGCTGCCCTCGGACCTGGCCCTGGCCGCGCTGGCCTTGTAGAACCGGTCGAACACGTGCGGCAGCACCGCCTCCTCCAGCCCTGGTCCGTGGTCACGGACCTCCACGGCGATCCAGTGCGGGTCGGCGGACAGCCGCAGAGACACCGGCGGCTCGCCGTGCCGCAGGGCGTTGCCGACCAGGTTGGCCAGGATGACGTCCACTCGGCGCGGGTCCAGCCGCGCCGACACCCCGGACGGGAGCTCAGAGTGCACCGACTCCGACCAGCCCCGTACCCGCAGGGTGGCACGCACCAGCTCGGCCACGTCGACCTGGTTCAGCGCCAGGGCCGCCACGCCGGAGTCGAACCTGCTGATCTCGATGAGGTCGTTGACCAGAGCGGTGAGGTTGAGCGTCTCCTGCCCGACCAGCCGGGCGGCCCTGCCGGCGGGCTCGGGCAGCCCGGCCGCCTCCTCCTCCAGAACGTCGGCGACCGCGGTGAGCGCGGCCAGCGGGGTGCGCAGCTCATGCGACACATCGGCCACGAACCGGCGGGCGTCGGCCTCCATCTCGCGCAACTGCGTGACGTGCCGTTCCAGCTCCGCGGCGGTGTCGTTGAACGTGCGCGCCACCTCCGCCAGCTCGTCGGAGCCGCGCACCGCGATCCTGGCCCGCAGCTCCCCCTCGCCCAGCAGGCGCGCCGCCCGGCCGAGCTCACGCACCGGGCGCAGCACGCCGCGGGTGGCCAGCAACGCCAGCACCACCGCGAACGCCAGGGTCGCCCCACCGGTGCGCCAGGCCCGCGCGGCGAGCTCGTCGATGCTGCGCTGTTCGGCGAGCAGGCTGCGCGCGGCGTAGACCTCGATGCCCGACGGCCGCGCCGGCCGGTCCGGCTCGACGATCAGCAACGGCGTGCCGATGAGCAGCACGGGCGCGCCCCGCCACACCACGCGTTGCCAGGCGACGTCACCGCCGGCCACCGCCCGCCGCAGTGGCGGTGGAATCACCCCCGGATCCAGGATCGGCGCGTCTCCCTCCGGCCTGCCCTCCGGCGGCGGACCGGGCCGCGGCGCCCTCACCCCGGAGTCCGAAAGCGGCGCGTCTCCCACCGGCCCCGGCCGCCCCGGCAGCGGCACGACCGGCGAACGCACCTGGTGGTAGACGGCGACCGCGGAACTGTACTGGTCGGTCACCGCGCGGGCGATCTCGCCGAGCTCGGCCGGGCCCGGCGCCGGGTTCCGCAACGGGAACAGCGCCTGCAGGCGGCTCGTCATGACCTGCACCGCGGCATCCTGGGTGCGCTGGAGGATGTCGTTGCGGGCCTGGACGTAGATCCCGCCGGCCACCGCCGCCGCGGTCACCACACACAGCAGCGCGAAGGCGAACAGCAGCCGGGCACGCAGCCCCAGGGTCGGTCGAGGAGCCACCGGCGGCTCACACCGGCCCGAACCGGTACCCGAACCCACGCACCGTCTGCACATAGACCGGCGCCGCCGAGTCGTCCTCGATCTTCGCACGCAACCGCTGCACACACGCGTCCACCAGACGCGAGTCGCCGAAATACCCGTGCTCCCACACCGACTCCAGCAACTGCTGGCGGCTGTGCACCCGGCCCGGCGTGCCCGACAGCTCCAGCAGCAGGCGCAGTTCGGTCGGGGCGAGGCTGACCGGCACGCCGCGGTTGGTGACCACCAGCCCGGCCCGGTCGATGGTCAGCTCCCCGTGCCGCTCCAGCTCCGCCTGGTCGCGGCCCATTCGCCGCAGCACCGCGCGGATGCGCGCCTCCAGCACCCTGGGCTGCACCGGCTTGACCACGTAGTCGTCCGCGCCCGCCTCCAGCCCGGCCACCACGTCCATGTCGTCGCCGCGCGCGGTCAGCATGATGATCGGCACCTCCCCGGCGGCCCGGATGCGGCGGCAGACCTCGAACCCGTCCATGCCGGGCAGCATCAGATCGAGCACGACGGCGTCGGGAAGGTCGGTGCGCAGCCGGTCCAGCCCCTGCTCGCCGGACTCCACGGCCCGCACCCGGTGCCCGTGCCGGGTCAGGGCCAGTTCAAGGCCCTCCCGCACGGCCGGGTCATCCTCGATCAACAGCACCCGCGACACCCCGCCGAGTTTCACCGCACGCTCCGTAACTCGCCCGCCGGTCGACTCCATCCACTGTCGACCGGCCGTGTCCCCGCCTCGTCCGCGCCGTGTCATGGTCGTGTCACGGTCGCGCCGACGGCGGCCGCCGTCGACCAACCATGACATTCGGCGCACAGCGCGGGCACATTCGGCGCCAATCGTAGTCGTCCATGAACCAACCACACACGATCCCCCCTCGGCCCCGGGACCGGCTGTTCGCCGTGGTCACGCTGGTGCTCGCCGCGCTGCTGCTGCCCGCGGCGTTCGCCCGCCGGCCCGGCCGCGCCCGCGAACTGGCCTGCCGCTGGGCGTTGGGCATGCGGTTCCCCGCCGAGGATCTCACCGGCCTCACCGACGGCGCCATGGCCGCGTTCACCGCGGCGCGCACCGAGGCGCTCTGGCGTCACGGCCAGATCATCGGCCTCACCTCCGGATACCGCGACCCCCTCGTCCAGCAACGGATGTTCGACGAACAGGTGCGCCGCTGCGGCTCCCACCCCTCGCTGCGAACACTCGTGCTCCCACCGGCGCGATCACCCCACGTCAAAGGCATCGCGCTGGACGTGCGCCCCCACGAAGGCGCGCGGTGGCTGGAGCGGCACGGCGCCCGCTACGACCTGTACCGCATCTACGACAACGAGTGGTGGCACTTCGAGCACCGCCCCGAATGCGGCGGCATTCCGCCCCGACGACGCCCCCACCCCGGCGCCGACCACATCGACGACGAGGAGGAACTTGATCGACAATGGAACGGTCAGTGGCGTTAAAGAGCCAAGGCGGGTGGAGCCGCCGCCATCCATCGTTCCGATGTCGTTGGGGCAGACCAAGACCCTCCACGCGGTCGGTGGCCACCAGCCCCAAAGTAGCGCCGTGTGACCACTGCGACGCCCCTGCCGGGGCGCCCTGCCGCACCGGCCGGGGCAAGGTGGCCGTCCAGTACCACACCGCCCGCTTCCGGCTCGTGCCCGCGCTCGCCAAGGCGCTCAACGTCCCCAGCCCGGCCATCCGCAAGCCGGGCACGGCCTGGATCGAGCCGCCCCGCCCGGCCGCGGCCGACGTCGAGCCGGCCGGACACGTGCGGATCGGCTACGCCCGTGCATCCACCGGCCGCCAGTCCCTGGACGCCCAGCTCGACGTGCTCAAGGCCGCCGGCGTCACCCGCGTCTTCGCCGAGAAGATCTCCACCCGCGCCACCACCCGCCCCGAACTCGACAAGGCCGTCACCCCTCGGCCGCGACCGTCCTGCGCATGCTGCGCGACCACGACCAACAGACCGCGATCTGACCCGGTCGGACCCGTCAAGACCCGGGGCGCGGCTGAACGCGGGAGCCATCACAGGAGGATCGCCTCGGCCGCGCGGCGGCAGACCCGGTACAGCGGGTTTCCACCGACGTCCAGCCCTCCACCCACTGTGCGATGGAACGGAATCCGGCGTACCACGTCCTGAAGACCGCAATAGCAAGGGGTCACTGACCTGGGAGAACCCCGTTAACGCCGGATTCCGTGCCAAATCTCTCTGACCCCCGAGCCATAGAAGTTCCGGGCCGTGACAGTAGGGGGTATCACTGGATTTCGCGGTCGAACTTTGCGCGAGATGGCGCCTCATCCTGAGCGGTCGAGTGCGCGGCGGACTCCGGTGCGGTCATGTCGAGCAGCAGCATGGCGTCGTGGTCCGGGTTGCCGGGCTCGGCGACGTAGACCCCGAGGCGCTGGCCGGGGGTGCCTTCCAGGTCCATGGACTGGGCACTGAGAGTGATGGTACCGACATGGGGGTGGTGGAAGGTTTTGTGGACGGGCTTGCGGCCGGACACGTCATAGCGCTCCCAGAGCTTGGCGAAGCCGGGGCTCTTCAGCAGCAGTTCGCCGACGAGGCTGGTCAGGTCGGGCGCGTCCGGCGCGGTGCCGGCCTGGGCGCGCAGCCGGGCGACGCAGCCGCGGATCTGTTTGTCCCAGTCGGGGAACAAGTCGTGGGCGGTGGGGTGCAGGAACAGGTAGCGGGCGAGGTTGCGCTGCTTGGCCGGCCAGTCGGCCAGGCCCGCGTACAGGGCGAGCCCGCCGGGGTTCCAGGCCAGGAGATCCATGCTGCGGCTGATGACGTAGGCGGGGCTGGGGCGCAGCGTCTGCAGCAGCAGCTTCAGGTGGGGGCGCACGGTGCGGCTGGGGGGCGGCGGCGGCTCGGAGGCGTAGTGGGCCGCGCGGGCGGCCAGCTCGCGCAGGTGCTGATGCTCCTCATCATCGAGCTGGAGGGCGCGCGCGAGGGCGTCGATCACCGAGGGGCTGGGCCGGGTCTCCTTGCCGCGCTCCAGGCGGACGTAGTAGTCGATGCTGATGCCCGACAGAGTGGCCAGCTCTTCCCGGCGCAACCCTGGGGTCCGGCGCAGGCCCGTGCCGACGGACAGACCCACCTGCTCGGGGCTGGTCTGGGTACGGCGGGCGCGCAAGAACCGGCCCAGCTCCGTGTCGCTGCTGCTGGCGGTGCGCTGAGGTGCCATGCCTTCAGTCTCACACCGGCCTGACCTGTCATGGTTGCCAGGTGGGGGGCCCTGTCATTACCCCGAACAACCCGGCCTGCCAGCCGCGCCGCTCCCGGGCGAAGGTGGGGGTTGACGGCCCGCCGTGATCCCCGGCTCGCGGTGGCGGGAAGGCGTGGACAGCGGGCGACTGGGTGCAGGACCGAATCGAGTCCTGCAGAACTGGCCCCCGAGCAGCTCGCCAAGCTCGACAGCCTGCCCCCGGCCGCCGGCGGGCACCACAACGCAGCCCAGATGCAGATGATCGAACGCTGACCGGCGCCCGGACCCCGACAGGCCCGAAGGGGGCCTGCACGCTGAGAAAGGACCACCTACCGTGGAGTACACCCGTTTGGGAACGTCAGGGCTGAAGGTCAGCCGCATCGCGCTGGGCTGCATGAGCTTCGGTGACCCGGCCAAGCGGCTGCCGTGGGTGCTTGACGATCACGGCGCCGAGCCGATCTTCCGGCAGGCGGTCGAGTTGGGTATCACGTTCTGGGACACCGCGAACATCTATGGCTTGGGCACCTCGGAGGAGATCGTCGGGCGGGCCTTGAGGAAGTACGTCCACCGCGACGACGTCGTGCTGGCCACCAAGCTGTTCCAGCCGATGCACCAGGGCCCGGGTGGAGCGGGCCTGTCCCGTAAGGCCGTCATGGAGCAGGTCGACGCCTCCCTGCGGCGTCTGGACACTGACTACATCGACCTGTACCAGATCCACCGCTTCGACCCCGAGACCCCGGTCGAGGAGACGATGGAGGCCCTGCACGACGTGGTCAAGGCCGGCAAGGCCCGCTACCTCGGGGCCTCGTCGATGTGGGCCTGGCAGTTCGCCACCATGCAGCACACCGCGCAGGCGGGCGGGTGGACCCGGTTCGTGTCCATGCAGGACCAGTACAGCCTGATCCACCGCGAGGAGGAGCGGGAGATGTTCGGCCTGCTCGCCGCCCAGGGCGTGGGCAGCATCCCCTGGAGCCCGCTGGCGGCCGGGCGGGTCGCGCGTCCCTGGGGGGAGCGGTCGAGCCACCGTGCGCAGGTCGATCCCGTCGTCGACTTCCACGGCCGGCCGCTGTTCCTCGACAGCGACCAGGCCATCGTCGATGCGGTGCAGCGGATCGCGGAGGATCGCGGCGTGCCGATGGCTCAGGTCGCGATGGCCTGGGTGCTGAAGAATCCTGTGGTCTCGGCGCCGATCGTGGGCCCCACCAAGCCCCACCATCTGGCCGCCGCCGCCGCCGCGCTCGACATCCGGCTCACCGACGAGGAGATCCGTTCTCTGGAAGAGCCCTACGTGCCACGCATGCCTACCTACTTCTGAGCCGCCTCATGCCCGGGTGCGACCAGGCATGATCGGCCGGGTCAGCGGTGCCGTATCAGTCAGGAACTCCACCGGCATACGCCGCAAGGTAGGACTGACCGACCGGTAACCAACGCACAGTAATCATTCTGGTACAAATCTCTGTGCGTTCAGCGCTTACCGACATCGAAACGATGGATGGCGGCGACTCCGCTCGTGGCGGTTCGTTAACGCCACTGGTCGTTCCGCTGTCGATCACACCCCGAGGAGCGGATATAGCCCCGGGCTCCGTGCCGTCCGGCCGGGGGGCACGGCGCGGTCGCGGGGCTCACACCGCCGAGGGGGCCCGCGGAGTCGTCTCACGGGCGCGGCCGACCAGCGCCCTGGCGTACACGCGCGGCGGCGCCACAGGGCGCGCGGACGGAACGGGAGACGGCGCGGTCGCCGACCAGTCCCCCGGGCGGCCGTCAAGGTCGGGCCGGAAGGGATGCTCCAGCCGGGTGACCTCCAGGACGCGTTGCAGGATGCCCCGGACGCCCACCAGTCGCAGCGAACCACCGGCGCCCGCCGTCCGCTCGCTCGCCGCGATCATGGCCTCCAGCCCGGTCGAGTCACAGAAGCGCAGGTCAGTGACGTCCAGCGCCAGGTGCGCGTGTCCGCGGCCGATCAAATCCTTGGCGCTCGCGACCAGGATGTCCGCCGTGGCCAGGTCGAGTTCCCCCGTCAGCGCCAGGAGGACGACGGGTGGCCGGTAGGCGATGGACACCTCGAATTGTGCGGCCATCTGTGCCCTTTCATCCGATTCGGGATGTAGGTACGAACGCTACCCGTCCCAGGTCAACCGGCCGGTAACGTCGCCGACCCGCCAACACCCCGGAATGGTCGAGAATCCCTCATCAACACCAGACCGCCGTCAAAAGTGCAAAGCCCCCCAACTTGACGGCCGCACCTGCCCCACTCTTCAAGCGCCCTGGGCCTCAGACCACCGCACCACCGCCCCGGACGCGCCACCCCGGAGACCACCCGGCACCCGGGCCGCGCCGTACCCCCTACCCAGGGGCCCCGCACCGCGCGGCACCCCTGGGATCACGCGGCGCCCCGTCGCCGCACCACGGCCTCACCCGGCGGCCCGCACCGCCCCGCCGTCCGGGTCACGCACCTCGCCACCCCGCGAATCACGCAGCACCAGCACCGCCAGCGCGGTCAACCACGCCATCCCGACCACCAGCGTCAGGCGCTGCAAGAGCCCGCCCACCGCCACCAGCCCGGGATCCTGCGCGAACGCCTTGGACGCCAGCACGAACCCCACCAGGAACACCACCGCCGACGCGGCGCTGTAGACGGCGAACCACCGATGCCCCGATTTGGCGAACCGGTAACAGGCCACCAGAGCCGCCACCGGCAACCCCAGGAACACCGGAGTCCCGAACACACCGTGCAACGTCCCGTGGATCGTCGCCGCCGCCCCCTGCGGCACCGCCGGCGTCCCCGGCGGATATCCACTCCACGGATCGGTGGTGAACAGCGCCGAACCCACCAGACCCAATCCGGCCAGCGCGACCAGCAACGGCACCCATAGGCCGCCCCCGTAAAGCCGCATCGCCGGCCGCAGGGCGAACGCGAACACCAGCAACGACAGACCCACCATCAGGAAGTCCGCCACCTGGATCCACCCCAGTTCGCCGATGGCCAGCGAACTCACCGGATGCCGCAGCGCGCTGTACCCCTCAGGGCGGAGCACCGACCCCTCCAGCAGCCACACCGCCACGAACAGCGGCGGCCCGACCACTCCGAACGCCACCAGCTCCCGCCGAACCGCCCCACCGGAACGCCGCGCACTCGCACCGGACTCACCAAGAGCCATCCCGTCGCTCCAATCGTCGGCCTGACCCGGAATTGCAACGTACGGCCAACGCGATCGAAGCGCCAGATGCTCGATTGACCTTCAATGGGAAAAGGGCGGTCGAACCGCCGGGGCGCGCGTTCAGGCGCTAGTGGAACTTCCCTTTTGCCCCGCCTCTGGCCTTCTCTCCAGCCTTGGCCGGTTTGCCAGGAATGGCGGAAATACCCGGAATACCAGGCCTATCGGGCTTGCGCGCGGAGCCCTTGCCTTTCGCGCC
Organism: Sphaerisporangium rhizosphaerae; assembly: GCF_042665155.1. Taxonomy (NCBI): domain Bacteria; kingdom Bacillati; phylum Actinomycetota; class Actinomycetes; order Streptosporangiales; family Streptosporangiaceae; genus Sphaerisporangium; species Sphaerisporangium rhizosphaerae. The sequence goes on along the minus strand of NZ_JBHTCG010000012.1, from coordinate 184,749 downwards.
GCCGCCCTTTCCCCCCTCACCCTTCCCCTTACCGGACCCCTTCTCCTTCCCGGCCCCTTTCCCCCCACCAGGCCCCTTCGCCTCACCGTGCTTCTTCGCCCGCCCGGCGCCGGACGGACCTCCCGGCGCCTTCTTCACCGACCGCACCCCCTCCGGCCGTCCCCCGCCCAAGAGGGACACCGCCTCCGGGCGCGCCGCCCCGCCCCGCGAGCCCGCACTCCCACGCCCCCCCGGCGCACGACCGGCCCCCTCCCCCGTCCGATCCGCAACCCGCTCGCCGCCGATGCCACGCTCCTCCGCGACAGGCCGGGACGGCGCCACCGTCACCCGCACCGCCTCCGGCGCCGCCGCCATCCCCTGATCGACCGCAGGACGCAGATAGGCCAGCCCTCCGACGACCAGCCCGCCCAGCAACAGCGTGGCACCCGCCGCGGCGAACAGGCGGCGCGGCGCCGGCAGGGAGACCGCCTCCGGCGACAAGGCCCGGCCGGCCATCGCCATGGGCCGCGACAGCCCCCCAGGACCGGACACCACACCCGTCCCCGACGTCGAGACCCGCACCGGACCCGCGCCCGCCTCCGGGATCGGCATCCGGGCCGACACGGCGGTCGGCACCCCCACCGGCTCCGTCGCACGACCGGACGCGACCTCGCCCAGCAGGCGGACCACCTCGGGCGCCCGCATCCGGACCGCCGGGTCCTTCACCAGCAGCCCCTCGATCACCGGAGCCAGCGCCCCCGCGCTCTGGAACGGCGCCGCCTCCTGGTACAGCACCGCGGCCAGCGTCGCCAGCATGTGCCCCCGCTGGAACGGCGACCTGCCCTCGACCGCGAAGTACAACGTCACACCGAGCGACCACAGGTCCGACGCCCGCTCGGCCCGCCCCCCGAGCGCGCGCTCCGGGGCGATGAACGCCGGCGTCCCCACCAGCGTCCCGGTCCTGGTCACCGGCGAGTCCTCCTCCAGCGTCGCGATGCCGAAGTCGGTCAGCACCGCGTTGCCGTCCGCCGTCACCAGCACGTTGTCCGGCTTGACGTCCCGATGCAGCACCCCCGCCTCGTGCGCGGCCGTCAGCGCCGCCAGCACCTGCAGGCCGATCTCGGCGACCCGCCCCGGCGGCAGCGCGCCGTCCTCACGGACGATCGCCCCGAGCGTCCGCGAGGGCACCAGCTGCATCACGATCCACGGATGGCCGTCGTCCTCGAAGACGTCATAGACGGCCGCGACGCCCGGATGGCTCAGCCGCCCGGCCGCCCGCGCCTCGCGGAAGGTCCGCGTCGTGAAGATCTCCCGCTCCGGCTGGGTCAGCTCCGCCGACCCGAGCAGCTCTTTGACCGCCACCTCGCGGAGCAGCAGCTCGTCCACGGCGCGCCACACGACTCCCATGCCACCCTGCCCAAGGGGTTCCAGGAGCCGGTAACGTCCCGCGACCACACGTCCGGAGCTACAAGTATCGGCCATGAGCCCATCGCTACCCCAATAGGGCGCGCACACTCACCACAACATCACAACAGCCTCGCAACACTATTGATCACCGTGAACACCGTGACGCCCGCGCCCTCCCCGCAGGTCACGAATATTGATCGTTCCCGCAGGCCCAGGTGATTTCCCCCGCACAACACGCCGACGGGACGCACCTGTCGCGTGAATGCGCCGGCGCCGCCACCCAGGAGTCGCAAGGGTCGGTTCGTCGTTGCGGGTTGATTGTTTCGGGAAATTTATTGGTGGCTGCACATATCCAGCGCCTTTACATTGTAGATCAAAGTGCTGCCGGGAAGTCGTGGCCAGTTCTGAACGGCACGGGGGCCGATGGCCGGCCACCGATCGGAGAACTCCATCAGCACCCCGGCCGGCGGATGTCACTTCCCTGCCGTGCCGGGCCGCCCGCCGGTGGACTCCTGATAGATGTCCGCGTAGGTGCGCGAGTCCTTGATCAGCTCGTCGCAGAAGGCGGCGACATCGTCGCCGATGAGCTCCAGGACTCCCCTGCCGGCCGCGACGCCCTCCTGGAAGAAGTCGAGGATGCCGGAGAACAGGGATCCGTCGGTCAGGTCGAACGCTCCGACCTTGAACAGGTACCTCTGGATCTCCTTGTAGACGATCCGATAGTCGGGCGGGAGCGCTTTGACCCGGGCCATGTGCGCCCGCCATTGCCTCTTGCCCTCGATGATGTCGTGGATGCCCACGTCAGCCTCCCAGCCGGCCCAGTTTCCTGGCGATCTTCCTGTTCAACCGCTCGCGCCACCGGTCGCGATAGCTCCGAGCCCCCTGCCCGCCCGCCAGGGCCGCGCAGAAGCCCTGGATGTCCTCACCCAGCACCTCGTGAATGCTCTGCCCATCGGCCGCCGTCTCTTCGAGCAGCCCCAGAGCACCGTCGAGAATCGGCATCAGGTTCCGGCCGGTGAAGTCCCCATAGGGGAATAGATGGCACTTGATCTGTTCCCACGCCGCCCGGTAGTCGGCCGGCAACCCCTCGGCCCGGGCTTCGAAGGCCTTCCATTCCCTGGTCAGATCGCTGCCCGTCATGGTCTCCCAGAGGTTCATCTCCCGCCCTCTCTGAGCTTGTCGATCCGCGATGTGATGTACTCCCACTTCGCCCAGAAGGTCGCGAGCTCCGCGCGCCCCGCGTCGTTGAGTGCGAAGAACTTGCGCGGCGGCCCCAGCTCGGACGGTCGTTTCGCCACCTCGACGAGCCCGTTCTTCTCCAGGCGCAACAGGATGGTGTAGACGGTCCCCTCGATGACGTCGGCGAAGCCGAGTTCGTTCAGCCGGCGCGTGATGGCGTACCCGTAGGTCTCCTCGCTGTCGATGATCTCGAGCACGCAGCCCTCGAGCGTGCCCTTCAGCATCTCGGTCAGGTCGTCCACCGTGAGTCCTCTTCGGTATCCAGTACTCGGTACTACCAAGTACCACTACAACGTACCACAGAGTAGTGAACCGGCAAGGCCTTGATCTCCGGGTGTGCTCGCAGGCGGCCGTCGGCCGGGCCGGGCACTCCGGCGCGCGCAGGCCGCCCGGCGCCGATCCGCCCGGCGGTGCCCCCCGGGCGCACGCCTGCGGGCGCCGCGCCCGCCATCGGACGCGACGCCCGCAAGGGGTCAGGTGGAGGTGGGGTCAGACCCTCTGCCACAGGGCCGGGACCTTCGGCGGCTCCCAGCCCACCAGTGCCGTGTGCGCCTGGAGGCAGCGGTACCGCAGGCCGTCGTAGGTCACCTGGGCGCCCACCGCGTACGCGGTGCCGGCCGCCCACGTGCCGCCCGGCGCGGGAGTCGTCGGAGTCGGGGTGGGAGTGGGCGTCGGCGTGCGGGTCGGCGTGGGCGTCGGGGTCGGGGTCGGGGTCGGGGTCGGCTGCGGGTTGCCGCCGCCGCCGATCTGCAGGTCGACGCAGGAGTAGAACGCGTTCACCGTGTCGGCGATGTTCCAGATGGCCAGGACCTTCTGCCTGCCGCTGAAGCCGGACAGGCTCACGGTGTGCGAGACGGTCGCCCCCGGCTGCCGGCCCCCGTCGTCGAACACCGCCACCCGGGTGTTGCCGATGTAGTACTCCCAGGTGCTGGTGGCGTGGCGGGCGGTGAGCACCCAGTTGAAGGTGACCGTGGAGCCGACGGAGGTCGCCGGCCACGACTTGCCGTCGTCGCTGAGCTGGGCGAAGCGCGCGACCCCGCCGTGACAGTTGCGCTGCCCCTTCGGGCCTTCGACGCTCTGCGGCTCGTAGATGATGTCGCCGCAGCCGGTGACTCGTCCCTGGGCGCACATGGCCTGCCGGCTCGGCGGCGAGTTCACGTACCCGTGGGCCAGGGCGGGCGAGGCGGCGAACACCGTGATCCCGGCCGTCATCAACGCCGTGACCACCACCAAGATCGTTCTTCGCATGCCGGACTCCTTCGCTGGGGGGTGCGGCAAACATAAAAGAAACTTTCTTAAGAGTAAAGGCCCAGGACGGTGAGGGTGAGGGCGGATGTCAAGGCCCGCACGCGTTGCGTTCCCCCTGAGCCCGTGTTACCACTGGCACACCACGCCGTGCGCCGCCGGGCAGGGCCGTACGGGCGAAACCCCCCTCGCTCCCCCGTCGAGAGAGACCGGCCCATGCCCCTGCCTCCATTCCGCAGAGCGCGTCTCGCGCTGCCCGCCGTGCTCCTGCTGGCCGGCACCGCGCTCAACGTCGCCGGCGCCGCTCCCGCCCAGGCCGCCGGCGAGACCGTCAACGTCTGGCTCACCACCACCTCCGACGCCGCCGGCCGCACGGTGACCCGGGGCCTGCAACAGCAGGCGCCCATCGGCTTCACCGCCACCAGCCCCGGCGCCGCCCAGACCATCACCGTCGACGAGAACACCACCTACCAGCAGTTCGAAGGCGGCGGCGCCTCGGTCACCGACTCGGCCGCCTGGCTGCTGAACAGCAGCGGTGTGCTCAGCGCCGGCGCCCGCGACACGGTGATGCGCAGGCTGTTCGACCCCGTCCAGGGCATCGGCCTGGGCTTCCTGCGCAACCCGATGGGCTCCTCCGACCTCGCCCGCTCCAGCTACTCCTACGACGACACCTGCTGCGACCTGTCGGGCTTCTCCATCGCCCACGACCTGACCGACATCGTGCCGCTGACCAAGCAGGCCAAGGCGCTCAACCCCGCACTGAAGGTCATGGCATCGCCGTGGAGCGCGCCCGCCTGGATGAAGGACAACGACGCCTGGAGCCAGGGCTGGCTGGAGGCGCAGTACTACGGCATGTACGGCGAGTACTTCGCCCGGTACATCCAGGCATACCAGGCCCAAGGCGTGCGCATCGACTACGTCACGCCGCAGAACGAGCCCACCTGCTGCGCCGGATACCCCTCGATGAACTGGAACACCTCCGGGCTGCAGTACTTCATCAAGAGCGCGCTGTGGCCGGCCTTCCGGACCGCGGGCATCACCACCAAGACCCTCGTGCACGACTGGAACTGGGACGGCTGGAACACCTGGGGCGCTCCTCTGCTGGCCGACACCGCGATCCGCGACGACCCGCTGTTCGGCGGCATCGCCTGGCACGGCTACGGCGGGGACGTCGGCACGCAGAGCACGGTGCACGACCAGTACCCGAACGTCAACGCGTACATGACCGAGCACTCGGGCGGCACCTGGATCGGCGACCAGCACCGCGAGGACATGAACAACCTGATCGACTACACCCGCAACTGGGACCGCAGCTGGATCAAGTGGGGGCTGGCCATGGACCAGGCCCACAACCCGCACAACGGCGGCTGCGACGTCTGCACCGGGCTGGTCACCGTGCACAACGGCGACGCGCGCCACGGCCAGGTCGACTACACCATCGAGTACTACACCATGGGTCACCTGACCAAGTTCGTCAGGCCCGGCGCCTACCGCATCGCCTCGACGGCCGGCGCGGCGGTGAAGAACGTCGCCTGGCGCAACCCCGACGGCTCCAAGGCGCTGATCGCCTACAACACCACCGGCAGCGCCCAGTCGGTGAAGGTCAACTGGGCCGGGCAGTCGTTCACCTACACCCTGCCCACCCGCACCTCGGCCACCTTCACCTGGCCGGGCACCGCCTTCGCCGGCGGCCGGCCCATCTCCGGCTACGGCGGCAAGTGCGTCGATGTCGCCGGGGCCTCCGGCGCCAACGGCACGCAGGTGCAGCTGTACACCTGCAACGGCAGCGCCGCCCAGCGGTGGGCCACCGGCGTCGAGGGCAGCCTGCAGGCGCTGGGCAAGTGCCTGGACGTGGCGGGGGCGAGCAGCGCCAACGGCACCAGGGTCCGGCTCTACGACTGCAACGGCACCGGCGCCCAGCAGTGGACGGCGGCCTCCGACGGCACACTGCGGGTGCTCGGCAAGTGCCTGGACGCCACCGGCCCGAGCTCGGCCGACGGCACGCCCCTGCAGATCTGGGACTGCACGGGCGCCGCCAACCAGAAGTGGTCTCCGTAGGAGTGAGGCCGGAATGCGAGCGAGACATGCCACGGCGATCCGCGCCGAAGTGAACCGGGACGTGTTCGCCACCCGTCGCCGGCCGGATCACTCCGGGGCGGCGCGGTCGGCGAGCAGCAGCCGCGGCGCACGAGCTCCGACCGCTTCCAGCCGACGGGTGGCGCCCTCGAAGAAGGAGATACCGGAGGCGTGGGCGAACGGGTTGGACGGGTCGTCGTGGCCATCGGGAAGCAGCCCGTCCCAGTAGTCCTCGTCGGCGTTCCAGACATAGACGATCGTGCTCGTGGCGTCGTCCAGCGTGACCCGGTAGACGCCCTTCTTGCTGCCGTTGAGCAACCGGTCGACGCCGGCGACGCGGCGGTCGGAACCGAAGACCTCCCGCATCACCGGGGTCAGGGATCCGGCGTCGGCGAATTTCCGTGCGGTGGTCATCTCTGGTCCTCCTCCGGAGCGCTCGTATTCCGGTCCTCCATAGTCCCTTACCTCGGCGGCAACGAGCCTCTTGACTCCAAGTGGCCGCAGGGCGTTGAATCCTCTCATTAAACAAGAAACCTTCCTAAGAGTTTCGGGGCTGCCCACCCGAAGCGCAAGGAAGGACCGGCCCCGGGCGAGGTCCCCCTCGCCTCCATCCCCGCACGATCACAGGAACAGCACAGAACACGGCACCTCCCCCCACGCACGAAGGAAGCGACACCCCCCATGAATCCGGAACACTCCGGCCGTTTCCGCTCCCGACTCCGTTCCCGGGTGCTCACGGTGGCCGCCGCCGCGGCGCTGCCCCTGCTCGCCACCGGCCTGATCCCCGCCTCGGCGGCCACCGGCCAGATCACCGGCTACGGCGGCAAGTGCGTCGACGTCGCCGCGGCCTCCAGCGCCAACGGCACGCAGGTGCAGCTGTACACCTGCAACGGCACCACCGCGCAGCAGTGGACCACCGGCTCCGACGGCACCATCCGCGCCCTCGGCAAGTGCCTGGACGTGGCCGCCGCCAGCAGCGCCAACGGCACCAAGGTCCAGCTCTACGACTGCAACGGCAGCGCCGCCCAGGTCTGGACCGCCCAGAGCGACGGCACACTGCGCGCCCTCGGCAAGTGCCTGGACGCCACCGGCCCGAGCTCGGCCGACGGCACGCCCCTGCAGATCTGGGACTGCTTCGCCGGCGCCAACCAGCAGTGGACCCTCCCCGGAGGCGGCACCACCCCGCCGCCCACCCCCGGCAAGATGGCCGGCGCGCCCTACCTCTACATGGGCTGGGGCAGCCCGCCGAGCGCCACCTCGGTCATGAGCGCGACCGGGGTGAAGTCCTTCACCATGGCCTTCATCCTCTCCGGCGGCGGCTGCACGCCGATGTGGGACGGCTCGCGCCCGCTCACCGGCGGCGCCGACGCGCAGACGATCTCGGCCGTCAAGGGCGCGGGCGGCAGCGTCCAGGTGTCCTTCGGCGGCTGGTCGGGCAACAAGCTCGGCCCCAACTGCTCCTCCTCCAGCGCCTTCGCCGGAGCCGTCCAGCAGGTCATCAACGCCGTCGGCCCGGCCGTGGTCGACTTTGACATCGAGAACACCGACGAGTTCTCCAACTACACCGTCCAGGACCGCATCCTCGGCGGACTCAAGATCGTCAAGCAGAACAACCCGAACGTCAAGGTGGTCCTCACCTTCGGCACCGGCACCAGCGGCCCCAGCGGCGACGGCATCCGCCTGATCAACCAGTCGCGGGCGCTGAACGTCCCCATCGACAACTACACGATCATGCCGTTCGACTTCGGCGGCGGCGCCAACATGTACCAGAGCACCGTCAACGCCTCCGAAGGGCTGAAGAACGCCCTCAAGAGCGCCTGGGGCTGGACCGATGCCCAGGCCTACGCGCACATGGGCATCTCCGGCATGAACGGCCTGAGCGACCAGCAGGAGGTGACCTCGACCGGGACCTGGACGCAGATCCGTGACTGGGCCAAGTCCAAGGGCCTCACCCGCCTGGCCTTCTGGTCGGTCAACCGCGACCGTCCCTGCCCGGGCGGCGGGGTGTCGGAGACCTGCAGCGGCGTCTCCCAGAACAACTGGGACTTCACTCGCATCACCGCCGGTTTCTGACCGGCCCGTCCGACCGCGGCCGCCGTCACGCACACCGATGACGGCGGCCGCCCGGCCCGGCGGCACGCCACAAAGCGTCCCCGCCGGGCCTTTCCCATCCCCGCGGGCCGTGGCGACGGGCTCATCGCGACCACGGCCCCGGCGCGGGGGCGGCGGGACGGAGCGTCCGCGCACCACGCCAGGTAGAGGACCATGGAGAGCATGAACTTCGTCCTGACCGCCTGGCACGAACCCGAGCCGATCACCAGGGAACGCGCGAGGGAGGTCCACGCGGCCCTCGGCCGCGGCGACACCACGGCCGTCCGGCCCCACCCGGGAGTCGCGGCCTTCGCCGGGGACCTGGCCGAGGCCGAGGCCGCCTCCCCCGCGCACGCCGTCGTCACCGTCGGCCTGGACAGGTCCGACGAGGTCGCGCGAACCGCGTTCGCCCTGGCCCGCGCGTGCGGGCTGGTCTGCTACGACCCCCAGCGCCACCTGGTGCACAACCTCGCGCCCACCGGCTCCTTCCGCGAGATGCAACTGCACACCGGCGACGGCCTGGTCATCACCGACCCCGATCTGGGGCTGGTGTCGGACGTCCTCGCCACCCTCTCGGCGCAGAACCCGTTCGCCGCCCTGGTCGTGTTCGGCCGGCACTTCCTCCAGGTCTCCCCTGAACCCGGCGGGTACGAGCTGGAGTTCAAGGACAGCCCTCGCGACCTGCTCCTGCGCACCCACGTCACCGGCCTGAAGGCCCTGCAGGAGTCCTTCACCGACTACGCCACCGGCGACCACACCTTCCTCGAACGCCACGACTGGCATCAGGCCTGATGATGGGTCCGCTCGTCGTTCTGGTTTTGATGGTGGTTTCTTTGTAGTGTGCCCGAGCGGCCTCCTTTACAAAGTAAGTCAACGGTGAGCGCGGCAGCGGAGGGAACGGCACGGTGAACGAGGGCGACGGCGACCACGGGAACGCCGGAGATCACGGGGACGCGGCGCGCACGGCCCCGCGCAAGCGGGCCGACGCCCGGCGCAACGAGGCGGCGCTGCTCGACGCCGCCGCGGCGGCCTTCGTGGCCTCGGGGGTCGAGGCGCCGGTGCGCGACATCGCGGCCAGGGCGGGGGTCGGCGTGGCCACGATCTACCGCCACTTCCCGACGCGGGCCGATCTGATCATCGCCGTCTACCGGCACCAGGTCGAGGTGTGCGCCGAGGCCGGTCCGGCCCTGCTGGCCGCCGGCCCGACCCCGCACGCCGCACTCGGGGCGTGGATCGACCGGTTCGTCGATTTCCTGGTCACCAAGCACGGGCTCGCAGCGGTGCTGCGCTCCGACGACGCCGGGTTCGACGCGCTGCACGCCTACTTCCTCGACCGGCTCGTGCCGGTGTGCGCCGGCCTGCTCCGCGCCGCGGCCGCCGCCGGCGAGATCCGCGCCGACGTGGACGCCTACGAGCTCATGCGCGGCGTCGGCAACCTGTGCATCGGCGCGGACACCGATCCTCGCTACGACGCGCGCCGGCTGGCCGGCCTCCTCATCGCCGGCCTGCGCCTGCCGTGACGGCCGCTCCACGGAGTGGAACCGCCCGTCAGGGATGAAGAGGGGACCTTAGCCCCTAACCGGATCCCCCCTCGCTCGGGCAGGCTGTGACGCGTGAAGATCGATGCTGCCGGCCTGCAGGTGCTCTCCCGGGAAGAGTGCTTGGAACTGCTCGCCTCGACCCCGATAGGACGGATCGTCTACACCGACCGCGCCCTCCCGGCCGTCCAGCCTGTGAACTTCCACCTCGACGGCACGAGCATCGTGATCCGCACCGGGACGGGCTCCAAGCTCGCCGCCGCCGCGGGCAACGCGATCGTGGCGTTCGAGGCCGACGAGATAGACCCGCGGGCCCGCACCGGCTGGTCGGTGACCGCTGTGGGGCACGCGCGCGCCGTGAGCGACCCCGAGGAGATCGCCCGGCTGTCGGAGCTGCCGCTGACCCCGTGGGCGCCGGGCGGCCGCGAGCACTTCATCGTCGTGTCCACCGAGCAGGTATCCGGGCGGCGCATCCGGCGCTAGCCGAGCGGCACGCTCCAGGTCAGGCGGGTGCCCCCGCCCGCGGGCGCGTCCAGCTCGAACGTGCCGCCGAGGCCGGCCGCCCGCTCCTCCAGGTTGCGCAGCCCGCTGCGCCGCCCTCCCCCGGACAGGCCGACGCCGTTGTCCTCCACGATCAGGGTGAGCCGGTCGTCCCGCGTCCGCGCCACGACCTCGGCGCGGGTGGCCTTGGCGTGGCGCACGACGTTGGACAGCGACTCGCTGAGCACCGCGAGCACCTGCTCGGCGAGCCGGGGCGGCACCTGGTTGTCGAGCTGGCCCTCCATGCTCAGCGCGGGCATGAACCCCAGGTGGCCGCGCGCGTTCTCCACCACCTCGACGATCTGCGCGCGCAGGCTCGGCCCCGCGGCCTCACGCGGCGTCTGCAGGGCGAAGATCGTGGAGCGGATCTGCCGGATGGTGTTGTCCAGCTCGTCGATGGCGCTCTGCAGCCGGGAGGACGCCTCCGGCCGCTCCACCAGGCGCACCGCGCTCATGAGCGTCATGGCGACAGCGAACAGGCGCTGGATGACGACGTCGTGCAGGTCCTTGGCGATGCGGTCGCGATCCTCCAGCAGGCCGAGCCGCTCGGCGTCCTTACGGGTCTCGGCCAGCTCCAGGGCGACGGCGGCCTGCCCGGCGAAGGCCGACAGGGTGCGCAGCTCCGAGTGGCTGAACGGGATGCGCCCATGCCGTTTGCCCAGCGAGAGCACCCCGCGCACCGCGCCGGCCGCGCCCAGCGGCACCGCGACCACCGGTCCGGGCATGGGGTGGTCCTCCAGGCCGTCGAGGATCTCGCTCTCCCCCGCGTTGTTCAGCATCAGCGGCTCGCCCCGCACGAACGCCCTGCCCTCCAGGGACACCCCGACCGGCACCTCGTCGCCCGGCCGGCGGGCGCCCGGCTCGCCGTCCCGGATGACCACGCGCAGCGTCTTGCCGCCCTCGTCGCCGTCGTCGGGCAGCAGGATCGCCGCGACGTCGGCGCCCGCCATCTCGCGGGCCCGGCGCGCCATGAGACTCAGCACCTCCCCCGGGTCGGCTCCCGACAGCAGGCGGGTGGTGATCTCCGAGGAGGCCTGGAGCCAGGTCTCGCGACGCCGGGTGTCCTCGTACAGGCGGGCGTTCTCGATGGCGACGCCGGCGGCGGTGGCCAGGGCGACCACGATGGCCTCGTCGTCCTCGTCGAACTCCCCTCCCCCGCGCTTCTCGGTGAGGTAGAGGTTGCCGAAGACCTCCTCGCGCACCCTGATCGGCACGCCGAGGAAGCTGCCCATGGGCGGGTGTCCGGGCGGGAAGCCGTAGGACTCCGGGTGCTGGGAGATGTGGGTGAGCCGCAGCGTCTGAGGCTCCTTGATCAGCAGGCCGAGCAGGCCCAGCCCGTGCGGCCAGTGCTCGATGCGGGTGATCTCCTCCTCGCTCAGCCCGACCGGGACGAACTGCACGAGGGTGTTCTCCTCGCCGATGACGCCCATGGCGCCGTAGGTGGCGTCCACCAGGGTGGTGGCGGTCTCGACGATGCGGTGCAGCACCGTCTCCAGGGCGAGGTCGCTGCCCACCGACACCACCGCGTCCAGCAGGGCGTGCACGCGGTCGCGGGTGGCCAGCACGGCCTCCAGCCGGACCCGCAGCTCCGACAGCAGGTCGTCCAGCCGCATGTTGGGGATGACTGAACGCGACTCGTTGTCCGTCATACGAGGAAGTGTCGCACCGACCGCGTCCGGTGTCGGACACAGGGCGAGCAGGGATCGCGGCGCGTCCTCCGGCCGCCGATGAGCTCCGGCTCAGGGCGCGGGTCCAGCGCCCCGCCGGCGGCCCGGCGCCCGGTCACCGGCGGCGGGTTCGCAGGGCGGTGCCGGCCCCGTGGGCGGGGGCAGGACGACGACGGGGCAGAGCGCCTGGTGCAGGAGGGCGTGGCTCACCGAGCCGAGCACCAGCCCGGTGAGGACGCCGCGCCCGCGCGAGCCGACGACCAGCAACTCGGCCCGCGCGGACGCCTCGGCCAGCACGTCCACCGCCTCCCCGCTCACGACGGGCTCGCTCACCTTCACCTCGGGGTGCAGCTCCCTCCACCGGTGGCAGGCGGCGGGCGGCGACCCCTGACCGCCTCCGCCGGGGCCGTTCCCGAGGTGCACGACGACGAGTTCGATCTGACGCAGGGCCGCCTCGGCGAACGCGAACCGCAGCGCCTCCTCGCCGGAGCCGGGGCCGTCGACGCCGGTGACGATCTGCGGCCGCGCGCCCTGCGGCACGGGCCGCACGACGGCCACCGGGCACGGCGCGCGCCCGGCGACGCCGAGCGCGACCGACCCGAGCAGCAGTCCGCGCAGGCCGCCGAGGCCGTGGTTGCCGACCACGAGCAGCTCGGCGGCGCCCGCGGCCTCGATGAGAGCCGCACGGGGGTCGCCGGGCAGACGCGCGTGGCTCATCTCCGCGCCGGGGGCGACCCGGCGTGCCTGATCCAGCGCCTCGCGCAAGATCGCGTCGGCGCCGTCGCGCATCCATCGCGCCACCTCGGCGTAGGGCCCGGTCCCGGCCTCGGCGGCCCACGCCGGCATCGCGTGCGCCACCAGCAGCCCGGCGCCGCGCAGCGCCGCCTCCCCGGCGGCCCAGCGCGCGGCTTCGAAACCGGCCGGGGACCCGTCGACTCCCACCACGATCATGACGCCCCCCGCCTTTTTGCACCGTTCCATTCCATCGGCCGGCGCGCCGGGGGGAACAGAGCCCAAGGTCCCTTCCGCACATACGCCCCAAGACGGTTCGGAGCGGGGCGAACCCCGCCGTTCACGGCATCAGGGGCAAAAAGTCCTTTCATCTAGGGCGAGGAGACCCGTGGCCACGTGTGCGCTCCGCCGCCCGCGGCGCGGGAACCGGCGGGGCGCCCTACCGCGGCGGTCGCGGAGGTGGACGCCGGTGCCGCGCGGGCGGACGGCGTCCGGGGGCTAGGACCTGGTGATGCGGCGGCCGGTGATCTGGACCGGGTTGACGCGGACGTACAGCCGCCGCTCACCACCCGCCCACGGCTCCACGCCGGAGGCCCGCACGGCGGCGAGCTCGTCCTCGGCGGACACCCGATGGGCCGCGCCCTGGATCAGCACACTCCAGCCCACGCGGTCGTCGGCGTCGAAGTCGTCGACCTCGAAGGCGACCTTCAGCTCGACGCCCGCCACCCCGGTGTTCAGGTCCTCGTCGAGCGGGCCGCCGAAGGCCGTGCGGAACAGCACCGACTTCTCGTACATGGTGTAGGTCACCGGCAGGATCACCGGACCGGTGGCGGCCGTGAAACCCACCCGGCCGATGCCTCCGGGCGCGATGAGCCGCAGGCATTCCGCGAGATCGAGCTCTTCCAGCGACGGAGGGGCGACGCGGTCGTTCATCTGAGTCTCCAACTTCGGGGCCGGTGTCATTGCTCCATGGTCGCGCCGCCGCGGCGGGTGGCCACAGGGACGAAGTACCCTTCCACGCGGGACCCACGTCCCTTCGGTCCCGCCTTCCTCACGGACCGGCCCTCCCGGGACGGCCGGTTCCCCGGTTCCCCTGCCACCGCCTCGGACGCCAGGAGTAGCGTCGGAGATGGCAGGCGCGCTCGCGCGCACAAGGGGGTGCCGATGTCCTACGGAACGGCCTCACCCGGCGACCTTGGACGCCGCCTCGCCTACCACCGGCGCAGGCTCGGCCTGACGCGCCGCCAGGTCGCCGAACGCGCCGGGGTGGTGCCCGGCTACGTGCAGTATCTGGAGACCTATCCCTCCCCCCTCGACGAGGGCGTGCTGCTTCGGCTGGCCGCGGCTCTGGAGACCACGGCCCTGGAACTGCTGGGCGGGAACGCCGACCGGCCGCCCGGTCAGGGCGGGCCCGCCGGGCGGCCCGTCCTTCGCCCGCTCGGCCGCGACGAGTGCCTGCGCCTGATCGCGCCGGGCGGCGTCGGGCGCGTCGCGTACGCGGGGTCCACCGGCCCGGCCGTCTTCCCGGTCAACTACGTCTTCCACGGCGGGGCGATCGTCTTCCGCACGCGGGCGGGCGGGCCGATGGACCGGGACCTGCGCGGCGGCGTCGCGGGCGTCGCCGTCAGGGCCGGCTTCGAGGTGGACCGCATCGACGAGGCCGAGCGCCGCGGCTGGAGCGTGCTGGTGCAGGGCCCGGCGCAGCACCTGGCCCCCGATGAGACGCCACCGCAGGCCGCCGTCCTCGACGTGCGGCCATGGGCGGGCGGTGAGCGCGACCAGTGCATCCGCATCATCGCGCAGGAGGTCTCCGGCCGCCGCATCGAGGGCATCTGACCGCCGCCGCGCTCATCCGCCGGGAGGACGCCTGGGCGGCAGCACCGGCTCCAGGCGGAACAGGCCCGTGACCACCTCGGTCGGCCCGGCCGCGCGCGCCGGCCGCCCGGCGACCGCCTGCAGCACGTCGGTGGAGGTGACCAGCCCCTCCAGGGTGCCGTCGGCGCCCACGACGGGCACGACGTCGACGCAGGAGTCCACCATCGTCGCGGCGACGCTCGCGAGCCCCGTCCCGGGGGCCACGTGGGGGCAGCGCCTGCCGCCCAGAAGCTGCCGCACCTGCTCGCTGGACTGCTCGGCCGGACCGCCCGACCAGTGGGAGGCGATGTCCTCGCGCCTGAGGACGCCGAGCACGTGGGAGCGGGCGTCCACCACGGGCAGGTGGTGGACGCCTCCGCGCCTCATCAGCTCCCAGGCCATCAGGGGCGACTCATCGGGCCTCACCGTGACGACGACCCGGCTCATCACGTCCGCCGCGGTCATGCTCGCGATGTCCATGGCGCCTCCTTGGGCGAGTGCGGCGGGGCCGTGACGGCTCGCCCGTCACCTCATCGAACAACGCGGCGCCGGGCGGGCGCAGGGGCCGAACGTCCCGCCCTGCCGGGACCTCCGGCTCCCGGCCGTCCTCACCCCCGCACGACGGCTCGCGCGCCGCCGGGCTGAGCGGCACGCGGGGTCCGCGGAGCGGGGATCGGCGCGGCGGAACTCGCGGCCGAGGGCGGGCGCAGGTGGTCCAGGGCCGAGCGGAGCCGGGCGCGGACGGCCGCGTCGGTGACGCGGCCTTCGGCGTCGAAGTGCCCGAAGGCGGGAGAGATGGCGAGGTCGGCGCCCTGGACGTGCGCGCCCGCGGCGGCGAGGGCCCGCTGCAACCGGGTCTGGGTCCACATCGCCTCGTGGTGGCGCAGGCAGGAGGTCACCACCAGGGCCGGCTTGCCCAACAGGACCGTGCCGCCGTGCTGGGAGGCGATCCAGTCGAGCGCGTGCGTCAGCTGTGGGGGCAGGACGCTGTGCGCGGGGGCGGTGATCAGTAAGCCGTCCGCCCGGGCGAGCCGGTCGCACAGGCGCGAGAGCGGGGACGGCAGCGGGCCTTCCTCGACCGGCGGCACCCGCTCCAGGCCGTCCCACACCGCGAGCTCCGCCCGAGCGGGGAGCTCCCGGCCCGCCGCCTCCAGCAACCTGCTGACGTAGGCGTTGGACAGGACGCTTCCCGCGATGCCGACGATTCTCATGCTCTCCCATCTCTGCCGCGTCCCCGCGACGCTCCGAGGGAGGGCGGGCCGCAGGCATGGCCACCGGCCCTGGACCGCCCCCCGCTGTCCACCGGATGCCGCTGCCCCAGGAATCGCGGGACGAACATCGGCGGGGGTCTTCGAGTCCTTTTCCGATCTCCGGCGGGCCCGGAAAGGCGGCGGCCGCACCACGACCCCCGCGACAAGATTCCCTACGGCATGTGGTCGACTGCCTATAGGGGGATTTGGCATGGGTCCGGGGCACCGATGGCCGGTGAAACGCCGTCTGACGCTGTACGCCGGCGTGGTGGCGGCGGTGCTGTGCGCCCTGCTGGCCGCCGTGATCCTGGTCGCCGTGCACATGACCACCACGGCCTACCTGACCAAGGAGATCATGGGCACGGCGGGGCGGGTGGGCGCCGAGGTGGACCGCGGCAACATCCTGGACCCGATCCCGCACGGCCTCATCTACGACATCCAGGTGATCGACCCGATGGGCAAGGTGGTGGCGGCGTCCAAGGAGATGGAGGGCAAGCCGCCGATGGCGGACCTGCACCTGCGGGACGGCCGGAGCGGGATCACCTCGACCGTGTGCGACGGCCCGGCCTTCGCCCGCGATGAGTGCTCAATCGTGGTCGGGGAGCAGGTGTTCCTCGCGGGGCGCGTCTGGACGATCTACACCGCCGCCCCGGTGGTCCCTCCGCTGACCCATCCGCTGGTGGCCGCCTCCGTGATCGGGGGCGCGCTGCTGCTGACCGCGGGGATCGCCTACGGCACCCACCGCGCGGTGTCGGCGTCGCTGTCCTCGGTGGAGGCCATCCGGACGGAGCTGGACGAGATCAACGCCGACTGCCCGGGACGGCGGGTGCCGACCCCGGACAGTGAGGACGAGCTGCGCGACCTGGCCGAGAGCGTCAACCTCACGCTGGGGCGGCTGCAGTCGGCGATGGAGCAGCAGCGCCGCCTGGCCTCCGACGCCTCCCACGACCTGCGCACGCCGATCGCCGCCATACGCGCCGAGGTCGAGGACGCCCTGATGGACACCGATGACCACGACTGGCAGGCGACCAGCCGGGCCGTCCTCAGCGGGCTCGACCGGCTCCAGGCGATCGTGAGCGACCTGCTGACGCTGGCCCGCCTGGACGCCGGCACCCCCGGCGCCAGCGACCGGGTCGACCTGGCGGAGCTGGTGATGAGCGAGATGGGGAGCCGGCACATGCCCAAGCGGCTGGAGCTGGTGCTGGGCGAGGGAGCGGAGGTGGTGGCCGACCGGGTGCGGCTCGCCCGGCTGGTGACCAACCTGGTGGACAACGCCGTGCGGCACGCCGAGACCACGGTCACGGTGAAGGTGCACCGGGGCCCCAGGCCCGGCGGCCCCGGCCACGCCTTCGGCGCCGCGGTGCTGGAGGTGCTGGACGACGGGGGCGGCATCGCGCCCGACAAGCGCGAAGTGGTCTTCCAGCGCTTCACCCGCCTGGACGCCGCGCGCAGCAGGGACACCGGCGGCACCGGTCTCGGGCTTCCCATCGCCCGGCAGATCGCCGAGATGGCCGGGGGCACGCTGACCATCGAGGACAGCGCGCGCGGCGCGCGGTTCGTCCTGTGCCTGCCCCGGGCGCCCTCGCCGGGCGAGGAGCGCCCGCCGCCGACGCCCGCCCCGGTGACCGGCACGCAGGATCAGGCCGGCCCGCTCGCGGAGGGGTCGCCGCCGGCCGGGTAGGGGGTCACGCCGCCGAGCTCGCCGGGCAGGCGGGCGAGCGAGGCGCGGACGGAGCGCTCGGCCGCCGCCAGGTCGTCGCCGGCGCCGACCATCAGGCCGGTGAGCTGGGCCTCGAACACCACGTCCGCGTTGCAGGGATCGATGAGGTACTCGCCCAGCTCCAGCGTGACCAGCCCATGGACGGCGGTCCACAGCAGATGGGCCGCCAGCTCGGCGTCGCCGGCGCGGAAGCGGCCGGCCTCGATGCACCGGGTGGCGCAGCCGACCACCGTGCCCAGGGTGTAGCGGCCGTGCTGGCGGTCCTCGTCGGTGAGCGAGAACCCGGCCGGACGCGCGCCGCCGAACATGACGGCGTACAGGTGGGGGTTGGTCACGGCGTTGCGCCGGTAGGCGCGGCCGAGCAGCGCCATGTCCGCCACGGGGTCGTCGGTGGCCTTGACGTGCGAGAAATAGGCCTCCAGCCGGGCGAACCCCTCGAGCACCATCTCGCGGACCAGGCCGCTCATGCCGCCGAAGTTGGTGTAGACGGTCATCGTCGAGCTGCCCGCCTCCGCGGCGACGCGGCGGGCCGACAGCGCTTGGGGGCCCTCGCCGGCGAGCAGGCCGGCGGCGATGTCGACAAGGGCGGTGCGCGTCTGGGGGTCGGTTCGGCGTGGACTCATCTTGACAGTATGGCATAACAGCGTTATTTTTTTCATAACGCTGTTATGCCAGCCGTCTTCCCGGAGGTTCCGATATGACCGTCGCCGAGCACAGCGCCGCCGTCGCGGCGTCCGGTCGCGGGCCGCACGACGCGTCGCTGACCGTCGACGGGGCCCTTCCCTCCGGCCTGGAGGGCGCCCTGGTGTGCACCTCCGCCCACCCGGCGGGCGGCGCCGTCCCCGCCTCCCGGTCGCCGCTGGTGTACGGCGTGCGACTGTCCGGCGGCGCCGCCCACCGGCTGACCCTCCCCTCCCCCGCCCCTGGGGCCGGTACCGCCGTCCCCGGCGCGGGGGCCGCCGCCCCGGGGACGCAGGTCGCCGCCCCGGTCCGCGACCACACCGGCATCGCGTGGCACACCGTGGCCGTGCGCCCCGGGTCCGACATCGCCGAGCATCTGGTCCTCGGGCCGGAGGGCGGCGTGCGCGACGTGCGGCCGTTCGCGCTCCCCGGCGCGCCGCTCGTGCACGCCGTGGCGGTCACCGAGCGGTTCGTCGTGGTGTTCGACCTTCCGGTCACCCACCACCGCGCCGCCGCGATGATGGGCTCCGGCTCGCCCTACCGCTGGCGGCCGGGCCGCCCCGCCCGCATCGGCCTGCTGCGGCGGGACGCCTGGGACCCCTCCGGGCCGATCTGGTTCCCGATCGACCCCTGCTACGTGTTCGAGGCCGTGAACGCCTACGACGACCGAGGGCGGGGAGTGGTGGTGGACGTCGTCCGTCACGAGCGCGCCTTCGACACCCCCTGGTGGGACCGCGACCGCGACGCCGGGCCCGCGTCGGTGCACCGCTGGACGCTGGACCTCGCCACCGGCACGGCCTCGGGGCGCACGTTGATCGCCTCGGCGGCGGAGGCGTCGGCCGACCCCCGGCGCGCCGGGCTGCGGCACCAGTTGGTGTTCGCCCGCGCGGCGGGCGGGCAGGCGGTCATCGGGCTGGACCTGGCGGCCGGCGTCACCCAGGTGCGCGAGCTCGGCCCGGGCCGGCGCGCCGGGCGTCCGGTCTTCGTGCCGCGGCCCGGCGCTTTGGAAGGGGACGGCTGGGTCATGGTGCTCGCCCGCGACCTGG
This sequence comes from Sphaerisporangium rhizosphaerae, assembly GCF_042665155.1. NCBI lineage: Bacteria > Bacillati > Actinomycetota > Actinomycetes > Streptosporangiales > Streptosporangiaceae > Sphaerisporangium > Sphaerisporangium rhizosphaerae. The sequence continues at coordinate 165,684 of NZ_JBHTCG010000012.1, read as the reverse complement.
CCCGCCGGCGCGGCGAGCTGCTGGTGCTCGACGCCCACAACCTGACCGGCCCTCCTCAGGCGGTGGTCCACCTGCCGGACGCCCCGCCCGACGCCGGCCACATCGCCTGGGCCGGCGAAGGGCGCTGACCGGCCACGGCGGACGGCGCGCGCGGCACCAGGCCGTGGGTTCACCCACTCGGCAAGGCCCTCCGCGGCGTTCCAGCGGCCACGCGGCGAGCGGCCGTCACCGACAACTGAAGTCGTATTGACAAATTAATCTTTCGGTGGCATCGTGATGCTCCGAGCGGCCGCCATCGCCTGACGACCCGCTCGCTCACCGACATACCAGACGGCGCGCCCGTGGGCGCCGAGGACGAGGAGCTCCCGATGCCGCACGAGTTCGAGCTGCGCAAGCAGGTGACGCTGCAGGCGACCCCCGAGCAGGTGTGGGAGGCGATCGCCACCGGCCCCGGCGCCGACTCCTGGTTCATGGGACGCAACGAGATCGAGCCGCGTGTCGGCGGGTCCGCCCGGCAGTACTTCGGCGACTTCCCGCCCTCCGAGGCCACCGTCACCGCGTGGGAGCCGGCCCGGCGCTTCGCCTTCCGCAGCCCCGAGAGCCCCGAAGGGCTCTTCATGGCCTTCGAGTACCTCATCGAGGGGCGCGGGCAGGGCACCACCGTCCTGCGCCTGGTGCAGAGCGGCGTCCTCGGCGACGACTGGGAGGGCGAGTACGACGCCCTCCGGCGCGGCTGGGACCTGTACCTGCACAGCCTCGGCCAGTACCTCGCCCACTTCCCCGGCCGCACGGCCACGGTCGTCTTCGGGGCGCGCCCGTCCGCGGGCGGCGCCGAGCCCGCGTGGGAGGTCCTCGAGCGCGGCCTCGGGCTGGCCGGCCCGGTCTCCGCGGGCGACCGCGTGCGGCTGACCCCCGAGGGGCTGCCGCCGGTCGAAGGGGTCGCCGACTACGTCGCCCCGGGCTTCCTCGGCGTGCGCACCGGCGACGCGCTCTACCGCTTCATCCTCGGCATGCACGACACGCTCGTCATCGGCCACCACCTGTTCGCGCCGGCGGACGCCGAAGAGAGCGAGCACGCCTGGCAGGCCTGGCTCGGCAAGCTGGCCTGAACGCCGGCCCGAACGCCTGGGCTCCGCCGGCAGGCGAGGGCCGCCCGGCGCGCGACGCGGCCGGGCGGGGCGGAGCCCGGCCGCCGGGCGGGACGTGACCGCCACGTCCCGTCCGGCGGACTCCACGCCCCGGCGCCGGCCGTCCCCCAGACGGGGTGCGAGGCCGGCCGACGGCGGGCGCTCAGGCGAACGCCTGGGCCAGCCAGGACTTCCACGCCTGCTCGGTCGCCTCGACGTCGGCGCCCTCGGTGAAGCCGTGCTGCTCCACCACGACCGTGTCGCGGTAGCCGTGCATGAACGTGTACAGCGCGTCGCCGGTGCAGACGCTGGGGATGCTCGGGTACTCGGTGCTCTCGACCACGCCGTCCGCGGGCGGCAGCCCCGGCACCGTCAGGCGCACCGGCGTGCCGGGGGTGATCTCGCCCGCCACGCCCAGCGCGCTCTTGAACGCCGTCCACACCTGCTCGTGCCCGGGCACCTGGGGGCCGGGGACCAGCAGGGCGAAGGTCGAGGTGCGCCCGGGGAAGTGCTTGAGGTAGGCGGCGAGCTTGCGCATGTACATGCCGTCGCCCTTCTTCAGCGCGTCGTACTGGGCCTCCCAGTCGTCGCCGAGGAAGCCGCTGTGCACCAGCCGCAGCACGGTGCTGCCCCGCTCGCGGCCCTCGATGAGGTAGTCGAAGGCCATGAACGTGCCGTCGGGGTTCTGCTCGCTCTGGTAGGTGAACCGCTTGCCGGGCTCCCACGCGGTGACCGTGGCGTTCGTGGTGTGCCCCATCAGGCTGTGGCGCACGGTGTTGCCCACGCCCGGCTCGACCTCGTTGCGCCCCATGAACCAGGAGTCGATGCCCGGCCCGGTGGCGATGGCCTCCCAGACCTCCTCGGGCGTCGCGTCGAGCGCGATCTCCTCGCGCACCTCGAATTCGTGCCGCATGCCGCTCACTGCTCCTTGGTCGCGTCCTTGGTCGCGGTCGGGGTGGCGCCGGTCTCGCCGGGGTCGCCTGTCTCGCCGGGGTCACGGGTGATGCTCGGGTGGACGGCCACGATGACCCGGTGGTCGCGCCCGCCCGCGGCCCCCTCGTCGTGGTACTTGCCCACCAGCGTGGTGACCGCCTCGGCCAGCTCGCGGGCGAACGCGGCGCGGTCGGCGGCCGAGGCGAAGCGGATCTCGCCGTCGATGGCGAAGGTGGCGACCTTCTGGCGCGCCTTGGCCGCCCCGGTGATCAGCTGCCCGACGTCGCGCACCAGCCGGGAGGCCACCGCCAGCAGCCACCGCGCCGACAACTGATCGGGCGCGCGGGAGGGATCGGGCTGCACCGGGGCGAGCGCGACCGGCGAGATGACGTAGGAGGCGGCGGTGGCGCGCATCACGCGCTCGGTCACGTTGCCCTTGCGCCGCTCCTCCACCAGCTCGACCAGCCCGTACCGCTCAAGGGTCTTGAGGTGGTAGTTCACCTTCTGCCGCGGCAGGCCGACCTTGGCCGCCAGCATGGTGGCCGACCCGGGGACGGCCAGCTCGGCCAGCAGACGGGCCCGCACCGGATCGAGCGAGACCTCGGCCGCCGCCGGATCCTCGATGACCGCCACATCCAACATGCCGCAACACTCCCAGCGACCAGATTCGCCCGTCAAGGCGGCCCCGCCCCGTCCCGGAGCGGCGTGCCGTCCCCATGGGACCGTCCCCAGAAGCGTAGTCCCGCCCCCGCCGCGAAGGCCCGCCGGGACGAGCCCGCGACGCCATGATCACCTCGCGCCGGCCGGCGCGGGGGGCTCTGCTAGGTTCTTGCCGTGGACCGGGGCATCGTCAGGCGCGCCCGCGTGGCCATCGCCGTGACCTTCGCGGTGCACGGCGCGGTGTCCGGCTCTTTCGCCACCCGCATCCCCTGGCTGCAGGAGCATCTGGGCGCCGGTCCCGGAGAGCTCGGGCTCGCCCTGCTCGCCCCGGCCGTCGGCTCGCTGGTCACGATGCCCATGGTGGGGCGGTTCGCCCACCGCGTCGGGGTCCGGCCCGCCACCCGCCTGCTGATCGCCCTGTGGTGCGTCATGCTCGCCCTGCCGGCGCTCGCGCCGGGTCTGGCCGTGCTGTGGGTCACCCTGCTGGTGTACGGCGCGGTCGCGGGCATGTGCGACGTGGTGATGAACGCGCAGGGCATCGAGGTCGAGCAGCGGCTGGGCCGTTCGATCATGCCCGGCCTGCACGGGATGTGGAGCGTCGGCGGGCTCGCGGGCGGCGCGGTGGGGGTGGCGGCGGCGCACGCCGGAGTGGACGCCCGCGTCCACCTCGCCGCGATGGCCGCGGTGCTGCTGGTCGTGGGCGCGGCGGCCGGGCCATGGCTGCTGGACGTGCGCGCCCCGGCGGGTCAGGACGCTCCGGCGCGGTTCGTGCTGCCGTCCCGGCCCCTGCTCGTGCTGGGGGCGGTCGGCTTCTGCGCGGTCTTCGGAGAGGCGGCGGCCCAGGACTGGTGCGCGGTCTACCTTCGGCAGGTCACCGGCACCTCCCCCGGCGTCGCGGCGTTCGCCTACACCGGGTTCGCCTTCACCATGGCCGCGGGGCGACTGGGCGGGGACCTGGTGGTACGCCGCGTCGGCCCGGTCGTCTCTGTGCGCCTCAGCGGGCTGCTCGCCACGGCGGGCGGGGTGCTGGTCGTGGCGGCGCGCACCCCGCCGCCCGCCATCGCCGGGTTCATGCTGATCGGGCTCGGGGTGGCCGTGGTGGTGCCGCTGGTGTTCGCGGCGGCCGGCAACGCCGGGCGCACGCCCAGCGAGGGCGTCGCCGGGGTCGCCACGATCAGCTACAGCTCGGGCTTCGTCGCGCCGAGCATGATCGGCGGGGTGGCGTCCGTCACCAGCCTGCCGATCTCCTTCGTCCTGGTGACCGTGGCGATGGCCGCGGTGCTCCTGGGCGCCGGCTCACTGGCTCGGCGCCCGCCCGCCGAGAACACCGACCGCGCCGCCGCCTGAGCGGCCCGCGCGCCGGGCGCCACGCCGGCGGGGCCGGGACGCGGTGGGGCGGTCAGCCGGCGGGGTGCTCCTCGATGGCGACACGGTCGGGATAGAAGGCGAGGTGGCCCTCGATTTCGGCGACGGCCGGGTAGGGGGTCTCGTAGGTCCAGATGGCGTTGACGCCCTTCTCACCGCCTTCGGCGAGGCTGTAGTAGGAGGCGTCGCCCTTGTAGGGACAGTAGGTGGCGTGGTCGGTGCGCTCGAGCCGCCCCATGTCGACGTCCTCGCGCGGGATGTACTGCACCGGCGGGTAGTCCGCCTCGCGCAGGGTCAGGGCGTCACGGGTGTCGGCCAGCACGCGCCCGCCCGCCGACACCACGACGCGGCCGGGAGTGCGCTCGACGGTGATGGGGTGGTCGGGGCCTGGTGTCAGCACCGGCTTGTCGGCCATGGTCGTCTCTTCTCCGTTGAGCCGTGCCGGCGACCGGCCGTCGGGCCGCTCGGGGAAGCCGGGCGCGAAGGGCGGTGACCGGCCCCGTCTCCGGTCGTCGGTCCCATTCTCACCGCTCCGGCCGACCACCGTGTACCACCTGCCGTCCCCGCCGGGGCCGGTACGCCGTGCCGGCGCCGCCAGGGCCGGAGCCGGGCGGCAGCGGCCGGAACCGCCGGATTCACCGGATCCGCGCAGGAGTCGCCGGATTCGCCGGCGCCGAGTCGCACGGCGGGCTCAGGAGCCGCCGACGGGACCGGGCCGGACGGGCGGACCAGGCGTCGCCGCGGGGAAGGTCGACAGGAACTCGTCGAGCGCGCGGCCGAACTCGGCGGGCGCCTCCAGGTTCGGCATGTGCGCGGCGCCCTCGATCACCGCCAGCGTCGAGCGCGGGATGCGGCGGTGCATGAACTCGGCGTCGGCGACCGGGGTGAACTCGTCGTGGCGTCCCACCACGACCAGCGCGGGCACCGCGACGGCGGCGAGCATGGCGCTGTAGTCGGGACGCTCGGCCCGGCCGCGCAGCGCCGCGGCCGCGCCCTCGGCGGGCGCGTCACGCATCATCCGCAGCACGTGGGCGGCGACCTCGGGCATCGTCGCGATCGTGGAGGGGGCCACCATCTTGGGCAGCACCTCCTCGGCGTAGGGGCGCATGCCCTCGGCGAGGAGGCGGTCGGCCATGGCGTTGCGCGTCCTCCTGCCCTCCTCGGTCTCCCCCTGGGCGAAGGTGTCGGCCAGGACGAGCCCGCGCACGCGGCCGGGGAACAGCCGGTGGAACTCCAGCACGATCTGACCGCCCATGGACAGCCCGCCGATGACGGCCTCCTCCACCCCCAGGTGGTCCAGCAGGGCGGCGATGTCCCGGGCGAAGACCGCGAGCGGCGTGATGCCGGGGACGACGGTGCTGTCGCCGTAGCCGCGCAGGTCGGGGACGATGACCCGCCATGCCGGGCCGGCGAGGCCGGCGACCTGCGGCGCCCACATCGACCGGTCGAACGGGTGTCCGTGGACCAACACCAGTGGCGCACCGCCGCCCTCGTCGTCGTAGGCGACGGTGATCCCGTTGACCTCGGCCGTCATCCCCATCGCTGCTCCCCTTCCACGGCGCCCGTGACGTCCGGGCCTGGCCGCGATGCTAGGCGGGACACGTCGATCGGTGCAATAGGGTAAATTGCCCTCGGTGCAATGTTGACTTCGTATCGATAGGGGTCCGATGGAGGACTACCGGGTGATCGCCGACGCCGTGGCCGCCGACATCGCCGCCGGCCGGCTGCGCCCGGGCGACCGGCTGCCGCCCCAGCGGCTCTTCGCGCGGCGGCGCGGCATCGCCGCCTCCACCGCCGGCCGGGTGTACCAGGAGCTCGCCAAGCGGGGCCTGGTCGCCGGAGAGGTGGGCCGCGGGACGTTCGTGCGCGCCCCGGGCCGCTCCCCTGGCAGCGCCCTGGTCGAGCCGGGCGGGTCGCGCGTGGACCTGGAGCTCAACTATCCCGTGGTGCCCGGGCAGCCGGCCCTGCTGGCCGGAAGCCTGGGCGGCATGCTGCGCCCGGACGTGCTCGGCTCGGCGCTGCGCCCGATGCCCGCACAAGGGACGGCCGCGGCCCGGGACGCGGCCGCCGGGTTGCTGGCCCGGGGCGGCTGGCGGCCCGACCCCGCCCGCGTGCTGTTCGCCGCCGGCGGGCGGCAGGCGATCGCCGCGGCGCTCGCCGCGCTGGTGCCGCCGGGGGCGCGGCTCGGCGTCGAGGCCCTCACCTACCCGATGGTCAAGACGATCGCCGCCCGGCTCGGCGTCACCCTGGTCCCGCTGGCCTGCGACGAGAAGGGGCTGGTCCCGGAGGCGCTGGCCGCCGCCCACCGCGGCGCCCCGCTGCGCGCGGTGTACCTCCAGCCGACCCTGCACAACCCGTTGTCGTCGACCATGCCCGCCCACCGGCGCCAGGAACTGGCCGAGACGCTCGGCGACCTCGGGCTGCACGCCATCGAGGACGCCGTCTGGGCGTTCCTGCACGCCGGTGACCAGCCGCCCCTCGCGGCGCTGGCCCCCGAGCGCACGATCCTGCTCGACAGCCTGTCCAAGCGGCTGGCCCCGGGGCTGACGGCCGGCTTCGCGGTCACCCCCGCCGGCCTGGCGGCGCCGATGGCCGCCGCCCTGCGGTCGGGGGCCTGGACGGCGACGGGTTTCGCGCTGGAGGCCGCCGCCCGCTGGACCGCCGACGGCACCGTCGACGCCGTCGTGCGGGCCAAGCGCGAGGACGCCGCGGCCCGCCAGCGCCTGGCCGCCAGCGCCCTCGCGGGGTTCGCCGTGCGCGCCGACCCCCACGGCTACTACTGCTGGTGGGAGCTGCCGCGCCCCTGGCACGCCGAGACCTTCGTCGCCGCCGCCGCGCGCCGGGGCATCGCGGTCACCCCGGCCGCGTCCTTCGCCGCGGGGCCGCACGGCGCGCCGGCCGCCGTCCGCGTCGGCCTGGCCTCACCACCGCCGGAGGTGCTGGCAGGCGCCCTGGAGGAACTGGCGGCCCTTGGGCGGAGCTCCCCCGAGGACGCCCTCACCGACTGAGCCGCCGGGGGCTTTACCGTCCTTTGACACCGGCGTCCCGGCTGGCTAGCGTGAACGATCGGCCACGGACGACAGCGGCTTCGAGCAGGCGTCCGTGTGCAGGGCGCCGGCGGTCCCGGCGCCCACCCGGTGGGCAGACCGCCCGAAAGGAACGCGATGTCCTCCGCTCCCCTCCACGCCGCCGAGGTGCACCACAGCCACAGGGACGTGACCGGCGGCTGGCTGCGGCCGGCGGTGTTCGGCGTCATGGACGGGCTGGTGTCCAACGCCTCGCTCATCGCCGGGGTCGTGGGCGGCGGCGCCGGGGCGCACACCGTCACGATCGCCGGCCTCGCGGGCCTGGTCTCCGGCGCCTTCTCCATGGCCACCGGCGAGTACACCTCCGTTCGTTCGCAGACCGAGATGACGCTCGCGGAGATCGACGTCGAGCGCCGGGAGATCGCCCGGAACCCCGAAGCCGAGGAGCGCGAGCTCGCGGCGCTGTACGAGTCCCGCGGACTCTCCCCTGACCTGGCCCGCGAGGTGGCCCGCCAGCTGCACCGGCACGACGAGGTCGCCTGGCGGGTGCACGCCCGCGAGGAGCTCGGCGTCGACCCCGACGACCTTCCCTCGCCGTGGAAGGCGGCCGGGTCCTCCTTCCTGGCCTTCGCGCTCGGCGCGCTGGTGCCGCTGCTGCCGTTCCTGTTCGGCGTCGGCTCGGTGGCCGTGGCGGTGGCGCTCACCGCGGTGGCGCTGTTCGCCACCGGAGCGCTGGTCGCGCGGCTCACCAGCCGCTCGCCGCTGTTCGGCGGCGCCAGGCAGCTCGCGCTCGGCGCGGCGGCGGCCGCGGTCACCTTCGGCGTCGGCCATCTCGTCGGCACGGTGGTCTCCTGAGCGGCGGCCGTGACCAGGCAGTCGCCGCTCGGGACGGTGGCGCATGCCGGAATCGCGGGGACTCCGGGGGTGGCCCCGGGAGCACTCTGGGGTGACTCGCACCCCCTATGACCGGCCAATCTTTCGTCATCACCCCCGATTCCCGTCTATTGTTTCGACGTGCCGATGAACGAAAACGACCCGCGAAGCGCCCTGCCGGCTCTCCGGCCCGACCGCTCGGTCCTCGTCCTCGCCCCTCCCGGGGATGAGCCCGGCCACTGGGTCGGGGCCCCGAGCTCCGTCCACAGCGATGGCGTCTTCTACCTCGCCTACCGCCTCCGGCGGCCGATCGGCGAGGGACGCGGCTACGCGGTCCGCGTCGCGCGGTCCCTGGACGGCGAGCGGTTCGAGCCGATCTACACCATCACCCGCGAGGAGGCCGACACCGAGTCCCTGGAGCGTCCCGCGCTGGTGCGCACGCCCGAGGGCCGGTGGCGGCTCTACATCAGCTGCGCCACCCACGGCACCAAGCACTGGCGCGTCGAGGTGATGGAGGCCGCCGAGCCGTCGGCGTTCGACGCCGCCCAGCGCAAGGTCGTGCTGCCCGGCGACCCCAAGACCGCGGTCAAGGACCCGGTGATCCTCCACCACGACGGCCAGTGGCACCTGTGGGCCTCCTGCCATCCCCTGTCGGACCCGGGCGAGGAGGACCAGATGGTCACCGACTACGCCACCAGCGCCGACGGCCTGGAGTGGACCTGGGAGGGCACGGCGCTCAGCGGCCGTCCGGGCTGCTGGGACGCGCGGGGCGCCCGAGTGACCTCGGTGCTGCACGCCGGCGACACCGTCCTGGCCACCTACGACGGACGGGCCACCGCGGCGGAGAACTACGAGGAGCGCACGGGGCTGGCCATCGGCGCCTACTCCACGCTGGCCCCGGTAGGCACCGAGCCCATCGCGGAGTCCCCCTACGGCGGGCTGCGCTACCTGGACATCCTGCCGCTGCCCGACGGACGGCGGCGCGTGTACTACGAGATCACCAGGGAAGACGGCTCGCACGAGCTGCGCACCGAGCTGCACTGACCTCATTGCACCGACCTCGCGGCGGGGCCGCCCCGGCCCCGCACCGCCCGCGGGGCCCGCACGGCGGCCGGTCACGGCGTCACAGGACGCGCGCGCCGGCCGGTGCCGGGGTCCCGCGGGGGGTCGCGGGCTCAGTGCACGCGCCGGCCGGTGATGGGCTCCCGCCGGAGGCGCGGGCTCAGTGCACGCGCGGGCGTCCGTTGCGCGCCTGCCCCTGGCCGGGGGGCCGGTCGCCCATCAGCCCGCCCGAGCGGTCACGGGGCCGCAGCCAGTCGCCGAACTCCTCCCCCGTGACCTCCTCCAGCAGCGCGATGTCGTCCCGGAACCTCGGGATGAGCGCCTGGCGCTGCTCCCAGCTCAACGGGCGGCGCGGACGGCCGCTGTCCTGCAGCGTCTTCTCCAGCGGCTCGGTAAGCCGGGCCGCCAGCGAGCCCGGCAGATGGCGTCCCAGGGTCGCGCCGGCGCGCATCAGCCGCGACAGCGCCCGGTGGCGCAGCGTCGGATCGGGATGGGCGGTCACGTTCGCGCGGGGCACCTCGGCGACCAGCCCCGGCTCGACGCCGAGGAACAGGCAGATGCGGTCGAGGGTCGCCGCCGGCTCGTCCACCAGGTCGCGGTAGCGGAACACCAGGACGTTCTCCCGCGGGAACAGGCCGAACAGGTGCTCCAGCTGCTCGCCGTACCGGCCGAGCGCCACGTAGTGCCAGAACGCCGACCATCCGGCGGCGATGCGGCGCTCCTCCTCGGCGCAGGCGCGCACGACGTCGCCGACCGGCTCCAGTCCGGCCGACCACAGGTGGGTCCAGTTGGAGTGGGCGCGCTCGACGGGATCGCGCAGCACGACGATCAGCCGGGCCTCGGGGAGCAGCGCGTGGATGCGCCGCTGCGCCTGCCGGTCGTACAGGTAGAAGGGGGTGGACTCCCCCTTGAGCGCGCCCGGCGGGGCCGGGTCGAACAACGCCTCGTAGTCCGCCCTGCGCCAGACGTGCTCTTTGAAGGTCTGGGCGTCTCCGGGCCCGCCCCGATCGGGCGGCGGCCCGTCGGTGAGGAAGAACTTGGGCTCTTTGACGGCGGACATGAAGATCCCCGGATGCCGCGCGAGCGCGGCGTGCAGAGCCGTGGTGCCCGACTTGGGGGCTCCGATCACCAGGAAGTCCGGTAGGGCCACGCGATCTCCTTGGTCAGATCACACCATCGAGCATCATACCCCCTTAATTACTAGGAAATAGGGATTTAAACGTCGCATGCCGGATCCCTGCCCGATGATCTCCCGGCGGGACGGACGATCTCCCTGGCGCGAGCCGGGGAAGGCGGTGACACGGCCCGCACAGGCGGAGGGTGAAAGTCCAGGTCGAGGGCGAAGCCCAGGTGGCCGCCCGGCCGGCGATCGTCCCCAGGCCGCCACGCCAGGGCCGGGCATCGCGCCGCCCGTGGGACGGCGCGAAAGCGGGTCAGTCCAGGCGACGGCCCAGGTAGGCGGCCAGGCGGTCGGCAGGGGTCGCGCCGTCGGGCACCGGGCGCTCGGGGGCGAACGAGCCGCCGGGCGTGCGGGGCAGGCCGCCGTAGATCTCCCGCACCGACGGCATGAGCGCCTCGGCGACGTCGGGGACCAGGTCGGCCGGGCGGCCGATCGCCCTGGCCAGGTCCCAGCCGTGCACGGTCATCTCGATGAGGACCTGCTCCACCAGCCGCCAGCCCGGCGCGGGCCCGAACCGCTCGGCCAGCATGCCCGGCCGGCGGAAGGCGGCCATCGTGGCCTCGGCGGCGGCCCGGAAGGCGGCGACGTGGTCGCCGCCGAGGTGGTCGCCGGCGAAGTCGGAACGAGGGGCGCCTTCGGCGAGGCCGGCCCACAGCAGGTTCTCCCAGACCAGGTGGTCCAGCAGCGCCCGCACGTCCCACCCCTCGCACGGAGTCGGGTCGGCCAGCCTCCCGGGCGGCACGGCGGCGACCAACTCTCCCACCTCGGCCAGCACACGGGCGCAGTCGCCGACGATCCCCTCCGGGCCGGCGTCGCCCGCCGTTCCTGCGGCCCTTTCGGGGCGGTCGCCGGTGATGCCGGGCGCCGCGTCCTGCCCACCGGTCGCGGGGGCCCGACCCTCTTGCCGGAGGAGGGCGGCGATGCGGGCCTCACGGGCGCCGGGCTCGGGATTGGTACGCAGCGCGGTCGTCAGCCACCGGCCCGCGGCCGCGATGCTCGGCCGCACCGGCAGGCCGTTGATGACGCACATGAGCTGCCAGTACCGCTCCAGGCGAGGGTCGGCCGCGTTCTCCAGCTGTTCCAGCAGCACGCGGCGCGCCTCGGCGCCGTCCCGCTCCGGACTGCCGGGAACGCGGACCTGAGTGGGGAGCCAGGCGGCGACGACGGCGGCCACCACCGGCTCGGCCGCCGGCGAGTCGGCGGCCGAGCCCGCCTCCATGGCGGCGCTCACCTGCCCCACCCACAGATCGGTGACCCGCTCCACCTCCCGCAGGTCCCGCTCGTCGTGCTCGCGAAGCGCGTGCCGCGCGGCGTACTCGGCCATGCGCCGCATGCCGGCGGCCAGCGCCGGGTCCTCCAGAAGCTCGCCGAGCTCCAGCCAGGCGTCGATCTGCTCGGGGGTGGGCTCGGGCGGCAGCTCGGGCAGGGCCGCGAGCAGCCCCTCACGATAGCCGGGGGCGTCGGCCTTCCCCACGGCGCCCGCCACGAACTCGCGGACGACGGCGTTGCGCTCGGCGGCGGACAGTCGTGCCAGCCTGGTCATGAGAGTGAGCCTTTCGGTGGCCGTTCTACCGGAGGTGATCGATCGCAGCACCGCCTGCTGCGACCTCAGCGTGCGTATCCGGACCTCCAGCGCGTCGGCGTGGACCGCCGCCACCTCGGTCAGATCACGCCCGCGGGCGACGACGTCCCTGATCGCGGCCATGCCCAGCCCGAGATCGCGCAGCGCGCGCGCCAGTTCGAGCCGGGCGACCGCGTCGGGGGCGTAGAGCCGGTACCGGGCCGCCGTGCGGTGCGCCGGGGGCACCACACCGATGTCGGACCAGTGACGGATCAGCTTCACCGGCATCCCGGTGCGCTCCGCCAACTCTCCGATGCTCAGCAGCCTCTCGTCATCGCCACGCACCGGACCACCTTCCGGTCTCCCACAGTGGGAGAGTCAAGCCTCAGGCCGTGGTCGTCTCGCGGTGCCGGTTCAGCCGCTCGTGGTAGTCGGCGTCGCGCGGGCCGTGGGGGTCGGCGTGGACGGTCGCCGCGCGAAGGCGCGCCACCTGGTGGATGAGCCGGTGCTCGGCCTCGACGGCGACCGCGTGCGACTCCACGAGCGACAGGTCGTGGTCCACCTGGATCTCCACCTCGGCCCGCAGCGTGTGGCCGATCCACCGCAGCCGGACGGCGCCGACCCCCCGCACGCCCGGGGTCTGCGACAGGACGCGTTCGGCCTGGTCGAGCAGGGCGGGATCGACGGCGTCCATGAGACGGTGGTAGATCTCCCGGGCCGCGTTCCGCAGCACCAGGGCGATCGCCAGGGTGATCAGCAGGCCGATGACCGGGTCGGCGATGGGGTAGCCGAGCGCCGCGCCGCCCGCGCCCAGCAGCACGGCCAGGGAGGTGAAGCCGTCGGTGCGCGCGTGCAGGCCGTCGGCGACCAGAGCGGCCGAGCCGATCTCGCGGCCCACCCGGATGCGGTAGCGGGCCACCCACTCGTTGCCCAGGAAGCCGACCAGCCCCGCGCCCGCGACCCAGCCGAGCTGGCGGACCTCCTGCGGGTCGAGCAGACGCTGGATGGCCTCGTAGCCGGCCAGCACCGCCGAGGCGGCGATGATGACGACGATCACCAGGCCGGCGAGGTCCTCGGCCTTGCCGTAGCCGTAGGTGAACCTGCGGGTCGCCGCCCGCCGTCCGAGCCAGAACGCGATGCCGAGCGGGACGGCGGTCAGGGCGTCGGCGAAGTTGTGCAGGGTGTCACCGAGCAGCGCCACCGAGCCGGAGAAGGCGACGATCACCGCCTGCACGACGGCCGTGGCCGCCAGGATCGCGAAGGACAGCCCGAGCACGCGTAAGCCCCGGCTGCTGGACTCCAGCGCGGTGTCGGTCTTGTCGGCGCTGTCATGGCTGTGCGGAGTGACCAGATGTGCCCCGAAAGCCACCAGCCGCCCGAGAAGCCCCTGCCTACCCCCGCCATGTCCATGTCCATGTCCATGTCCATGTCCGTGCCCGTGCTCATCCTGCTCCGCGTTCGCAGGCTCTTCCGCGTGCCCGTGCTCATGGCCGTGCTGAGTGCCCTGCTCAGTGCCCTGCTCGGTGCCGTGCTGGCGGGCGTGCTCTTGGCCGTGCCCGTGCCCGTGCCCGTGGCCGTCCCCGTGACCGTGCTCCTGATCGGTCACGGGGGCGGGTGCCGGCTCCCCGGACCTCGCAAGGCCGTGCCGGTCTCCATCGCCATGGCCCTGCCCGCGTTCGCGTCCGTCCGCGGGCCGGTGCCGGTGTCCATGCTGGTGTTCGGGGTCATGCCGGTCGAGCCCGCCGGGGGAGGAAGGGCCGGACTGCTGGTCAGACATGGCTGCCTCGCTTGCGGACGGGGATTCTTGCGTGGAGTATATGTAGTCATGTACGCACGCGACAACGAATCAGGTGCACATCCGTTGCACCAGCAACCGACTTCCTCTCAGGTCGACACGGCCGTCGAGGCGTTTCGCATGCTCAGCGACGGCACACGCCTTCGGCTGATGTGGCTTCTGGTCTCCGGCGAGTACGACGTCTCCTCGCTGGCCGAGCTCATCGGCGTCGCGCGTCCCTCGGTCTCCCAGCACCTGGCCAAGCTGCGCCTGGCCGGGCTGGTCGACACGCGGCGGCACGGGCGTCGCGTCCTGTACCGCGCCCGCGACGCGCACGTCCGCCGGCTGATCTCCGAGGCCCTGTTCCACGCCGACCACGAGGTCTCGGGCATCCCCCGCCACGAGATGTGACGACGCCCGCCCGGTCCGCGGCACCCACGAACAGGCAGCGTCCGTAACCGGACCGGACGGCGTCCTGGTCGTCCCGGATCGGACGGCGCCCTGGTCGTCGGCGGAGCAGCCGCCGCGCTCAGCCGAAGGCGCCGGCGAGCGCCTGGGCCTGGGCGTAGGACGGCAGCCCGGCCGCCACCACCTCCTCGTGCGCGGCCGCCCACGCCAGCTCCACCGCGTTGTGCAGCGCCGCCCGGAACAGCAGGGAACCGCAGCTCACCCGGCGGACCCCGAGCTCGCCCAGGCGCGCCACGGAGGGACCGCCCGGCGTGAACAGGATGTTGAGCGGAGCGTCCACTCCTGCCGCGAGCGCGGCGATGGCGGGCTCGTCACCCGCACCCGGGACGAAGACGCCGTCGGCCCCGGCGTCGCGGTACGCCCGTACCCGCTCCAGGGCCACCGCCAGCGGTCCCCGCCGCGCACCCTCCGGGTCACCGGACCAGCTGGGCTCGGTCGCCGCGAACCAGAAGACGTCGGTCCGCGCGTTGACGAACAGCCCGGGGACGGCGTCCTTGATCGCCGCGATGAGGGCGCACTGGCGGTCCCGCCCGGCCAGGGTGCCGCCTGGGCGGCCGTCCTCGATGTTCAGCCCGGCCACGCCCGCCTCCGCCAGTTCGGCGGCCAGCGCGGCGACCTCGCACGGGTCCTCGCTGAACCCCCCTTCCACGTCCACGCTGATCAGCGCCGGCAGCCGGGCCAGGCCCGCCGCCAGACGCATGGTGTCCTCGCGGGTGACGCCGGCGGCATCGGGCTTGCCCGCGGCGGCCGCCACGCCCAGGCTGGTGGTGCCGAGGGCGGTGAACCCGCGGGCCACCAGCGCCGCCGCCGAGGCGTGGTCCCAGGCGTTGGGCAGGAACAGGGGTCGCTCCCCGTGGTGCAGGGCGCGGAACTCCTCGAAACGGTCGATCTTCGCGTTCAACGGACGTGACCTCCGATCACAGCGGGAACAGAACGCGCCGGAGAGGATCCCGCGCCCGCACGGGCGATCGCGCACCGGCGGGAGCCGCCTCCGCGGCGGAGACGATCAGCCCTCACCGGACCCGCACCTCCAGCCGCAGCGGGACGCGCAGATTCGCGGAGGGCGCGTGGACCGTGCCGCCCCCGGCCCGCTCGCAGCGGGGCAGCAGCACCTCCAGCACGCCGCACGCCAGCGCGAGGCCGTGGTCGGATCCCGGGCACGACCGCGGACCGTGGCCGAAGGCGAGGTGTGCGGTCGTCCGCCGCGCGGGGTCGAAACGGCCGGGATCGGGGAACACCCGCGGGTCGCGCTCGGCGGCGGCGAGGTCCAGGAGCACCACCGTGCCCGGCGGGACGCCGCGTCCCGCGATCTCGGCTCCGGCGGTGGCCACGCGCCGGGTGGACCGCACCGGCGGGTCACGGCGCGCCGTCTCGGCGACGAGCCACTCGACCGGCCACCCACCCCGGCCCCCACCGCCCCCGCACTCCACCGATCGCTCCCTCACCCGGCTACCGGCCTCCGCCGCTACCCGCCCCTCTCCCGGTCTTCCATCGCCCTCCGTCCCGACCGGCCGGTCAGCGGACCTGTCACCGGCTCCCGGCTCCCCTGGCGACCGCTTGGGTGCGGGCGGTGGAGGCAGGGCCGCGTCGAGGGTGTTGCCGATCAGGCCGGCGGTCGCGTCGCACGCCTGGACCAGCAGACCTATGCGCGCGGCGACCGCCTCGGGGTCGCCGGGGCCGAGCAGGGCGACCAGAGCGGACACCGCCGCGTCGGCTTCGCCGTCGTCCGCGGCACCGCCCCCCGTACCCGGGTGGTAGGCCGCCGCGACCGCCGAGACGGCGCGGACGAAGTCCCCTACGCCGTCCGGACGCGCCGGATCGAGCCCGGCCACGCCGAGCGCACCGCCGAGCACGCCGATCGGGACCGTGCGCGCGATCGACGCCATGACGTCGAACGGCTCATCCCCGGCGCCCTCGACCACGGCGGTCGTCCACTCCCGGGCCGCCGCGCGCAGGACCGAGGGTTCCATGCGGCGCAGGTCGGCGGCGACCATGGCCCGCCGGCGCCGGTGCCGGGGTCCGTTGCTGAACCGTGCCACGCCTGCGCGCAGCCAGGCGACCGTCCCGGGGGCAGCGTCGTCCGCCGGGACGGTCGGGACGACGAAGCGCGGGTCGGCCAGCACGGCGCACACCTCGGCATGACCGGTGACCGTCACCTCGGGATGACCGGTGGCCGTCACGGGCGAACCGTCCGGCGGCCGGCCGGGCTCATGGCCGGGCGCCGGGGGCGCGGGCTTTCCACCTGTGGCGACGGCCCGTCCGGGCGGGCCGTCCACCTGCGAGAACTCCATGCCCTGACGCTAGGGCCGCGTCGTTTAACCCGGCGTCGAAACGTCTTGCCGGGGCCGGAGGACGCAGGGCACCGGGGGCCGGCGTATCCCGCCGCCCCATCAGGGCCCGGACGAGTCGGGCGGCGGGGGCCGGGCCTCTAGGGCCAGGTGTAGTTGAGCTCGCGCTCGAACTCGACGTAGCCGGCGCGGCGGAAGGCCCTGGCCATGGGCACGTTGCCGAGGTCGGTGGAGGCGCGGACGCGCGGCACGCCCTCGGCGGCCAGGATGCGGGTGCCCTCGGCGAGCAGGTCGTCGATGTGGCCCTTCCCCCGGTGCGCCGGAAGCACCCCGATGTAGGCGATGATCGGGTTGTAGGAGTTGTGCGCCGGGATGACGAAGCCCACCGGCTCACCGCCGGGCGTCGTGGCGACGCGCCACCACTCGCGCGGGCTCTGGTAGCGCTCCAGCTCCTCCTCGTACTGCTGGACGGCCGCCTCCCGGGGGGTCATCCGGGTCAGCTCGTCGCGGCTGTGGGCGTCCAGTGTGCCTTCGAGCACCTCGGTCATCAGCTCCACGAGCTCCTCGCGGCCCGTCACCGGCCGGAACGCCAGGCGCCCGCTGGGCTCGGCGATCGGGGTTCCCGGTTGCCAGTTCAGCCGCAGCCGCTCCACGAACAGCCGGGCGCCGGTGAGCTCCAGCGCGGCGACCCTGGTCTCGACGACCCGGCTCGCCACCGGATCGTCACGCCAGCCCGGCGGGACGTACCGGATGTACTCCGGCGGGCGGGCGCCCTCGGGGAGCACGTGCTCCATGGCGGTGCGCAGCAGCCGCACGCCGTCCTCACCGCTCGGCGCGACAACGGAGCCGGCCGGATGCGCGGTCGCGTCCGGGGCGGCGGTGTCCGCGGCCACGTCGAATATGTCGAGCAGGAAGGGAGCGGGGTCGCCGGGACGGCTCCACCAGGCGAGCCGGGCGGTCGGCCGGTCGCCTCGCAGGGCGACCCACATCCAGCCGGGCCGGCGCCTGCCGGTCCGCAGGTCGTCGGCCAGCTCGCGGTCGAGCATGTAGGGCAGGCGGGTGAACAGGTCGAGTTCTTCCGGCCCGGTGATCGGGCGCATGGTCAGGTCTCGCGGTACAGCGGTCACAACACTCTCCTGTGGAGGCGCGCCCGCACGGTTTCCGATGGTCAGCGCCGGTGCGCGACCTCGGAGGACACGAGCGCGGTGATATTGGTGGTCATCGCCTCTTCCCTCCTCTCGTCTCAACGGGCCCGCCGACGTCCGGCCCGGCCCCGGCCGCAATTCCTATCGGTACGCGCGCCCGCCGCGCAACGGCTTTTCCCGCGCCGGGCGGGTCAGTGCCCGGTGAGGGTGCGCGGGGTGGCGTGGTCGCCGGTTCCCGCGGTGAGCCGCAGGTAGGCCTCCTCCAGGGAGGCGCCGCGGGGGGACATCTCGTGGACGGCGATGCCGTGGCGCGCGGCCAGGTCGCCGATGGCGGCCACCTCCATCCCGGTCACCGACAGCCCGCCGCCCGGGTCGTCCGCGACGACGCCGCCCGCCTCGGCGAGCACCGCGGCCAGCTCCGCCGCGCGGGGCGAGCGCACCAGCACCCCCTGCCCGTAGCGGCCGGCGAGCTCGGGCACCGAGGTGTCGGCGATCAGCCGGCCGCGCCCGACGATGATCAGCCGGTCGGCGGTCAGCTCCATCTCGCTCATCAGGTGACTGGACAGCAAGATGGTGCGCCCCTCGGCCGCCAGACCGCGCATCAGCTCCCGGATCCAGCGCACCCCATCGGGGTCCAGGCCGTTGACCGGCTCGTCGAACAGCAGGACCTCCGGGTCGCCGAGCAGCGCCGCGGCGATGCCCAGCCGCTGCTTCATCCCCAGGGAGAAACCGCCGGCCCGCCGCCGTGCGACGCCGGCCAGCCCTACCTGTTCGAGCACCTGCGCCACGCGGGCCTGGCCGATGCCGTTCCCCCGGGCGAGCCACCTGAGGTGGTTCAGGGCGCTGCGCCCGGGGTGCAGTGCCGCCGCGTCGAGCAGCGCGCCGACCTTGCTCATCGGGCGCCGCAGGGAGGCGTACGGGCGGCCGCCGACGAGCGCCGCGCCGGAGGTGGGGGCGGCCAGGCCGAGGACCAGGCGCATGGTGGTGGACTTGCCGGCGCCGTTCGGCCCGAGGAAGCCGGTCACCTGCCCGGGCCGCACCTCGAAGGACAGCCGGTCGACGGCGAGGGCGCGGCCGTACCGCTTGGTCAGTTCTCTCACTTCGATCACCGTGCCAGGCTGCCGCGAGGACACCGGGCGGCGCATCGTCCCTGGGCCGCGATCCGGCGGCCCCGCCGCAGGCGTAGCGCGGGGCCCGCGGGCGGCCGGCGTCCGCCCGGGGGATGACATCCCCCGGCAGGAGGTGCCGGGCCGGCCGGCACCGGTAGCCTGCGGAGGTGGACGACGCGGAGACCCAGACCGAGAAGGCGGACCTGTGGCCGTCTCCCGGCCCGGGAGGCTCCGGCGCGGCCTGGTCGCCGCCCGCACGGGGCCGGCTGGTCAGGCTGGACGCGTTCGCGGCGGCCGGATACACCTTGCTCCTGCTGGGCATCGTCCTGGCGCGGCACTCGGCGCCCGGCGCCGCTGTGCCGGTGGTGCAGTGCCTGATCGTCGCCGGCATGGGAATTCCCCTCGCGGTGCGGCGGCTGTGGCCGGTGCCGGTCTTCTGGGTGGTGCTGACCGCGACCGTGTCGTCGCTGTTCGCCGAGATGGTCAACGATGCCTTCGCCGCGGCCGCCTTCGCGCTCTACATGGTCGCGCTCACCCGTCCGGGGCTGCGCTGGGTGCCCACGCGGACGATCGGCGCGGTGAGCGCCGTCGTGATCGCCGGCTCCACGATGGCCGGTCCGGTCGACTGGGGGACCGACGGCTTTCCGTTCACCTCCGTGCTGGTGGGCCTGCCCATTATGGGCGGGGCCTGGACCGTCGGCCGCGCGGTGCGGGAGCGCCGGCTGTACGTGCGGCGCTCGGCGAACGAGCTCGCGCGCCGGGCGGTCGCCGAGGAGCGGCTGCGCATCGCCCGCGAGCTGCACGACGTCGTGGCGCACAGCATGACGCTGATCACCGTGAAGGCCGGTGTGGCCGACCACGTCGCCGAGGTGCGGCCGCAGGAGGCCCGCAAGGCACTGCGCGAGATCGAGTCGGTGAGCCGGGGCGCGCTCGTCGAGATGCGGCACATGCTGGGCGTGCTGCGCTCGGAGGGCGACGGGGAGCCCGCCGACCTGCTCCCGGCGCCGGGCCTTTCCGGCCTGCCCGAGCTGGCCGAGCGGGCGGCGCAGGCCGGCGTGCGGGTCGAGCTGGACGTGGCGGGGGCCGACGGCCTGCCCGAGGGGGTGGAGCTGTCGGTCTACCGCATCGTCCAGGAGGCGCTGACCAACGTCGTGCGGCACGCCGCGCCCGCGCACTGCCGGGTGCGGGTACGCGACGGCCGGGGTGAGGTGCGGGTGGAGGTCGTCGACGACGGGCCTGGAGCGCGGGTGCTGCCCGGCACGGGCGGGGCCGGCGGCGGCCACGGCCTGGTGGGCATGCGCGAGCGGGTGGTGATGTACGGAGGGTCCTTCGACGCCGGCCCGCGGCCCGCGGGCGGCTTCGCGGTCACCGCCACCCTCCCCTACGGACCGCCGCCGGCGGGAGCGGGCGGCGCGGCGGAGGGGCCGGCTCCGGAGCCGGCGGACGGAGTGGCGTGGTGAGCGGAAAGGTGGACGAGCGGGTGGGCGAGAGCGCGGCGGAGATGACGCGGGGCGGTCCGGGCGCGGCCGGCGGCGGGGACATCCGCGTCCTGGTCGCCGATGACCAGGCGCTGCTGCGCGGCGGCTTCCGGCTCCTGATCGACACCGCGCCGGGCCTCACGGTCGTCGGCGAGGCCGGCACCGGCGCCGAGGCGGTCGAGCTGGCCCGGTCGGAGCGTCCCGACGTCGTGCTGATGGACGTGCGGATGCCGGAGATGGACGGCATCGAGGCGACCCGTCGCATCTGCTCGGACCCGCGAAGCTCAGGGGTGCGGGTGCTCATCCTGACCACGTTCGACCTGGACGCCTACATCTACGCGGCGCTGCGGGCGGGGGCCAGCGGCTTCCTGCTGAAGGACACCCGGCCGGCCGACCTGCTGGCCGCCGTGCACGTGATCGCCTCGGGGGAGGCGCTGCTCGCGCCCACCGTGACGCGGCGGCTGATCGCCGAGTTCACCCGCAGGCCCGAGCCGGCCCGTACGCTGCCGCGCCGGCTCGACGGCGTCACCGAGCGAGAGCGCGAGGTGCTCACCCACATCGCCCGCGGGCTGTCCAACGGCGAGATCGCCGAACACCTGCACCTCAGCCAGGCGACGGTGAAGAGCCACGTGGGGCGCCTGCTGGCCAAGCTCCACGCCCGTGACCGCGCCCAGCTCGTCGTGGTCGCCTACGACAGCGGCCTGGTCACCGCTCCGCCCGCCGGGTAACGCGCGCAGTGCGGCGAGGTACGGGCAGGTGATCCCCGTACACGGTACGCCGTACTCTGTACGGAGCGGGGTTGGTGGGAGGATGGCCGTGTGCCGCCCACGATCGACCGCAGCGGCGCCGGAGATCCGGTGCGCACCCTCGAGCTGCTCTGGAGGCGGCCGGGTGCCCGTCCGTCGCAGCGCGGGCCCCGCCAGGGCCTCACCGTCGACGAGGTGGTGCGGGCGGCAGTGCGGCTGGCCGACGCCGAGGGTCTCACCGCCCTGACCATGCGCCGCGTCGCCCAGGAGCTGGGCGTGGGCGCCATGTCGCTCTACACCTACGTCCCCGGCAAGGCGGAACTGCTCGACCTCATGCTCGACATGGTGTTCGGCGAGATGCCCCGGCCCGACCTGTCCGGCCTGGCCTGGCGCGAGCGGCTGGAGGCCGTGGCGCGCGACAACCGCGACCTCTACGAGCGCCACCCCTGGGTGACCGCCGTGTCCACCAGCCGCCCGCCGCTCGGCCCCGGCCTGCTCGCCAAGTACGAGCACGAACTGCGCGCCTTCGAGGGCCTCGGCCTGGACGATGTGGAGATGGACGACGCCCTGTCCTACCTGCTGGGGTTCGTGCACTCCTCCGCGCGGTCGGCGGCCGACGCGCGCGCCTTCGAGCACGAGGGGGCGCTGACCGACCAGCAGTGGTGGGCGGCGAGCGCCCCCCTGCTCGCCCGGGTGTTCGATGCCGAGCGCTATCCCACGGCCTCCCGGGTGGGCGCCGCCGCGGGTGAGGCGCACAACGCCGCCTACGACCCCGGCCACGCCTACGCGTTCGGCCTGCGCCGCGTCCTGGACGGCCTCGGCGTCCTGATCGACCAGCGCCAGGGCGCCCGACCGGCCGACTCCTGACCTGGGCATACCCCGCGCCGCGTCGCCGCGTCGCCGCGTCGTTCGCCGAGGACGCCGCACCGGGGCGGGGGTGTCAGGCGGCGGGCACCTTGTCGAGGAAGCCGTGCACGTCGCGCAGCCGGCCGTCCTCGGTCAGCACCGCCACGTCGAAGCCGTCCACCACCGACTCGGCCTCGCCGGCCGGGCCCAGGTGCCAGCCGAACCGGACCAGGTTGTGGTGGGCGTCCACCGGTCCCGACAGGCGAAACTCGAATCCCGGGAACTGCCGCTGCACCGCGGCGATGGTCGCGTCGATCGCCTCGCGCCCCTCGACGGACGCCAGCGGGTCCACGTAGGTGCCGTCCTCGACCCACAGCCCGTCGACGGCCGCACGGCGGGCGGCGGGGTCGGTCTGGTTCCACGCCGCGATGTACCGGCTGATCAGTTCGTGCGCGTCACTCATCACTGCACTCCTTATATCTATCTATGGGTTGATATTTCGGCGGATGTCGGCGAACCATCCGATGTCCCAACAATGGCGGGCGAGCGCCGGGAAATCGATTACGTCACGGGTAACCGCGCACGGCCCTCACCAGCGTCGTCGTCCCCGCACCCGGCCGCAGGACGGGTCCTTCCACCCGGGCGACGGGGCAGGCGCGTCGATGGTGGGTGCGCGGGTCCGGACGACGGACGGCGCACCCGGCAGCGTCCAGACGACGGGCGGCGCGCCCGGGTGCGTGCGGGCGGCAGCGGGTGGCATTGCGGTGGCAGCGGCGTGGCAGCGTCATGGCAGCGGCGTGGCAGCGGCGCCGTGCACGGTGGTCCCGTCACCGCCACATCCGACGGGGACCACCTCCACCACCTGGGACGGACAGCCATGAACCACACCCCCGTGCTGATCGCCGGAGCCGGGCCCACCGGGCTCACCCTCGCCGTCGACCTCGCCCGCCGCGGCGTCGCCTTCCGCCTGGTCGACGCCTCCCCCGAGGCGCGTCCCAACGGCTCGCGCGGCAAGGGCCTGCAACCTCGCACGCTGGAGGTCTTCGACGACCTCGGCGTGATCGAGCCGACGCTGACCACCGCCGCGCCCTACCCGCCGATGCAGGCCTACGCCGGCGACACGGTCGTGTGGCAGGGGCGCCTGCACGAGCCGGCCGAACCCACCCCGGCCGTGCCGTACCCGGTGGTCCTCATGCAACCCCAGTGGCGCACCGAGGCGATCCTGCGCGAGCGGCTCGCCGGGCTCGGCGGGCGGGTGGAGCAGGGCGTCGCGCTCGCCGGCCTGGAACAGGACGCCGGCGGGGTGACCGTCACCCTCGAGGGTCCCGCGGGCGCCCGCGAACGCCTCACGGCCGACTACGTGGTGGGAGCCGACGGCGGCGGGAGCACGGTGCGCAAACTGCTGGGCGTGGGGTTCGCCGGCACCACCCACGAGAGCGAGCGGATGCTGATCGGGGACGTCACCACCGCCGACCTGGACCGCGACCACTGGCACGTGTGGGGCGACCTCGCCGCGCAGAAGCTCGCCGTCGGGCTGTGCCCGCTGCCGGGCACCGACGTCTTCCAGTTCACCGCCGCACTCGGCCAGGACGAGACCCCCGACCGCACGCTGGCCGGGTACCAGGAGCGGCTGGACGCCGCCCGCGGAGACGCGCGCGTCCGCCTGACCGATTTGAGCTGGACCTCGGTCTACCGGGTCAACATCCGCATGGCCGACCGGTTCCGCGTCGGGCGGGTGTTCCTGGCCGGGGACGCCGCCCACGTGCACTCCCCCGCGGGCGGTCAGGGGCTCAACACCGGCGTCCAGGACGCCTACAACCTCGGGTGGAAACTGGCCCGGGTGATCGACGGCGCTCCCGCCGCCCTGCTGGACACCTACGAGGAGGAGCGCCTGCCCGTCGCGGCGGACGTGCTCGGCCTCAGCACCGCCCTGCACGAGAAGGCCAGGCGGGGTGACGCCGACGCGGCGCACCGGGGCGAGGACACCCAGCAGTTGCTGCTGTCCTACCACGGCGGCTCGCTCGCCGCCGTCGGCGCCCGCGCCGGCGACCGGGCGCCCGACGCGCCGTGCCACACCGCCGCCGGGAAGGCGACCCGCATGTTCGACGTCCTGCGCGGCCCCCAAACCACGCTGCTCCTCCTCGGCTCCGCCGCCGGTGCCGCTCCAACCGGCGAGGACGTGGCCCGATACGGCGGCGGAGCCGGGTCCGCCGGCCTCGGGTCCCGCGGCCTTGGGTTCGGCGGCCTCGGGTTCGGCGGCCTCGGGTTCGGCGGCCTCGGGTTCGGCTCGGATGCGGGGGTGCGCGTGTGCCGAGTCGGCACGGACCTCTCCGACTCCGGTGGGCACATCCGCGCCGCGTACGGCGACCGGGGATACGTGGTGATACGTCCGGACGGGTACATCGGCGCGGTGACCGAGGACCCCGCCCAGGTGGAGGGCTACCTGGCCCTGCTCGGCCACCGCCCCGCCGCCCCGGCCGCCACCGGCTGATCATGCGCCCCCGCCTCACCGCGGTCGGCGCTCCCGAGGGCGGGTCAGCCGTGAGTGCGGGCCGGCACTGAGGGCGGAACAGCAGTGGGTGCGGGCCAGCGGAGGAGGCCGGCAGTGGGGACAGGCCGGTGGTAGGGACGGACAGGCGGTGGGTGCGGGTCGGCAAGGGGGACGGCCCCGCATCGGGGACCGGCTGGCAATGGGGCCGGCCCCGGGAGTGGGGACGGCCCGGTGGGGACGACGGCCCGGTGGGGACGACGGCCCGGTGGTGGGTGCGGCCCGGTGGTGGATGCGGGTCAGCGGTCCAGGGTGCGGTACCGGCGGACCGAGAGCGGGAAGAAGACCGCGATGAGCAGCAGCGGCCAGGCGAGCGCCAGCAACGGCGCCTGCTGGGCCGCCCAGGAACCGCCGCCCCAGCCGGGGTTGCCGAACAGCTCCCGGGTCGCCGCGACCGTCGCCGACATGGGATTCCATTCGACGACCGCGCCGAGCCACCCCGGCATCGTGGCCGGCGAGGCGAAGGTGTTGGACAGGAACCCCAGCGGCCACACCAGGATCTGCACGGCCATGACCGCCTCGGGGTTGCGGATGGCCAGCCCGAGGTAGACGCCCGTCCACAGCAGGGCGAACCGCAGCAGCAGGAGCAGCCCGACGGCCGCCAGGGCGGGTCCGAGACCGTGGTGCCACCGCCAGCCGACCGCCAGCCCGCAGGCGATCATGACGGCCAGCCCGAGGGCGGAGTTGAGCATGTCGGCGGCGCAGCGGCCGGTCACCACCGCCGAGGGGGCCATGGGCATCGAGCGGAACCGGTCGGTGACGCCCTTGGCCGCGTCGGCGCTGACCGCGGTGAAGGTGGCCTCGACCCCGAAGACCATCGTCATGGCGAACATTCCCGGCATGAGGAACTCGCGGTAGTCCCCTCCTCCGGGGATGGCCATGCCGCCGCCGAACAGGTAGGCGAACATCAGCACGATCATGACGGGGAAGAGCAGCTCCACGACGACCTGGCCGGGCCGCCGGGCCCGGTGCGCCAGGTCGCGGTGGGTGATGGTCCAGCCGTCGGCCAGCGCCCACCGCAACCGCGCGGCGGCCGTGCGGGGCGGCGCGGGCGGCGCCACCGAATCCATGACCGTCATGCCGCCACCTCCCACCCGTGCCGCGCCGCCGCGTCCCCGCGTCCACCGGGCCCGCCGAGCGCTCCGGGCATCACCAGGACCGTCCCCATGCCGCCGTCCCCCTCCGTCCGCGCCGCACCTCCACGCGCCCCGCGTTCACCGAGTCCGATGGGGGTACTCGTGGTCGTCTCTACGCCACCGTCAACCTCCGTCCCCGGCCGGCCGCCGCGCCGCCCGTATCCACCGGGTCCGATGGGGGTACTCGTGACCGTCCTCATGCCGCCGCCTTCTTCGTCGGGTCGGGTGCCGTCGCCTGGTGGCCGGTGAGGTGGAGGAACACCTCGTCCAGGGTGGGACGGCGCAGGAGGATGTCCTCGACCGGCACCCCCTCCTCCGAGAGCGCCCGGGTCAGGGCGGTCAGCGCGGCCACCCGGTCGCGCACCGGGACGCTCACGCGCCGCCGGTCGGTGTCGCGGTCGGCGCGCGCGCCCGCCACCCGTTCGGCGACCGCCGCGGCGGCGCCCATGTCGGCGGGCTCGCGCACCACGAGCTCGACGCGGTCGCCGCCGATGAGCGACTTCAGCTCCTCCGGGGTGCCCTGGGCGATCGTCCGGCCGGCCGAAAGGACGCAGATGTCGGTGGCCAGCCGGTCGGCCTCCTCCAGGTACTGGGTGGTGAGCAGCACGGTGGTTCCGCCGGCGACGAGCGAGGCGACGGCCTGCCAGACCTCTCCGCGTCCGCGCGGGTCCAGCCCGGTGGTGGGCTCGTCCAGGAACAGGACCGGCGGGGTGAGGATGAGGCCGGCGGCCAGGTCGAGCCGGCGACGCATGCCTCCGGAGTACAGCTTGACCGGCTTGTCCCCGGTGTCGGCCAGCCCGAACCGTTCGAGCAGTTCGTCGGCGCGGCGGCGCGCTCCCGCCGTGCCGAGGTGGTACAGCCGGCCGAACATCACCAGGTTCTGCCGGCCGCTCAGCACCTCGTCCAGGGCGGCGTTCTGCCCCACCAGCCCGATGCGGCAGCGCGCCCGCGCGCCGTCGCGGACCACGTCGAGGCCGGCCACCTCGGCCCGGCCCGCGTCCGGCCGCAGCAGCGTGGTGAGGATGCGCACCGCCGTGGTCTTGCCCGCACCGTTGGGCCCGAGCAGCCCGCATACCGTGCCCGCCGGCACCGCCAGGTCGAACCCGGCCAGGGCCTCGGTGCGGCCGTACCGCTTGCGCAGCCCCTCGGCGAGGATCGCGTGTCCTGTGGACCCCATTCCCGCCTCCCTTCCATTAACTCCGTACGTTGTACCGTACAACATACGGGACATCGTACGGAATAACCGGTCCGACGGGGACCCTTGGTTGAGCGAGCCTTCGGCGAGCGGGTTCCGGGTCCGCGGACGGCCACGAGGGCGGCGCGGAAACGGCGCGGCGATGGCGGCGGCGATGACCGTGCGCAGTGAAAGTTTCACGGTCGGTTGACGCAGGACGGCGTCAGCTCCCAGGATCATGGGTGCTTCCCGGTCGGGAGGCATGAGATGTCCATGGCGAGGGGTCCGATGCCGAAAGCTCTGTTAGCGCTAACATCCGCCGTCGTGCTGACGCTGGCCGGCCTGAACGTGCCCGCCGCGCACGCCGACGAGCCCGCCGCGGTCGCGGTGACCGTCAACGCCCGCGCCGCGCTCGCCACCGTCCCCGCGACCGGCATCGGCGCCAACCACGCGATCTGGGACGCCAACCTGGGCACCGACGCGACCGCCGACCTGCTGAAGGACGCCGGCGTGAAGGTGCTGCGCTATCCCGGCGGCTCCTACTCCGACATCTACCACTGGGCCGACCACACCGCGCCCGGCGGGTACGTGGCGCCCGGCACCGACTTCGACACCTTCATGCGCGGCGTGCGGCGCACCGGCGCCCAGCCGATGGTGACCGCCAACTACGGCACCGGCACCGCCGCGGAGGCCGCCGCCTGGGTCCACCAGGCCAACGTCGTCAAGGGCTACGGCGTGAAGTACTGGGAGATCGGCAACGAGAACTACGGCAACGGCCGCTACGGCAGTGCCTGGGAGGCCGACGACCACGCCGACAAGAGCCCGGCCGAGTACGCGCGCAACGTCGTCGCCTACGCCGACGCGATGAAGGCGGCCGACCCCTCCATCAAGATCGGCGCGGTGCTGACCACGCCCGCCAACTGGCCCGACGGGCTGGTCGCCGCCGGCGACGACGGCACCTGGAACAAGGTCGTCCTGTCGGCCGCCGGACCGAAGATCGACTTCGTGATCGTGCACTGGTACCCCGGCGCGCTCGACAGAGCCGGCCAGATCCCCGACATGATCGACCTCACCCGGCGGCAGATCGCCGCGTACGCGGGCCCGGGGGCCGAGCGCATCGGCATCGCGATGACCGAGTTCAACACCGGCACCAGCAGCGCCGGCGCCACCACCCAGCCCGGCGCGCTGGCCGCCGCCGACGCCTACGCGACCCTGCTGGCCAACGGGGTGTTCACCGTCGACTGGTGGAACACCCACAACGGCATCGGCCCCGTCACCCAGGTGGCAGGGCAGACCGACTACGGCGACTTCGGCCTGCTGTCGAGCGGGGCCTGCACCTCCGGCGGCGAAGTGTGCGAGCCGGCGCTGAACACGCCCTTCGCGCCGTACTTCGCACTGCAGATGATGAGCAGGTTCGCCCGTCCCGGCGACCGCTTCCTCCGGGCCGCCACCGACCAGCCCAAGGTGGTCGCGCACGCCGTCCGGCGCCCGGACGGCGACCTCGCGATGCTGCTGCTCAACACCTCGGCCGACACCTCCTACCCCGTCACCATCGGGTACGCCGGCTTCGCCCCGGCCGGCGCGGCGCCGACCGTGCTCACCCACACCAACGGCGCCACGAGCATCACCACCGCCACCGCCGGCAGCGCGACCGCCCAGACGCTGCCGCCGCTGTCGATGACGACGATCGTCGTTCATCCCTCCTCCCCCCAGGCCGGGCTGCCGGGCACGCCCGGCCAGCCCACGGTTTCGGGGGTGACCGACCGGGGAGCCACCATCTCCTGGCCCGCCGCCTCCGCCGGCGTCCGCCCGATCGTCAAGTACGAGATCCACCGCCAGAACGGGATCGTCAGCGAGCAGCTCGGCGAGACCGCGGGCACCTCCTTCACCGTCGCCAACCTCAACCCTGGTACGCGCTACACGGTGAATGTGATCGCCCGGGACGGCGGCGGCGGCCTGTCACCGGCGTCCCCGCCGCTGACCTTCACCACCGGCACGCCCGCGTCCAGTTCCTGCACGGTCCGGCTCAGCGACCAGAACGACTGGGGCAGCGGGTACGTCGGCGCCATCGACGTCACCAACAACGGCGCGCCGATCGACGGCTGGACGCTGAACTTCGGCTGGCCGCGTTCCTGGCAGAGCCTCGGCAGCGGCTGGGGCGGCGTCTGGACGCAGGACGGCTCGCAGGTCAAGGTCGTCAACGAGGCCGGCCACGGCTCGCTGCCCACGGGGGCGACGGTCAGCGTCGGCTTCGTCGGCAACTACAGCGGCCCGAACGTCCTGCCCACGGTCTTCACCCTCAACGGGACACTCTGCTCGGCCGCGTAGCCTCCGTCCTCCTGCGGCGTCCCGCGGCCGTCCTCCTCTGAGGGCCGCGGGACGCCGTTCGCCCGGGGCGGCGGGGGTGCGGGTCCGGTGTGGTCCCGG
The DNA here is from genome assembly GCF_042665155.1 of Sphaerisporangium rhizosphaerae. NCBI lineage: Bacteria > Bacillati > Actinomycetota > Actinomycetes > Streptosporangiales > Streptosporangiaceae > Sphaerisporangium > Sphaerisporangium rhizosphaerae. Next base: position 136,758 of record NZ_JBHTCG010000012.1, on the reverse strand, counting down.
GCCGCGGCCGTAGGATCGGGACCACGATGACCACGGAGTACACCGGCGGGGGCGACCCCGCGCGCAGCCTCGCCCTGCTGTGGCGCACCCGCGAGAAGTCCGGGCGCAAGGGCGGGCCCGACCTCAGCGTCGACCGCGTCGTCCGCGCCGCCGTCGAGCTCACCGACGCCGACGGCCTGGCGGCGCTGTCCATGCGGCGCGTCGCCCAGCGCCTCGGCGTGGGCACCATGTCGCTGTACACCTACGTGCCGGGCAAGGCCGAGCTGCTCGACCTCATGCTCGACACGGTGTGCGGCGAGCCCGCCCGGCCGGCCGAGGTGCCCGGGGGGTGGCGCGGCAGGCTGGAGTTCGTGGCCCGGGAGAAGTGGGCGCTCTACCAGCGCCACCCGTGGATGCTGTACGTCGCCACCAGCCGGCCGCCGCTCGGTCCCAACGTGGCCGGCGCCTACGAGTATGAGCTGGCCGCCGTCGAGGGCATCGGACTGACCGACCTGGAGATGGACTCCGTCGTCACCCTGGTCGCGGGGTTCGTGCACGGCGCCGCGCGCGGCGCGGTCGACGCCGCCCAGGTCGCACAGCGCACCGGCGTGTCGGACGAGCAGTGGTGGTGGGCCCACGCCCCCTACCTGGCCAAGGTGATGGACCCGTCCCGCTACCCGCTGTCGGCGCGGGTGGGCGCGGCCGCCGGGGAGGAGTACGGCGCCGCCTCCGCTCCGCAGCAGGCGTTCGAGTTCGGCCTCCAGCGGGTCCTGGACGGCGTCGAGGCCCTGGTGACGCGCCGGACGGCCGCGTCCTAGGACGGCTGCCCCCTAGGACGCGCCCGCCTGCGTGGAAGCGTTGTGGAAGTAGTGGCCTTTGTCCAGGTCGTCGATGAGTCCCGGCTGGGTCGGCCGCCACCCCAGCAGCTCGCGGGTCAGTGCGCTGGAGGCCGGGCTGTCGGCGGCGAGGAAGCCCGCCAGCCAGCCGAAGTGCGCGCCCGCGTCCTCGGGAGCGACGGCGGCCACCGGCAGGCCGAGATGCCGGCCGATCACCTCGGCGACGTCGCGGATGGGCACGCCCTCGTCGGCGACCGCGTGCAGGACCGATCCCGCCGGCGCCTGCTCCAGCGCCAGGCGGAACAGGTGGGCGGCGTCGAGCCGGTGCGCGGCGGGCCAGCGATCGGCCCCCTCGCCGATGTGGCCGGAGACGCCCTTGCCGCGGGCGATGCCGACCAGGACCGCCATGAAGCCGGGGTCCCCATCCCCGTGCACCGTCGGGGGGAGCCGCACGACCGACGAGCGGACGCCGCGTGAGGCCAGGGACAGCGTCATCCGGGCGGTCGCCTGCCGATCCCGCGGCCCGCCGCCCGCGTGGGCCACGTCCGGGCCGGACTCGAGCCCGTCCTGCTCGGTGGCCACCCGCCCGGGGGCGAGTCCGACGATCCCGGAGGCGATGACCAGCGGCCGACCAGAGCCCGCGAGCGCCTCCCCGAAGGTCTCGACGGCGCGCCGATCGGCCTCCGTGGCCTCCGCGAAGCGACCGGAGAAGGCGATGTCGTGCTTGAACGCCAGGTGGATCACCCCGTCGGAGGCGGCGGCCGCGTCGCGCAGGCCGTCGAGATCGTCGATGGTGCCGCGACGCAACTGTGCGCCGGCCGCGGTGAGCGCGGCGGCGGAGGCGTCCGAGCGCGCCAGCCCGACGACCTGATGACCCGCGCCGACCAGTTCGGGGACGACGGCGGAACCGATCCATCCGGAGGCGCCGGTGACGAATACGCGCATGAGAAGTACTCCAAAGGGTCGATCGTCCGGGGCATCCAGGCCCCAGATCGATGTCAGTGACTGTCATCAACGTAGCACTGATGTCAGCCACTGTCATCAAGGTAGGATTCCGGCATGGGACGATGGGAGCCGAACGCGCGCGGCCGGCTGGAGCAGGCGGCGCTGGAGCTCTACATCGAGCGCGGGTACGAGCAGACCACGGTGGCAGAGATCGCCGGACGGGCCGGGCTGACCGAGCGCACGTTCTTCCGGCACTTCGCCGACAAGCGCGAGGTGCTGTTCTGGGGCTCGGGCCCGCTGCGCGAGCACCTGGTGGCCGCCGTCGAGGACGCGCCCGACGCGGCGGCCCCGATCGAGATGGTGGCACGCGCCGTCGAAGCCGTGGGCGAGCTGTTCGGGGAGCGCCGCGAGAGCGCCCGGCGGCGCCGGTCGATCATCGCCGCGAACCCCGAGCTGCAGGAACGCGAGCTGATCAAGCTCGCGACGTTGTCCGCGGCGCTCGCCGGCACGTTGCGCCGGCGCGGCGTCACCGATCCGGCGGCGAGCCTGGCCGCCGAGGTCGGCCTCGCCGTCTTCAAGGTCGCGTTCGAGCGCTGGGTCGGCGACGCCCCCGGGCAGCCCGGCCTGTCCGAGCTCATCCGGGAGTCCTTCGACGAACTGAAGGCCGTGACCGCGGGCGGGTGACGACCCGGACGCCGCGTCCGCCGGGCCCGGCTCCCCGGCCGGACGGCGGTCACCGTCCGGCCCGCGAGGCGACGGCGGTTACCGGCCGCCGACCGTTCGGTGAACGAAGAGGCGGCGCAGAGCCGAGCGGCTGCGTACGGCGAGGTCGTCTGAGATGATCGCGCCTGGAGATCATCGGACCCGGCGCACCCCTCGGAAGGTCGGCAGTGGACGGATTCTTCGTCGATCACGGCGGACTACGTGACCTCGTACGGGGACACTCGGCGCGGCAGCCAAACGTGGACGCCTTCCCCGGCGTTCTCTCCGAGCTGACGCCTCGGCCGGCGGACTACCCCGAAGCCGCCGGCGACTTCCGCACGAGGTTCGACCGGCATGCCTCTGAGGCCGTCACGACGGCCGCACTGCTGCGCGACGGCCACGGGCAAGCCGGCGCTGACATGCGGACCGCCGGCCTTCGCTACGGCCAGGCCGAGGAGGCGACCACGGGGATGGTGGCGGCCACCGGCGAGCACTCCACCGGCCGGCCCGGCGCCGTGCTCGGCGGGCTCGGCGTCCAGGCGTCCGCGATCCTCGCATCGGTGGCGGGCGCCAGGAGAGCCGCCCGGCTGGGCAGGAACCCGGCGATGCCCGCGGCGGGCGGCGGCGGAAGCGCACTGCTCACCATGGCCGCGACGCTGATCGTGATAGCGAACGCCCGCGACCCCGAGACCTGGGAGCAGCGGGGACTGGCGGCGGCCCGGCTCGGGACGGACGTGACCGAGCATGCCGACGGCGTCCACGGGGCCGTGCGAGCCTCGCACGAGCATCTGCGCGGCGAGGCCGGCGACGCCTTCAGAAGCCTCATGCTCTCCGACGTCGTCGCGCCCACCAGGACGCTCTCGGAGGCCGTCGGGGAGATGAGCACCGCCGCGCTCGCAGCCGGCGACGCCCAGCGCAGGTTCAACGAACAGATCGTCAGGGGCGCGCCGCTGGCCATGCTGGCCAGCGCGCCGGCGGGGTACCTGCTGCCGCCGGCGCAGGTCACCGTGGCGGCGTTGTGGCTGATCTACGTGATCAACTGCCGCAAGCGGCTCCGCGAGGACCTCGAGGCGGCCGGCGGCCACCTCGGGCGGACCGGGGCCCTGTCGGAGGTGGCCGAGAGGCTGGGGAGGGACCGCCCCGCGCCGGGCCGGCCGCCGACGGTGACCATCTGACGCGACGGTCCCGCCGAGGACGGCGCCCTGCTCGGCGCGCGGCCTCCGGGAGGGTCAGAGGTTCTCGGCCAGGACGATGACGTTGTCGTCGGCGCCGAAGGTCAGCGGCGCGGTCTTCGGCGGGTTGAGCGTCACCCCGAAGGAGGGGGTGTGGTCGCTGTGCCGCTTGACCCGGTAGCCGATGGCGGTCTGCCCTCGCCGCTTGGCCACCTCCACGACGGTCGCGAAGTTCGCCTCCACTCCAGGGACGAGGTAGTCCGAGGCGGGCAGCAAATGGATCTCCGGGCCGGTGGGGTCGAAGAGCTGGGAGAACACGCGGTGCAGATGCCGGTTCTCCGCGAGCTGGGTCAGCAGCAGGCTGATGAGCTTGGTGCTGATGATGAAGTCGTCGGCCTTGGTGACCTGGAAGATCTCCCGGTTCGCGTCGTCGTTGATCTCGGTCACGATGGTGTAAGGGTCTCCGAGGCTCACCTTGATGTCGCGCAGGTGCAGCAGCGTCACCAGCGTCCGGTCGTCGGCGTGCTCGGGGTCGACCTCGTCGTCGGCCAGCACGACCAGGTGCCGGTAACCGCCGAGGTCGAGGTTCTCCAGCGACCGCCGGCTCGTCGGCCGGCAGTACTTGTAGCCGACGGTCAGGTTCTCCCGCCCGGTCTCAAGGACGTCCACCGGCCGGCCAGGGGCGGCGATGTCCACCACCGACGCCGGCTCGACCAGGCGGTCCAGCAGGTCGATCAGCTTCAGAGCGCGCGAGTTCCACCCGATGAGCAGGGTGCGGTCGGGCGTCTGCGCCCGGTCGGGGGCCGCCGCGACGGCCTCCGGGACGATCGCGGGAGCGGAGCCGGCGAGCTGGATGAGCAGGTCGTCCTCGGCCAGGACGATCACCTGGTCCCTGGCGTCGATCACGGTCTCCTGCGCGGGGTTGAGCAGGACCCGCCCGTCCATCCTGCGCAGCCCGACCGGGATGCCGAGGTCGTAGGCGCTGAGCGCCTCGCCGTAGGTGCGGCCGGTGAGCGCGGGCTCGGGGCGGATGTAGAGCTCGTTGCCGTCGAAGTCCAGCAGGTCGGTGCAGACCGTGGACAGCCCCGACTGGCGGTGCGACTGGGCCACCAGCCGCACGGTGATGTCGTCGGCGTCGATCACGATGGCCGACTCGCCTCCGGCGAGGCGCGCGGCGGCGAGGTTCTCCGACTCCTGCACGGCGGCGACCACGTGCGGCCGCACGCCCCGCCAGGCGCGGTTGTTCAGCAGCAACAACGCCTTGATCACATCGACGTCGGCGTCCTTGTCCGGTGAGGGCAGCACCATGATCGCTTTGGCGGTGTCCGGGCTGACGAGCTCCAGGTCCACCCGCTTGAGCGGGCTTCCCGAACGGCAGATGACCCTGGTGCGGCCGGTCTCCCCCACCCGGGCGCGGATCTGGTCGTCCATGTCGACCTTGTCGCGGTCCGCCAGGATCACCACACAGGACCGCCGTTGCCCCTCGTTGGCCTTGACCAGCTCCTCGATCACGGTGAACACCTGCTCCGACCAGCCGAGCACGATCGTGTGACCGCTCTCGATCAGCCGGGACCGGCCCTTGCGCAGCTCGCTGATCCGGTTCTCCAGACCGGTGGTCAGCACACCGATGAGCGAGCTGACGATGAAGATGCCCCCGATGGTGATGGTCAGCATCAGCGCCAGGAACACCGGGCTCCCGCTGTCGCCGCCCATGGTGCCGGGGTCGATGGCGCGCATCAGGCTCATCCACCCGACGGTTCCCCAGCCGCCGTTCTCCTCGGTATCGGTGAAGGCGACCACCGCTGCCGTGACCAGCACGATGAGCACGACGGACGCCAGCGCCAGCCAGCCGATCAGAGCCGGCGTGCCGCGATCCATCGTGCCGTCGAACCAGTACCGCAGACGCTCTCGCAGTCTCCGCATCGTTGCCCCCGCCCATCGCAGCCGTGAAAAGCCGGCGTCCTCAGCCGCCGGCCATCGATCATTGAAGCAGTAACCCAGGGCGAACCGTGCACGTGTCAGGACATCGCCCCGGCTCCCCGGCGGAGACAACGCCGTTCCGGCCCAGCTCAGAGGGCTCCTCGCCGCCGGACGCCGTCCGCAGGGGTCATGAGAGGACTCCCGCCACCGACAGGGTGAGACGGGCACGTGCTCGCAGAGGTGAGGCGGGGTCGCGGGCGGCGGAGCGGTACTCCGCGGCTCGCCACGGCGGGCCCTCAGAGTCCGGACAGCAGGGCCGCGGCGTCCGGGGCGGGTGAGGAGGCGCCCGCGCGCCATGCCGCGGCGAAAGCGGCCTCCCCCAGCGCCCCCCGGCATCGGGCGACCAGCGCGGCCACCTCGCGGTCGGCGCTGTCGGGCACGCCCCGCAGCCGGGACGCCGCCGCCAGCGCGGCGGCGGCCCGTCCGGGCTCGCCCGCCTCCACGAGCCACTCGGCCGCCCCCTCCAGGACGGTGGCGCGCGCGGTGTCGTCCGGGGTCGCCGCCACCGCCTCCAGAGCCTCCCGCAGACGCCGCCCGCCGGCGGCGAGGTCGCCCGCCAGGGTCTCCACCCGGGACGCCTCCAGCCACACGAACGCCACCAGCTGCGCCGGGATCATCGGCGGCCGCGACCCCGTGCCGCCGGCGGACCGCTCGGCCGGCAGCAGGTCCATCGCCCGGCGCAGGCGCGTGCGCGCCCCCGCGTGGTCTCCCGCGCGGCGCGCCCTCTCGCCCAGGGCGTGCCAGGTGCGGGCCTGCGCCAGCGCGTCCCCCGCCCGCTCGGCCGCCACCCGCGCCTGCTGAAGCACCGCCTCCGCGCCCGCGAGGTCGCCGGTGCGGGCCCGTAACTGGCCCAGCCGCACCGGCAGCATCGCCGGGCCGGGCAGCGCGTCGACGCCGCCGATCTCCGCCGCCCGCGCCGCCGACTCCTCCAGCAGGGCCAGCGCCTCCGCCGGCTCGCCCCGGTTCTCCGCAACCAGCGACAGCCAGAACAGCGCCAGCGCCATCCCCCAGCGCTCGCCGAGCCCGTGGAAGGCCCGCGAGGCCGAGCGCACCAGCACCTCGGCGCGTGGCGCGCCGCCGGGCACGAACTCGAACTCCACAATGCCCTCGATGAGCAGCGTCGTGGCCCGCGCCCACGCGTCCGGGTGGCGGCCGAAGTGCTCGACCGCGGCGGCGGCGCGGCGCCGGATGTCGGCGACGCCGCCCGCGTACGCGCCCACGATCGCCCACGAGCCGAGCACCGCCGGCCGGTCCGACCGGTACATGCGGTCCAGCAGCTCGCCGGGCCGCATCCCGGCGACGCCCGCGCCGTCGCCTTCGCCGCCGGTGTCCCCGGACCCGGCCAGGAGCAGGCACATCGCGTGCTCGGCGGCCAGCCCGGGCGGTGGCGCGTCGCCGGTGGCGCGGGCCACCGCCGCCGCCCAGTCGGCCGCCTCCCGCCGCCTGCCCCGCATCACCCACGACCACAGCCGCGCCGTGTACAGCCGGACCGCCGTCTCGGCCCACCCGCACTCGATCGCGTGGCCGAGGGCCGCGTCAAGGTCGCCCTGATGGCCGTCCAGCAGGCGCAGCGCGGCGGCCTGCTCCGGGCCGCGCAGCGACGGCTCGCAGCGCTCGGCCAGCTCGAGGAAGTACGCGGCGTGCGCCGCCCGCACCCGCCGTTCCTCCGCCCCCACCCCGGTGCCGTCCGTGCACCGGGTGCTCTCGATGCCGTCCGGGGTCTCCGGTGTCTCCGGGGTCTGGGCGAGTTTCTCGGACGCGTAGTGGCGCACCGTCTCCAGCAGGCGGTAGCGCCCCTCGCCGCCGTCCCCGGCGAGGGGCGGGCCCGGCCGGGGGTCATCGGCGGCCTGGACCAGCAGAGACCGGTCGACCAGCGACGTCAGCACGTCCAGGCCGGCTCCGCACACGCGCGCCGCGGCCTCGGCCGACGCCCCGCCGCCCGCGAACACCGACAGGCGGCGCAACGCCGCCCGCTCGGGCTCGGTGAGCAGCTCCCAGCTCCAGTCGATCGTCGCCCGCAACGTGCGGTGCCGCCGCTCCACCGCGCGGCTGCCGCGTCCCAGCACCTCCAGGCGGTCGCCGATCATGCCGGCGAGCTGGGTGAGGGTCAGGGAGCGCAGCCGGGCGGCGGCCAGCTCGATCGCCAGCGGCATGCCGTCCAGCTCCCGGCACAGCCGTACGACGTCGGCGAGGTTGCCCTCGTCGACGGCGAAACCCGGGCGGACGGCCGCGGCGCGCTCGGCGAACAGCGCGACCGCGGCGAACGACGGCGCCGACAGCGGCGTGACGTCCTCGCCGGGCACCGCGAGCGGCGGCAGGGGATGCAGGGCCTCACCGGTGACGCCGAGCGGTTCCCTGCCGGTGGCCAGCACCCGCACGCCCGGCGCGGCGGCGAGCACGCGCTGGACCAGCTCGGCGGCCTCCTCCACCACGTGCTCGCAGTTGTCCAGCATCAGCAGGGCACGACGCCCGGCCAGCGACGCGCACAGCCGCTCGGCCGGCCCGGCTCCCGGGGCGCCGCCGAGGCCGGCGAGCAGGCCGGTGCCGGCCAGGGCCGCGTGGACGGCCGCCGCGACGCCGGACGGAGGGGTCAGGTGGCCCAGGACGCCGGACGGACGGGTCACGTGGGCCAGTTCGACCAGCCATACCCCGTCCGGCGCCCGTTCGCGTCGCGCCGCCTCCAGGGCCAGCCGGGTCTTGCCCGCACCTCCCGGCCCGGTCACGGTGACCAGGCGCGACTCCCCCAGCAGGCGGCCGACCCTGGCCAGGTCGTCGTGCCTTCCCACCAGGCGGGTCAGCGGCGCGGGCAGGTTGCCCCCGGCCGCCGTGCCCTGGACGGCCGGGGAGGCGTCGGCGCGGAGGGCGTGCAGGTGGGCGGCGCGGAGTTCGGCGCCCGGGTCCACGCCGAGCCCGTCCGCCAGCGCCGCGCGCACGCGCTCGTACACCTCCAGCGCGTCCGCCCGCCGGCCGTCGGCGCACAGCGCCCGCATGAGCCGGGCCTGGAACGGCTCCCTGGTGGGATGCGCGGCCGCCAGCTCCTCCAGCTCGGCGACCAGCCCGGGAACCGCGCACGCCAGGTCGGCGTCGATGCGGGCCTCGAGCGTGGCCAGCCGCAGCTCCTCCAGCCGCGCGGCGGGCGCGGCGGCGAAGGGGAACCGGGAGGCGTCCACCAGCGCGGGCCCGCGCCACAGCTCCAGCGCCTCGCGCAGCGGCCCGCCCGCGCCGGACGGGTCGCCGGCGCGCAGCAGGGCCGCGCCCCGGGCGGCCCGCGCGTCGAAGACCCACGCGTCCACGGCCGGCCCCTCCGCGCCCAGCCGATACCCCGACGGGTGGGAGGCGACCGCCTCCCGTCCGCCGAGCTCACGGCGAAGGCGCGCCACAAGGGACTGCAGCGCCGCCGCCGGGTTGGCGGGCGGCTCGCCCGGCCACAGGTCGTCGACCAGACGCTCGACGGTGACGACCCGCCCGGGGTCGAGGGCGAGCCGTACGAGCAGTGCCCGCAGCCGCGCGCCCGCGACCTCGACCGGGTTCCCGCCCGCGTCCTGGACCCGGAGCGGCCCGAGGATCCCGACGCGCACGGCATCCCGCCCTTCCCTCGATCACGACCGCTTCATTCTCGTGGACCCGCGCCGGCCGCGTGGTTCGTCCCTGCACTTACCTCGACCGGAACGCATGGAGTGCCGTATCTCTGTTATCGCCGGGCTCACGGGGTAACAGGTGAATTCTCCGGCCCCGGGATGCGGCGCGCCGATTCGTCCTTACCGTACGGTTGTGCGGACGCCGCGCCGCCGGGGGTGGGAGAGTGGCCGGTGCGTGACCCAGGACGTCCAGGCGTTATGGTCAAGCCCGTGGCGGAGTTCTGACAGGTGGACGACTGGCGGCGTGGCAGGAGGGTGCCGGTGGATCGCAGGGGGCATGCGTCCGCGCAGTGGCCGATCACCGATGATCTCAGCGCCTTGCGGGGGCAGGTGCGCGGGTACGCCGCTCTGGCGGGTCTTTCCGGCGTGCGCCTGCAAGACCTGGTGCTGGCGGTGAACGAGGCCGCCGCCAACGTGCTCGACCACGCCCACGGCGAGGGGCATGTCCAGGCCTGGCACGACGAGCGCTCCGTCACCGTCGAGGTGCACGACCGTCTCGGGCAGCTCGTGCCCGCGCACGCCACCGCCGGCGACCCCGGGGTGACCACGCTGCGCGGCCGGGGCCTTTGGCTCATGCAACAGCTGTGCGACGAGGTGCGCATCACCAGGGACGCCCAGGGGTCGGCGGTGCTGCTGCGCCAGGAGATCAACGGCCTGCCGAAGGCCTGACCCCGACCGGGTCCCCTCACTTACCGATCAAGCATGGCTCTATCTGTGGGCAGGCGTGGCCGCTTCGCATATCGTCACCGATGTGGAGCATCAGCTAGTCGCCATGCGGGCCGGTCCCGGTGCGCGCACCCGGTCACCCGCCCGCGGCCCTGTCCGCCGTCCCCGCCGATCCAATGCTCGCTCCGTGAATAGGTCGCCCATGAACTTCACCGTGCAGGTCGAAGGCGGCTCCGCCGACGGCCACTCCTCCCCGGTGCGCACGCTGGTCCTGACGGGGGAACTGGACCACGGCAGCGTCCCGCACCTGCAGAAGGCGCTCGACAAGGCCTACGCCGACCAGTGCCGGCACCTGATCATCGACGTCACCGGCCTGGCCTTCTGCGACTCCACCGGCATCAGCGTGTTCCTGGGCGCCCGCCGCGCGCTGGCCGCCCGCGAGGGGAGCGTCGCGCTCGCCGGCCTGAACGCGCGCGTCCAGCGCACCTTCCGCCTGACCGGGGTGGCCGACGCCTTCTCGACCTACCCCACCGCCGACGAGGCCCGCGCCGCCCTGTCCGCGTCCTGACCGGGGCACCCGCACCGCCCTCTTCCGGCCGGGCATCTTGACCGGGGCCATGACCGCGCGCCCGCACCGGCGCCGCCGCCGAGCGGCGCCGGCCTGCACATCCTCCATGCCGGGAGTAAGGGGATCGTTGACCGGTCCCGGGAGAGAAGTTACGTTACGTCGGCGGGGCGGGGGTTTCCGGTGTTCGGAAGGGAGAACCGTCCTCATGCTCCGACGAATGCTCTTCTCCGCCGCTGCGGCGGCACTGCTGCTGCTCGGCGGCGTCCCGCCGGCCGCGCTGGCGGCGGACGCGACCCGCACGCCCGCCACCGCCGTCTACACGGTCACGCTGGCCAGTAACGCCTCGGGCAGCACCTGGACCGGCCATCAGAGCGTCAGCTTCGGCAACCCGTCCGCCGACCCGCTCACCGAGGTCTACCTGCGACTGTGGGACAACTACCACGGCAGCTGCCCCTCCACCCCGATCACGGTGACCAACGTGACGGGGGGCACGCCCGCGCCGCTGTCGGTGAACTGCACCGCTCTGAAGATCACGCTGCCGTCACCGCTGAACCAGGGCCAGAGCACCTCGATCGGATTCGACCTGAGCATCGTGGTGCCGAGCGGCGCCGACCGGTTCGGCCGTGACGGGTCCTACAACTTCATCGGCAACGCCCTGCCGGTGCTGGCCGTCCGGGACGGCAACGGCTGGCACCTGGACCCCTACACCAACAACGGCGAGGCGTTCTACCAGCTGATCAGCGACTACACCGTCACCCTCGACCATCCGACGTCGCTGCTGGTGCCCGCCACCGGCACTTCGGTGGACACGCCCGGCGCCTCCGGCCGGACGGTGACCACGGCCACGGCGAGCAAGGTGCGCGAGTTCGCCTGGGCGGCGGGGCCGTTCGTCAAGACGACGAGCACGACCACCACCGGCGTCACGGTGAACGTCTACCGGGTGAGCTCGATCAGCTCCAGCAGCGCCGCGTCCATGATGACGACCGCCAAGAACGCGCTGGTGGCGCACGCGGGGCGTTTCGGCGCCTTCCCCTACGGCGAGGTCGACGCGGTGCTGGACAACAACTTCTGGTTCGGCGGCATGGAGTATCCCGGCTTCGTCCTGGACGTGATCAGTTCCACGGCGCTGGCGCATGAGCTGGCCCACCAGTGGTGGTACGGCATCGTCGGCGACGACGAGTACAACAGCCCGTGGCTGGACGAGTCCTTCGCCGACTACGCGACCGACCTGTACAACGGCATCTCGGGCACCAACTGCTGGAACAGCGTCTCCTGGCAGTCCTCCGCCGAGAAGATCAGCAACCCGATGGCCTACTGGGACGCCCATTCCGGCCGGTACGGCACGGTCGTCTACACCTACGGCAAGTGCGCGCTGCACGACCTGCGCCGCGCCATCGGCACGACCGCGATGCAGAACCTGCTGAAGAACTACGCCGCCTCCCACTGGCTCGGCGTCTCCACCACCGCCGACTTCAAGGCCGCCGCCCAGGCCGCGACCTCGGTGAACCTGTCCTCGTTCTGGACCACGCACCGCATCGACGGCTGACCGCCCCGGCCGGACCTGAACTATTGTTCAGGTCCGGCTAGCCTTGGCGGCATGACACGAGTCTCCTGGCGGGCCGCGCAACTGACGGTCGGCGAACTGTCCGAGCGCAGCGGCGTGCCCGCCTCGGCCCTGCGGTTCTACGAGCGGCAGGGCCTGATCCACAGCGGGCGGACGGCCGGCAACCAGCGGCGCTACACCCGCGACACCCTGCGCCGGGTGGCCTTCATCCGGGCGTCTCAGCGCGTCGGCATCCCGCTGGCCACGATCAGGGACGTGCTCGCGCTGCTGCCCGAGGGGCGCACGCCCACCCGCGCCGACTGGGCCCGGGTGTCCCAGTGCTGGCGCGAGGACCTCAACGCGCGCATCGAGCAACTGGAGCGACTGCGCGACCGCCTCGCCGATTGCATCGGCTGCGGCTGCCTGTCCATCGACATCTGCGCCCTGGCCAATCCGCAGGACGCCCTCGGCGAGCGGGGTCCTGGCGCGCATCGCCTGATGAAGCCTGAAGTGTCCAGAGCCGACGCCTTTACAAAGTAGATCACATCGGCCACGACGACCGGTTCGCGATCACCTGCGCGTCGGCGCTCCCGATCGGCGGTCGCCGTGGAGGGGGTGAGCAATGCCACACCCAGAGTGATGAATTGTGTGTGTATTGTGACATTTAGTGAGCATTTTTCCCGAGCTTTGGCGGCTCGTCACCTGTCTCACGCGATGATCGATGGGGAGGAGGTCCCCGTGACGCACAACACGAGTCGACCACGCATCGTCGTGGGCGTGAGCCACTCCCCCGCGGCGACGGCCGCCCTGCGCTGGGCGCTCGGCGAGGCCCGGCTCCGGGACGCGGTGATCCAGCCGGTGCACGCCTGGCAGTGGTCGGGGCAGCACCGCGCGTCGTACGCGCCCATGGGCACCTGGCGCTCCCACGACGAGGAGTACGCCGCCGCCAGGGAGCAGACCCGCCGTGTCGTCGCCCAGGTCGCGCCCTCCCTCACGCCCATCGTGGCGCACGGGCCGCCCGCGCAGGTGCTGCTCACACACTGTGAGGGCGCCGAGATGCTGGTGCTGGGCATCCGCAATCCCGAGCCCGGCACGCCGGTCGCCGCGACGCCCGTGCTCGCGGCGCTGATCATGAGCGCCCCCTGCCCGGTGGTGGTCGTCTCCCCCAAGTCCGTCCCTCGGCCGGCCTTCCCCTCCTACGAGGTCACCCTCAGCGTGGCGCCGACCGGATGACCCCGCCGGGGTCGTCGCGGCCCGCCGTGTCGCCGTACATGGCGGCCAGGCGCGTCACGGTGCCGGCCATCATCTCGCGCAGCTCCGGCGGCCCGAGGACCTCCAGGTTCGCGCCCAGGCGCAGCAGCTGCCAGCAGGCGTGCCTCACCGACTCGACCGGCAGCCGCAGCACCGTCCAGCCGTCCTCGCCCGGCGGCCCGGCCTCGGCCAGCGCGGCGTCGACCGGGCGCGCGCCGAGGGTGTGGCTCAGCAGACCCTCCATCCCCGGCGCCAGCCGCACGGTGGCCTCGGCGGTGTACATGCGCTCGCGGAACTCGGCCGTGTAGGTCTGCCAGAACTCCCCGAGGTCGAAGCCCTCCGGGCGGGCGAAGCGCTCGGGCAGCACCTCCAGCGACACGATGCGCGAGACGCGGTAGGTGCGCGCGGCCGACTCCTCCGGCGCCGCGACCATGTACCAGGATCCGCCCTTGAGGACCAGACCGTACGGGCGGACCTCCCGCACCACCTCGGCGGGCCCCCAGCGGCGGTAGACCATGCGCAGCCTGCGCCCCTCCCACACCGCGTCGGCGACCTGCCCCAGGTGGGGGGCGTCGTCGGCGTCGCGGTACCAGCCGGGGACGTCCAGCAGGAACCGCTCGCGCATGCGTGAGGCCTGGGAACGCGGCTCGGGCGGCAGGGCGGCCAGCAGCTTGAGCTCGGCGGCGGCGGCCACCTCGGCCAGGCCGAGCTCGGCGGCCGGGCCGGGCAGCCCGGCCAGGAACAGCGAGGACGCCTCCTCGGCGGTCAGGCCGTTGAGCCGGGTGCGGTAGCCGTCCAGCAACCGGTAGCCGCCCGCCGGGCCCCGATCGGCGTAGACGGGGACGCCCGCGGACGACAGCGCCTCCACGTCGCGGTAGACGGTGCGCACGGACACCTCGAGCTCCTCCGACAGCTCGGCGGCCGTCATCCGGCCGCGCGCCTGCAGGACCAGCAACAGGGAGATCAACCGGCTCGCGCGCACGCCCCCAGTCTCCACGATTTGCCAAACAAACACCAAAGATGTTCATATGAACACATGGATCGATTGCGGGCGATCATGGACGCCCTGATGACCGCGGACAGCGTGTCGGTCGCCGAACTCGCGGCCCGGCACGGAGTCTCGGAGATGACCATCCGGCGCGACCTGGACGAGCTCGCCCAGCAGGGCGTGGTCCGCCGGGTGCGCGGCGGGGCCCAGAGCCTGCTGCTGCGCGGCGAGGAGCCGCCGTTCGGCGTGCGCGAGCACGAGGCGCCGGAGGCCAAGCTCCGCATCGCCGCCGAGGTCGCCGGCCTGCTCGCCGACGGAGAGGCGGTCGTGCTGGACGGCGGCACCACCGCACTGGCGGTCGCCCGGGAGATCCGCGACCGCCGGCTCACCGTCCTCCCGCTGTCGGTGCAGGGCATCCAGGCTCTCAGCGACGCCCCCCGCATACGGCTGGTCCTGCCCGGCGGCGAGGTGCGGCACGGCGAGCTCAACATCGGCGGCCCCCTGACCGTGAACACCATCGCCTCCCTGCGCTTCGACACCGCCGTCATCGGCTGCTGCGGACTGTCGGCCGAGCACGGGGTCACCGCGCACGCGCTGGACGACGTCGCGGTCAAACAGGCCGCCATCGCCTCCGCCCGCCGGGTGGTCGTCGCCGCCGACTCGGCGAAGTTCCGCCAGACGGCCTTCGCCGCCGTCTGCCCGCCCGCCGCGGTCGACGTGCTGGTCACCGACGAGGGCATCCCCCGCGACCAGCGGGAGGCGTTCGCCGCCGCCGGCGTCACCGTGCGCGTCGCCGCATGACGCTCACGCTCCACCGCGACGCCGCCCTGCGCGGCGCCCGCCTCGCGGTGTGCCTCGCGTTCCTGATCCCCGGGATGGCCATCGGCGTGTGGACCTCCCGCATCCCCGCGCTCAAGGAGGCGCTGGCGCTCGGCGACGGGCAGCTCAGCGTCGCCCTGCTCGCCATCGCGGCGGGCGCGCTCGCCGGGATGCAGCTCGTCGGGCGGCTGGTCGACCGGCTGGGCAGCGCCCGGGTCACCGTGCCGCTGGCCTTCGCCCAGGCCGCCGTCCTCCCTCTGCCCGCCCTCATGCCCTCCCTGGTCTCGCTCGCCGCCTCGCTGGCCGTGTTCGGCGCCGTCCACGGCATGCTCGACGTGGCGATGAACGCGCGCGCCGTCGAGGTCGAGCGGGCGTGGGGAGGGCCGCTGATGTCGTCCTTCCACGCCGTGTTCAGCATCGGGGGCTTCCTCGGCGCCGCGCTCGGCGGGCTGTCGGCGCACGCGGGCGTGGGCCCCCTGCCCGCCTTCGCCGCCGTCGGCGTCCTGCTCGCCGCGCTCGCCGCCCTGACCGCGCGCCGCCTGGCCGGCGGAACGCGCGGCGGACGGGACCGGACGGCCGACGCCGTCCCCGAGCCGCTCCCCGGACGTCGGCGCGGGCTCGGGGGAGGGCTCGGCGGGGTGCTGCTGCTCGGCCTGCTCGGGTTCTGCTGCATGGTCGGCGAAGGCGCCTCGGCCGACTGGGGCTCGGTCTACCTGCGCGAGCACCTCGGCAGCTCACCCGGCTTCGCCGCCGCCGCCTACGCCGCCTTCTCGATCGCGATGACCGCCGGCCGCCTGACCGGCGACCGCCTCGCGGCCCGCTTCGGCCCGGTGGCGCTCGTCCGCTGCTGCGGGACGCTGGCCGGCGTCGGCCTGGCCTCGGCGCTGCTGATCGGCGACCCGCTGGCCGGGGTGATCGGGTTCGGCTGCTTCGGCGCCGGTCTGTCGTGCATCGTCCCGCAGGTGTTCTCCGCGGCCGGCAACCGCGACCCGGCCCGCGCCGGGCAGGCGCTCGCCCGGGTGGCGAGCCTTGGATACCTGGGCTTCCTGACCGGGCCGGTACTGATCGGCGCCGTCGCCGAACTGCTGGACCTGCCGCGCGCCCTGGCCATCCCCGCCCTGCTCGCCCTCTTCGTCGCCCTGGCCGCCCCCGCCGTCCGTCCTCCTCGTCCCTGACGACCCTCAGATGGGGTCGCCCTCGTCGCCGGGCAGGCTCGGGCCGGGTGAGACGGTGCCGCTGTCCCCCGGAGAGGGAACGGGCGACGGCTTGAGGGTGTCGTCGGGCGAGGGCAGCGGCGGCGGCGTCGGCACGAACATCGTCGGCGGCAGCGGCCGGGACGGCGGCGCGGTGTCGTCGTCGCGGCCCAGCAGCAGCCACGCGATCGCCCCGGTCAGCACCACCAGCACCACCAGGGCCGACAGTGCGGCCAGCACCGCGCGGCGGGTCTCGGTCAGGGGCGGCGCGGGCGGCGGCGGCTCCGGGACCGCCG
The DNA here is from genome assembly GCF_042665155.1 of Sphaerisporangium rhizosphaerae. Classification (NCBI taxonomy): domain Bacteria; kingdom Bacillati; phylum Actinomycetota; class Actinomycetes; order Streptosporangiales; family Streptosporangiaceae; genus Sphaerisporangium; species Sphaerisporangium rhizosphaerae. Next base: position 120,182 of record NZ_JBHTCG010000012.1, on the reverse strand, counting down.
GGGCGCGGTCGCCGAGCCAGTAGGGGACGAAGTCGGGCCCGTGGGTCTCCCCGATCAGCGTGCCGCTGACCAGCACCGACCGCAGGAACCACGCCGCGCCGACCCCGCCGGACGCGTACGGCACCGCCACCCAGGGCGCCGCGCCGTCGTCCATGGCGATGATCTGCGGCGCGCCGGCCGGCCCGCGGCCACGGGCACGCGCCATCCACCCGCGCACGCCACCGCGCGCGGGCGCCGCCTGGCGGGCCGCCGCCAGGAACCGCTCGCGGGCCGCCGCGTCCAGCGCGGCGCCGCGAGTCAGCAGCGCGATGGAGACCGCGCGCCCCTCGGCGTCCTGCGCCAGGTACACGAACCCGGTGGCGAGCGACTGCAGCCGCGCCTGCACGACGTAGGGACCCAGCCTGGGCGGGTCACCGTACTGGAGCGGAGTGGCCACGCAGCCATGAAAGCACACCACGACACCCGGCTCACCGCGACGGTGCCGTGCACCTTTGCGCCGTGTTTGATGGAATGGCCGCATGACCGTTGCCGAAGAGCGCAGTGACGGGTCCGGGCCGGACGACGGCGCCGACGCGGACCTCCGTCTCCTACAGCAGTCCCTCGCCGAGGTCCGCCGGGTGATCGTCGGCCAGGACCACATGATCGAACGGCTGCTGGTGGCGTTGCTGGCACGCGGTCACTGCCTGCTGGAGGGCGTGCCCGGCGTGGCCAAGACGCTGGCCGCCTCCACCCTGGCGACCGTGGTGGGCGGCACCTTCGCCCGCATCCAGTTCACTCCCGACCTGGTGCCCAGCGACATCGTCGGCACCCGGGTGTACCACCCCTCCAGTGAGAGCTTCGACATCGAGCTCGGCCCGGTGTTCGTCAACTTCCTGCTCGCCGACGAGGTCAACCGGGCCCCGGCCAAGGTGCAGTCGGCGCTGCTTGAGGTCATGGCCGAGCGGCAGGTCACCCTCGCGGGGCGCACCCATCCGCTGCCGCGGCCGTTCATCGTGCTGGCCACCCAGAACCCCATCGAGTCCGAGGGGGTCTACCCGCTGCCGGAGGTGCAGCGCGACCGGTTCCTGTTCAAGGTGAGCGTCGCCCACCCGACCGCCGGCGAGGAGCTGGAGATTTTGCACCGCATGAGCGTCTCCCCGCCGCTGCCCTCCCAGGTGCTGGACCCGGCGCGGCTGATGGCGCTGCAGAAGCTCGCCGACCAGGTGTCGGTGCACCAGCTCGTCGCCGACTACGTCGTCCGCCTGGTCATGGCCACCCGCTCCCCCGCCGAGTACGGGCTGCGCGAGCTGGAGGAGGCCGTCGAGATCGGGGTGAGCCCGCGGGCCACGCTCGGCCTGGTGGCGGCCGGGCGCGGGCTGGCGCTGCTGCGCGGACGCGACTACCTGCTGCCCGACGACGTGCGCGACGTCGCCGTGGACGTCATGGGCCACCGCCTGATGCTGACCTTCGACGCGCTGGCCGACGGCGTCGAGCCGGAGGACGTGGTGCGCCAGATCCTGGCCGCCGTGCCTCCTCCGCTCGTCGTGTGGAATCAGGCGCAGCGATGAGCGGCGCGCACGCCCCCGCCACCGGGCGGGCGGCCGGCCCCGAGCACGCCCTGCGGCGCCTGGAGCTGACCGTGGTCCGCCGCCTGGACGGCCTGCTGCACGGGCAGCACCAGGGGCTGCTGCCGGGCCCGGGCAGCGAGCCCGGCGACAGCCGGGTGTACGTGCCCGGCGAGGACGACGTGCGCCGCATGGACTGGTCGGTCACCGCCCGCACGACCGTCCCGCACGTCCGCGACCTGGTCGCCGACCGCGAGCTGGAGACGTGGGTGCTGGCCGACCTGTCCCCGAGCATGGACTTCGGCACCGCCGCGATGGAGAAGCGCGACCTGGTCGTCGCCACGGTGGGCGCCATCGGCTTTCTGACCAGCCGCATCGGCGACCGGTTCGGCGCCTATGTGATCCACGGTGACGAGGTGCACCGCCTGCCGGCCCGCACCGGCCGCCCGGCCATGTACGCGCTGCTGCAGACGCTGCTCGACGCCCCGCGCGGCGCCGCGGTCTCCGGCCCCACCCGCCTGGCCGAGGCCATCGACCTGATGGGCAAGGCGCGGCGCAAGCGGGGCCTGCGGGTGGTCGTCTCCGACTTCCTGGACCTCGGCAGGGACGGCGACCTGGCGACCGAGCGCGACTGGGAGCGGCCGATGCGCCGCCTGGCCGCCCGCCACCAGGTGCTGGCCGTGGAGGTGGTCGACCCGCGCGAGCTGGAGCTGCCCGACGTGGGCCTGGTCGCCCTGACCGACCCCGAGACCGGGCGCACCCGGGAGATCCACCTCACCCCGAAGATCCGCCGCGCCTACGCCGAGGCCGCGGCGGCGCAGCGGGAGGCCAACCGGGTGGCGCTGCGCCGGTGCGGGGTGGGCCACCTGGTGCTGCGCACCGACCGCGACTGGGTGTACGACATCGTCCAGTACACCCTCAGGCACCGTCGCACGGCCCACCTGGCCGGTCGGCACCCCACCAGGAGGGCGGGCGCGTGACCTTTCTGTCTCCGGGATGGCTGTGGCTGTTCGCGGCGCTCGCGCTGATCGTGGCGGCCTACGTCTACACCCAGTTCGCCCGCCGCCGGTACGCGATGCGCTTCACCAACCTGGCGCTGCTCAGCCTGGTCGCGCCCGAGCGGCCCGGGTGGCGGCGCCACGTGCCCGCCGCGCTGTTCCTGCTGATGATGGCCCTGCTGATCACCGCCGCGGCCCGGCCGGCCGACGCGACGCGGGTGCCCAGGGACCGGGCGACGATCATCATCGCGGTGGACATCTCGCTGTCGATGGAGGCCGCCGACGTCTCTCCCACCCGGCTGGTCGCGGCCCAGCAGGCGGCCCAGCAGTTCGTCAAGGACCTTCCCGAGCGGTTCAACGTGGGCCTGGTCTCCTTCGCCCGCTCGGCCGCGGTGGTCATCTCGCCGACCACCGACCACCTGGCGGTGATCACCGCCATCGGCAACCTGTCCACCCGTCCGGGCACCGCGATCGGCGAGGCGGTGTTCAACTCGCTGGACTCGGTGCGCTCGTTCGACCAGCGCGCGGTGACCGACCCGCCGCCCTCGGCGATCGTGCTGCTGTCCGACGGCGACAACACCTCCGGCCGCTCGGTCAACGAGGCCATCCAGGCGGCGTCGGGCCTGCACGTGCCGGTCTCCACCATCGCCTACGGCACGCCGGACGGCACGGTGAGCATCGACGGGCGCGACGTGCAGGTGCCGGTCAACAAGACCACCCTGCAGTCGCTGGCGGACGGCACCAGCGGGCGGGCCTACACCGCCGAGTCGGGCGACGAGCTGCGCGAGGTCTACAGCCAGATCGGCAGCTCGCTGGGCTACCGCATCGTGCACCAGGAGGTCGGCCAGTGGTTCACCGTGGCCGGCGTCCTGGCCGGCCTGCTGGTGGCCGGAGCCGCCATGCTCCTCGGCGCCCGCCTCCCCTGACGACGCCGGCGCCGCGACGGGCGTGGGCGGCCCGCGTAGCGGGGACCAGGTGATTTCGCGATCTCTCATGGCCTTCTGACAGCTAGGCTCCTATAGTACTAGGAACCTAGATGAATGGAGTTTTGGTGATCGAGTTCTACCTGGACGGCCGGTCCGGCGTCTCGCCGTACATGCAACTGGTCCAGCAGGTACGGCAGGCGCTGCGGCTGGGCCTGCTCCGGGAAGGCGACCGGCTCCCGACCGTCAAGGACGTGGTGGCACGGCTGGCGATCAACCCCAACACGGTGCTCAAGGCCTACCGGGAACTGGAGCACGAGGGCCTGGCGGCCGCCCGCCCCGGGGTCGGGACGTTCGTGACCAAGACGCTGACCGACGCCTCCCTGGCCGCGCACGGCCCGCTGCGTCAGGATCTGCGGCGCTGGCTGGCCAAGGCCCGCCTGGCCGGCCTCGACGACGAGAGCATCGAGGCCCTGTTCATGACCACCTTCCGGACCGCCGCTCGGCAGGACATAGCATGACCGCCGTCCTGCAGGCCCAGGACCTGGGCAAGAAGTACGGCAGGCGATGGGCGCTGCGAGAGTGCACCATCGACATCCCGGCCGGACACGTCGTCGGGCTGGTGGGCCCCAACGGGGCCGGCAAGACCACGCTGCTGAAGCTGGCCGGCGGCCATCTGACCCCGACGTCGGGCGGCATCACCGTGCTCGGCGGCCCTCCGGAGGGTGACCGGGCGCGACTGGCCGAGATCGGGTTCGTCGCCCAGGACACCCCTGTCTACCCGGGACTCAGCGTCGCCGACCATCTGCGACTGGGAGCCCGGCTCAACCCCGGCTGGGACGCCGCTCTCGCCGGGGAACGCGTCGGACGGCTCGGGCTCGATCTGTCGGCCCGGGCGGGGAGGCTGTCGGGCGGACAGCGCGCCCAGCTCGCCCTCACTCTGGGACTGGCCAAAAGGCCCAAGCTGCTGATCCTGGACGAGCCGGTCGCCTCGCTCGACCCGCTCGCCCGCCGCGAGTTCCTGCAGGGCCTGATGGAGGCGGTGGCCGAGCAGGAGTGCAGCGTGGTGCTCTCCTCCCACCTGGTCTCCGACCTGGAACGGGTGTGCGACTACCTGATCGTGCTCGTCGACTCGCACGTCAAGGTGGCGGGAGAGGTCGACGGGCTCCTGGACGCCCATCACCGGCTCACCGGTCCCCGCCGCGACCCCGATCGCCTGCCCGCGGACCAGCATGTCATCTCCATGCGCCACACCGACCGGCAGAGCACCATCGTCGTCCGCACCGATGCCCCGATCCACGATCCCGCCTGGACGGTCAGCCGGCTCAGCCTGGAAGACCTCGTCCTCGCTTACATGGACAAGCCCGCCGCCGTACGGCGGGCCGCCCTGGAGGCACGGCGATGACCTGGCTGACCTGGCGCCAGTTCCGCGGCGCGGCCGTGACGATGTCCGCGGTGCTCGTCGCGTTCACCGCCTTCCTGGCTCTGAGCGGTCCGGAACTGGCCTCCGACTACTCCACCGGGGTCACCGCCTGCACCCTGAGCGGCGACTGCGCGAGCTTCTTCGACCGGTTCTTCGACGAATACGAGATCCCCTTTCTGGCCGTCACCGTCACGGTGCTGGTCCTGCCGGGCCTGCTCGGGCTGTTCTGGGGGGCGCCGCTGATCACCCGTGAGCTGGAGGGCGGCACGCACCTGATGGTGTGGAGCCAGAGCGTCACCCGCGCCCGCTGGCTGGCCGTGAAGCTGGCGCTCACCGGCCTGGCCGCCATGACCGCCGCCGGTCTGTGCGGTCTCGCCGTGACCTGGTGGTCCGCTCCTCTGGACAAGTCGGCCGCCGCCGGCTTCGCGCTGATGGACCCCCTGGTGTTCGGCGCGCGGGGCATCGTGCCCATGGGGTATGCGGCCTTCGCCCTCGTGCTCGGCGTGACGGTGGGGATGCTCGTCCGCCGCACCCTGTCCGCCATGGCCGTCACCCTGATCGTCTTCACCGCGCTCCAGATCGCCATGCCGCTGATGGTGCGGCCCCACCTCCTGCCTCCGGTCCGTTCGAGCTTCGAACTCGATACCTCGAACGTGGATGCGATCAGCTCGCCGCCCGGCGGCGAATCCGCGCGCGTGTCCCTGGATCCGGCGATACCCGGCCACCCGGGCGCCTGGGTCCTGTCCAGCCGCCTGCTCGATCCGTCCGGGCGCCCCGCCGCCGCCGACGCCGGCGGCGCCGCCGTTCCGGTGTCCCTGACATCAGGCCCCTGCGGGCCATCTGAGCGAACAGAGCAGGCGGCGCGGGCAGGACATGCCATGGACCCGTGCCTCGCCGAGATCAACCGGCTGGGCTACCGGCAAGAGGCCACCTACCAGCCCTTCGACCGCTTCTGGCTCTTCCAGTGGATCGAGACCGGCGTCTACGCCCTGCTCACCCTCGGTGTCACGGGCTTCTGCTTCTGGTGGATCCGAAGGCGGATGTCATGACCTCCCGCACCATGGCGGCCGGGCTCGCGCTCCTCCTGGCGGCCGCCTGCTCCGCGCCCACCCCTCCCAGATCCGTCGCCGCCGCGCTCCCCCGTCCCTCGGCGAAACCCGCCGGTCCCGCGACCTTGCCCGCGCCCACCGGCACCCATCCGGTCGGCACCACCGCCCTGTACCTCAAGGACACCTCCCGCCCGGACCCGTGGATGCCGGGAGTGAAGGCCAGGGAGCTCATGGTCACCCTGTGGTACCCGGCGCGGGCGCGGGAGGGGCGGCGGGCCCGGTACATGAGTCCAGAGGAGTCGGAGCTCACCCTGAAGGGCAAGAGGGTGACCGGTGCGCCCTACGACCTGCTGAGCAGGACGCGGACCAACGCCTTCACGGACGCCGGACCGGCGGCGCGCGAAGGCCGCCTGCCCCTGGTGGTGCTCTCCCCGGGATTCACCATGCCCCGTAGCACGCTCACAGCCCTCGCCGAGGAACTGGCCGGCGGAGGGTACGTGGTGGCCGGCATCGACCACACCTACGAGAACTACGCGACGACCTTCCCGGACGGGCGGATCGCCGAATGCGCCGCCTGCGACCGCGACTCCGATCCGGGCTTCGGCGCGAAGGCGGCCGGGGTCCGGGCGGCCGATGTGTCCTTCGTGCTCGACCAGTTGACCGGGTCGCGCGCGCAGTGGGCCGGCTCCTCCCTGATCGACCCGTCCAAGATCGCGATGGCCGGCCAGTCGATCGGTGGGGCCGGCGCCGTGGCCGCCATGCTGAAAGACCCCCGGATACGCGCCGGGATCGACATGGACGGCACCACCTACGCCCCGATCCCCAAGCGCGGGCTGTCGCGGCCGTTCCTGTTCATGGGCTCGGCCGGCCACCGGCCCGGAGGCCGCGACGGCTCATGGGACCGCGACTGGAGACTCCTGACGGGATGGAAGCGCTGGCTCGTGCTGCCCGGCGCGGAGCACCAGTCGTTCACCGATGTGCCGCTCCTGGCGGACGCTCTGGGCGTCGGCCTTCGGGGCGATCTTTCCGCGGCCCGCTCGATAGAGATCACCCGCGCGTACGTCCGGGCCTTCTTCGACCTGCATCTGAAGGCCAGGCGCCAACCGCTGCTGGACGAACCCTCCTCCCGCTATCCGGAGGTCGAGTTGTGCGCCCCGGACAAGAAGATCTGCGAGTAGCCGATCGCCGTCGGCGCTCCGGGCGGGGACGGCGGAGCGCCGCCGTATCACGGGCACCGCCGTGTGGTTGGTAACGTCTCTGCACGTGACGTCCAAGGGGGCACATTACTTCGACGAGCGGCCCGGCGCGGCCGCCCGGCCGGGCACGGTCGACGTCGTGCTGCCCGACCTGCACCTGCGCCTGGCCACCGACAGCGGCGTCTTCTCGCCCGGCCGGCTCGACCCGGGCACCCGGGTGCTGCTGGAGAGCGTGCCCGCGCCGCCGCGGGAGGGCGACCTGCTCGACCTCGGCTGCGGCTACGGGCCGGTGGCCCTCACCATGGCCTCCCGGGCGCCCGAGGCGACGGTGTGGGCGGTGGACGTCAACCGGCGCGCGCTGGAGCTGTGCGAGCGGAACGCCCACAGCGCGGGCCTTTACAAAGTAAGAGCGGCCCATGTGGACGAGGTGCCGCGGCACGTGCGGTTCTCGGCGATCTGGTCCAACCCGGCCATCCGCATCGGCAAGCCCGCGCTGCACGCCATGCTCACCCGCTGGCTCGACCGGCTCACCCCCGACGGCACGGCCTACCTGGTGGTGCAGAAGCACCTCGGCTCGGACTCCCTGCAGCGGTGGCTCGGCGAACAGGGCTGGGAGGCGACGCGCGCGGCCTCCCGGTCGGCCTACCGCGTGCTGCGGGTCGCCCGGGGCGGCCGCACATCCCCAGGCGACGACGAGGAGCGATGAACGCCCGATGAGCACAGGCACCCGCAGGCAGCTGCGCCCGACCGACGTCAAGCGGCTCAACCGCTCCTGGCGCCGGGGCACCGAGAACCGGCTGTCGCTGATCCTGGAGTCGGTGACGGGCCCGTTCAACGTCGGCTCGATCTTCCGCACCGCCGCCGCGTTCGGCGCCGACCAGCTGTGGCTGGCCGGCAACGCCATCCCGCCCACCAACCCCAAGGTGCAGAAGACCGCCCTCGGCACCGACCGGCTGGTGACCTGGCACGACCCCGTCCCCGCGCTGGAGGCGGTGCGCGAGGCCAAGGACCACGGCTACACGGTGATCGCCGTCGAGCTGACCGGCGACGCGGTGCCGCTGCACCGGGCGAGACTCGGCCGCGACGTGTGCCTGGTGCTGGGCAGCGAGGACCACGGCTGCTCCCCCGCCGTGCTGGAGGCCGCCGACGAGGTGATCTACATCCCGCAGGTCGGCCGGGTCGGCTCGTTCAACGTGGGCGTCGCCGCCGCGATCGTGCTGGCCGAGGCCCGCCGCCAGGAGTGGGCGGCGGCCGACGCCTCCGGCGCCGCGCCCGACGGCGACACCGATTCCGATTCCGATTTCGGGTGATCCACTTCTCCCCGCGCCGGGAGAAGTGGCTTCGTGACCCGAATGTTCATCCAGGTAGGCTGACGTGACAGCCTTACACAGGGGATACTCCTCGTCGTGCAACGCCGCTACCCGTTCCTGGACCATCCCGGACCGCTCGCCTTCGCCCACCGTGGCGGGGCCGCCGAAGGCCGGGAGAACACCATGGCCGCCTTCTCCCGGGCCGTCGAGATGGGGTACTCCTACCTGGAGACCGACGCCCACGCGACCGCCGACGGGGTGCTGCTGGCCTTCCACGACCACACCCTCGACCGGGTGACCGACCGCCACGGCAGGGTGGCCGAGCTGCCCTACCGCGAGGTGCGCCGGGCGCTCATCGGCGGCGTCGAGCAGATCCCGCTGCTGGAGGAGGTCCTCGGCACCTGGCCGGACGTGCGGGTCAACATCGACGTCAAGGAGGCCCCGGCGATCGGCCCGCTGGCCGAGGCGATCCGCCGCACCGCCTCCTACGACCGGGTGTGCCTGACCTCCTTCTCCGACATGCGCCTGGCCAGGGCCCGCATGGCGGTCGGCCGTCCGATCTGCTCGGCGCTCGGCCCGCGCGGGGTGGCCCGGCTGCGAGCCGCCGCCATGGGCTCCGGATACGGCCGGCTGCTCGGGGGCCTCGCCCGCGAGGGCGTCCCGTGCGCGCAGGTGCCGGTCGGGTTCCGCGGCGTGCGGGTCACCACCCGCGCGCTGGTCCGCACGGCCCACGCCCTCGGCATGCAGGTGCACGTGTGGACGGTGGACGACCCGCGGGTCATGGAGCGGCTGCTCGACCTCGGCGTGGACGGCATCATGACCGACAACATCTCCGGGCTGCGCGACGTGCTGCGCGACCGGGGCCAGTGGCACCCGAGACGTCCCGCCGCCCACGCCTGAGGCTTCCCGCCGCCCCTTCCCTGGGGCGGCGGCCCCCACTCCGCTCCCGCCGCCCCTTGGCTGGGGCGGCCCGCACTCCGCTCGCGCCGCCCTTCGTCCCCTCCCGGGGCGCCGGACGGCAGTCCGCTCCCCCGTCCCCTTCTCGGCCCGGCGCCCGCCGCGGCGCCGCCCGCACCCCCTGTGACCCATCAGGAGACCCCCATGAGCAGCACCTCCGTCGTCGCCGAAGACCCCCCAGAGTCGCGCAGGCGGGAGCAGCGGGGCTGGTACTGGTACGACTTCGCCAACTCCGGCTTCCAGACGACGGTCATCACGGTCTTCCTCGGCCCCTACCTGACCTCCCTGGCCGAGCGGGCCGCCGGCGGGGAGGAGGGGCTGGTCGGCTTCCTCGGCTTCGACGTGCGCGCCAAGGCGTACTTCTCGGCCGTCGTGACGGCGTCGGTGGTGCTGCAGATTCTGATCATGCCGATCGCCGGGGCACTGGCCGACCACACCGGCCGCAAGCGGGAGCTGCTCGGCCTGTTCGCCTACCTGGGCGCGGCGGCGACCCTCGGGTTCTACTTCGTCGCCGGGGACGCCTACCTGCTCGGCGGCGTGCTGTTCATCGTCGCCAACACCGCCTTCGGCGCGGCCATGGTCGTCTACAACTCCTTCCTGCCGCAGATCGCGGGCGCCGAGGAGCGCGACGCGGTCTCCTCGCGCGGGTGGGGCTTCGGCTACCTCGGCGGGTTCGCGCTGCTGGCGATCAACCTGGCGCTGTACCTGGGCAGCGGCATCGAGGAGGGCCTGGCCGTGCGCATCAGCCTGGCCTCCGCGGGCGTGTGGTGGGCCGTGTTCACCGTGATCCCGCTGCTGCGCCTGCGCAACCGCCCGGTGGGCACCCACGACGCCACGTCCGTCAGGGCCGTGGCCGGCAGCTTCCGCCAGCTCGGCCGCACGCTGGCCGACCTGCGCCGCTACCCGCGCAGCCTGCTGTTCCTGCTGGCCTACCTGATCTACAACGACGGCGTGCAGACGGTGATCTCGTTCTCGGCGACCTACGCCGACCAGGAGCTCGGGCTGAACAAGACCGTGCAGATCACCGCGATCCTGGCGGTGCAGTTCTTCGCCTTCGGCGGCGCGCTGCTGCTCGGCCGGCTCGCCGGGCGGTTCGGCACCAAGCGCACGGTGCTGGTCAGCCTGGTGGTGTGGACCGGCGTGGTGGCGGTGTCGTACTTCCTGCAGAAGGGCGCGGCCGTGCAGTTCTACGCCATCGCCCTGATCATCGCGATCGTCCTCGGCGGCACGCAGGCCCTGTCGCGGTCGCTGTACTCGCTGGTGATCCCGGCGGGCAAGGAGGCGGAGTACTTCAGCCTGTTCGAGGTCAGCGACAAGGGCTCGGCGTTCCTGGGGTCGTTCACGCTCACGCTGGCGCTGCAGCTGACCGACAGCTACCGCTCGGCGATCCTGTCGCTGCTGGTGTTCTTCGTGGCCGGTTTCGTGTTGCTGCTGGCGGTGAACCTGCCCCGGGCCGTGCGCGAGGCGGGCAACGCGGTGCCCTCCCACCTGTAACCCCGCGGGGGCCGGGCGAGCGCCGCCCGGCCGGGGGCGGGAAGATCGGCGGGTATCGAGGACCGCGCGAAATGGCGCGATTGGATCACCCTCAGGGTGGGAATCCATCCACGGTATCAAGCGTTGTAAGCCGTGGAGACCCACCCCTCATGATGGGGCCCTCAGGAGGCATTGAAACATGGGCGAGCGTGCACTACGCGGTACCCGTCTCGGAGCCACCAGCTACGAGAACGACCGCAACACCGATCTGGCCCCGCGCCAGGAGGTGCCTTACACCTGCCCGAAGGGCCATCGCTTCGACGTGCCCCTTGCCGCGGAGGCGGAGATCCCGGCGACCTGGGAGTGCCGTAGTTGCGGCGCCACCGCCCTACGGGTGGACGCCGAGCAGCCGCAACAGAAGAAGGCCAAGCCACCGCGCACCCACTGGGACATGCTACTGGAGCGCCGCACGATCGAGGACCTGGAAGAGGTGCTGAACGAGCGCCTGGCGATCCTTCGGGCACAACGGCGCAAGAGCGCCTGACCTACCGGCCGATGCCTCCGAGCCGCCCTCCGCGGGCGGCGCCGGGGGCATCGTTGTTCTCACCGGACTTTCATCCGGCCTTTACCGGTCGTGTACCCGCTCACCGCGCCGCGGCCGCCTCGCGCCGCCGGACGGCGCCGCGCGGCACGAGGTGGACGGCCCTGCCGCGCAGGAACGGCGCCTCGAAGGGACGGGTGTCGAGGTCCCCGCCGCCGCTGAACACCTCAAGGCGCAGCTCGCGGCCGGGGCGGGGTCCGGCGTAGGCCAGGAAGAAGGACGGGTCGCTGAGGCGGCCCAGGTGGAGCAGCAGGTCGGCCTGGTCGGCGCCGGTTTCGGGGTCGACGCTCTGGGACGGGACGCCGGTGAAGCCCAGGCGCCACTTGAAGCCGAACAGGCCCGGCTTGGCGACGTGGCCGTAGATGTTGGGGTCCATCCCCAAGGTGAGCGTCGGGTAGCCGCGCTCTCTGGCCACCTGGGCGGCCGCCATGTAGAGCACTCTGGCCAGGCTGGACTCCCGGTGGCGCGGGCCGACCGCCGAGAAGCGCAGGTGGACGGCGGAAAGATGCGGCCGCTGCCAGGCCAGGCAGCATCCGGCCAGCTCGCCGCCATCGTAGGCGCACACCGCGAAGTGCTCCCCCGCGTCCCGCATGAGCGCGTCGCGCTGCTCGGCGGCGACGGCCCAGCCGTGCCGCATGCCGGCGACGCGCCCGGCGTACAGCGGCAGGAACGCCGCGAGCAGGCGCTCGTCCACCGGTTCGGCGCGCACCGTGAGCCCGTCGGAGGCGGCACGGCGCCGCGCCGTCCTGACGTTCTGGCGCTCCTTGGTGGACAGGCGGGCCAGGAACTCCTCCTCGCTTCCGCCCGTGGCGGCCGTCCAGGTGATCAGGAACGGCTTGGGCAGGAAGCCGGCCCGGCGCAGCCGCGCCCACTCGGCCACGGGCGGGTCGGGCACCCGTACGACGTCCAGGCGCTCGCGGTGGGCCCGCCAGCCGCCCTCGAGGGCCTCGGCCGCGTCGACCAGGCCGATCCTGATGCCGCGGAACTCGGTGATCTCCATCGTCTCCCCAACCGCGCCGGGCAGGGCCGGCGCCTCGTGACCGGTGGTGTCAGGCTCCGGACCGCGCCGGCACGGCGGCCGTGCCGGCCGTCCCGGCCCGCCCGGCCGCGGCGGCGGGCCGGTCCTGCGCGGCCGCCGGCGTGCCGGGGGCGGGGGCCAGGGGGTCGCCGGCGCGGCGCAGCGGGCTCGCCAGGAACCCGGCGGCCACGACGAGCTGGACGACGCCGAGACCGGCGAACACCGGCGCGGCCCCCAGCCGGGCGGTCACCCACCCGCCGAGGACCGCCCCGAGCGGCACCGGCGTCCAGGACAGCACCTGGCCGACGGTGACCACCCGGGCCAGCATCCCGGCCGGCGCCAGGCGCTGCCGCAGCGTGCGCAGGTTGACCACGAAGAACATCCCGAGTCCCGAGCCGAGCGCCCACAGCAGCACGACCGCCGGGTAGGACTCCACGACGCCGATGCCGAACATGCACGCCGCGCCGCCGAAGAACGGCAGCAGGATGGCCCGCCCGGGGCCGAGGCGCCGTCCCAGCCGGTCGCTGAACAGCGAGAACAGCGCGGTGCCCGCGCCCGCCGACACGAACAGCCAGCTCACGGCGCTGTCGGCGGCCAGATAGTGCTGCTTGGCGAGGGTCACGATCTGCTTCTCCGCCGTGGCGCCCACCAGGAGGTTGGTCAGCGCCAGCATGATCGCGCAGGCCCGCAGCACCGGGTGGCCGAAGACGAACCTGACCCCTTCGGCGATGGCCCGGCGCACCGGCTCACGCCCGCCGCCCGTGACCCGCTCGGGCAGCGAGCGGCGCAGCCCCGCCAGGCAGCAGGCCGAGAAGGCGAACGTCGCCGCGTCCAGCAGCAGCGCGGTGGCGGCCGGCATGACCATCAGGCCGGCACCGGCCACCGCCGGGCCGAGGACCCCTGCCGTCGAGGAGGCGGCCGAGAGCCGGGCGTTGGCCGTGTCGAGCCGGTCGGGGCCCACCAGCGACGGCATGACCGCGAACTCGGCGGCGTTGTAGGCGATGGTGAGCGTCGAGGCGGCGAACCCGGTCAGGTAGATCCACCAGATCTCCAGCGCCCCCAGATGCGCCAGGACGGGGATGGAGGCGATGAGCGCGGTCCGCCCGGCGTCCGCGGCGATCATGACCGTGCGGCGGGAGAGCCGGTCCACGTAGGCGCCGATGACCAGGCCGAACAGCGGGTAGGGCAGGAACTCCACGGCCATCGTGATCCCCAGGTCGAGCGGGGACCCGGTGAGCCGCAGCACCAGCAGGGGGATCAGCACCAGCGACACGGCCGACCCGAGGTTGGAGACCGACTGGGCCACCAGGAACACCCGGTACGGCCTGCCCAGCCCGCCGCGGGCGTGCCGGGCCATCAGCCGAGGGTGTAGCCGAGGGCGGTGGCGACCGACTCGGTCTGCTTCTTGTGCTCCAGCTCGTGCAGGGACATGGCCCGGCAGATGTCCAGGACGGTCACCGTGCCGTCGCGGGTGTGCTCGCCGGAGTACTCCAGCTCCTCGGCGGTGATCTGGTCCAGCGCGGCGATCCACTCCTTGCGGCGGGACTCGAAAGCGGCCAGGCGGTCCTCGAGCGGCGTCCTGGCCCGGGCCAGCACCCGCTGCACCTCGGTCACGTCCATGTCGGGCAGGGTGACGCCCGGCTGGGTGAGCACCTGGAGCACGCGGGGCGCCATGATCGAGTCGGCGGCGATGACGTGCAGCGCGATCTCGGTGATCGTCCACTCGCCCGGCCCGGGGCGGGTGGCGGCGTCCTGGCCGACCATGCCGGCCGTGCGGCGCAGCTTGGCGGGGGTCTGGGAAAGGTCGGCCAGCAGCCCGGCCAGCTCCAGGGAGGCGGCGCGGCCGCCGGTGCGCATGCCGTAGGGGCGCCACTCGACAAGGGCGCTGTAGTGTTCGGCCGGCTCAACGGTGGACCACCCCTCGGGGTCCTTCCGGGCGGCCTCGTCGATGTCGTAGTAGTTGATCCAGGGGACGTATCCCGCGACCCGCCTGCCGTCCTGCTCAAGGACGCTGACCATGCTGGGCGTGGCCGGGCCGCCGCCGGGCCGCTGCTCCACGTCGATGTAGACGATCTTCTCGGTGGTGCCGCTGCCCGGCGACCTGCGCACGCCCATCAGCGTGCCGGTCATGGTGATCTCGGACATGGTGGCCATCACTCCCGTGCCGTTGTCGGTGTGAAGATGAACAGGGGGCGGGTCACCGCCCGGGCCGCGACCGCGGCGCCGGACGGCGGCACGCGCCGGGAGGGGCCTTCAGGAGGCGCCGAGCGGGACGATCGCCGGCAGGCGGAAGAAGGTGTGGTACCGGGTGTCGGTGCTGCCGAGGTAGATGATCACGTCGTAGGGGTCGATCGGCTCCTCACGCGGCTCCAGCCAGGTGGCCTGGAAGTGCTGCTCGACCAGCAGGCCGTCGCCGATCGCCTCGAACAGCTCCTCGCGGGTGTAGGCGCGCGTCTCGCGCTCGTCGGGGGTGCTGGTGAGGAAGCCGGAGAAGTACATGTCCTCGGGCAGTCGCCGGCCGGTGCGGGCGAACAGCTCGGTGGCCTTGCGGGCGGTCTCCTCGCTGTGGATCCAGTGGACGTCCTCGCCGCCGATCTTCAGGCACTCGCCTTCACTGGCGTTCTTGCGGTTGACGAAGATCGGATTGCAGTCGACCCGGTGCTCCTTCTTGATCGCCATGACGACCTCGAGGTGCGTGCTCTCGGGGAGGTGCTCCAGCTCGTGGCGGGCGATCTCGAACCCGTAGCTGATGTGCAGGTGCGGCAGGTGCTCGTGCAGGTGCTCCTCGAGGTTCTCGAAGGGCGCGTGCGGCATGTGGGTCGCGACGGGGGTCTCCCGCCCCGGCAGGTCGAAGATGCCTCCGAACGGGGGCAGACAGGGCCGGATGATCAGGTCGGGCTCGGCCAGAGCGGTCGTCATTGCCTCACTCCATTCCCTCGGCGCCGGCGACGGCCGGCGGTTCCCCACCGCCTGGGCCGGGCCTGCGGGCTCACCCCGGCGGCGGCCATCGGCGATGGCCGGGCGCGGCGCCGGGACGGGACGATCGCAAGGTGCCCGCCGGGCGCGCGCGGGCACGCCTGTCCCGGCGTGCGCGATGGTCGGGTGCGAGGGCCGGCCGTTCCCCGTCCGGCGGCGGTTGGATCTCTGGAGTGTCGCAGCCGCCCGCCGGAGGGTCGAGACGCCGTAGGGGGCTAAGGGCCCGAAGTGGGGTACCCCACCCCAAGCCAGGCATGGGGTGGGGCACCCTTGCTCAAGCCGGGCATGGGTCGGACTCACCCCGGCCGGAGCCACGGGGTCTCGGAGCCACCCCGGCCGGAGCCGGGCGCGGGTCAGCGAGGAGGGCGCTCGGCGCCGTCGTCGGCGGGGCGCGGAGCTCCGGGGGCCAGGTGCGGGCCCGAGGCGGCGTCGCGGGGACGCTCGTGCTCCTCGACGACCTGGCCGCTGACCACGCGCACCCCGTCCGGGCGCCGCGCCGACCCTCCGGGAGCGCCGCCGGAGAACATCACGCCGAACGGCGAGGCCGACGCCATCGCACGCACGCGGCGCCCGAGGAACCAGCCCAGGCCGCGGCGGGCCAGCGGACGGGTGAAGGGCAGGATCAGGAAGAAGCCCAGCACGTCGGACAGGAAGCCCGGCGTCACCAGCAGGGTGCCGCCCGCGACGACGAGCGCCCCGTCGGCGAGTTCACGCTCGGGCATCCGCCCGGACTCAAGGGCCTGCCGCAGCGCCCGCCAGGCGCGCCGGCCCTCCCGGCGGACGAGCCAGGCGCCGATCAGGCTGTCCAGGATGAGCAGACCGACGGTCTGCCAGCCGCCGATCACCTGGCCGATCTGGATGAGCACCCAGATCTCCAGCACCGGCACGACGAGGAACGTCAGGAACAGAACGACACGCAGCATGGCCACACACCACCTCTCGACCTAGAACGTCCGGCCACTCCCGAGGGTTCCCGGTGACCGACGGACGCGACCCAGACGGGGGCCGACAGGACCAGGCCTCCACCAGGGATCTCCGGTGGCGAGGGGCCGGTAGGACCAGATCCCCTCCAGGGATCTCCGGCGGCGGAGGCCGGCAGGACCAGACCCCTTCAGGGTTCTGCGGCGTCCCGGGGTCAGCGGGAGCGGCGCAGGCGGCGGGGCAGCGAGGCCAGGCCCCACACGGTGACCAGCCACAGGGCCTCGGCGAAGACGGCGCGGCTCATCTTGCTGGCCCCGGCCGTGCGTTCGACGAAGGTGATCGGCACCTCGGCGACCCGCAGGCCCTGCCGCACGGTGCGCAACGTCAGGTCGACCTGGAAGCAGTAGCCCTGGGACTGCACCTCGTCCAGTGCGATCTTCTCCAGCGCGGAGGCGCGGTAGGCGCGGAACCCGGCCGTGGTGTCGTGCGTCGGCACGCCGAGCATGAGGCGGACGTAGATATTGGCGCCCTTGGACAGGGCCTTGCGCGAGGCCGGCCAGTTGACCAGCTCGCCTCCGGGCACGTAGCGGGACCCGATGACCAGGTCGGCCCCCTGCGCCAGGGCGTCCAGCAGCCGGGGCAGCTCCTCGGGGCTGTGGGAGCCGTCGGCGTCCATCTCCACCAGGACGTCGAACCCCTCGGCCAGGCCCCAGCGGAACCCGGCGATGTAGGCCGCGCCGAGGCCCTGCTTGCCCGGGCGGTGCAGCACGTGGACGTGGTCGTCCTCGGCGGCGAGCCGGTCGGCGATCTCCCCCGTGCCGTCGGGGCTGTTGTCGTCGGCGACCAGCAGGTGCGCCTCGGGCACCGCCGCCCGCAACCGCTCGATGATCATGGGGAGGTTCTCGCGCTCGTTGTACGTCGGCACGATGACGAGTACCCGCCCGAGGATCCGCTCCATCACCCATCCTCTTCGTCGGAACTGTCGTGTTCTGGCGTGGGACGCCGCCGGAGGGCGGCGACCAGGGAGCCCGCCGCGATGAGCACCAGCGCCCATTCGGGCGCCGCTCCCACCCGCGTCGCGATCGTCTCGCCGGTGCGGACGGGCACGGTCACCACCGCCATGTCGGCCACGCGCTCGGCGGTCCGCCAGCGCACCCGCCCATCGGGGTCGACATATGCCGAGATGCCGGTCGTCGCGGCGGTGATCACCGCGCGATTGTGCTCCACCGCCCGCAGCCGGGACATGGCGAGCTGCTGCGGTGGCAGATTGGTGAGCGCGTAGGTGGCGTTGTTGGTCTGCACGACCAGGGGCGTGGCGCCCGTGCGGACGGTGCTCCGCACGATGCCGTCGAAGGCGACCTCGTAGCACTCGACGGCGCCGACCGTCACCGGCCCCATCTTCAGATCGCCCTCGCGGTCGCCCGGGAGCGACTGGAGACCCACCAGTTCGACGCGCTTGATGAACTTCTGCAACAGGTCCTTGAAGGGGACGAACTCCCCGAACGGGACGAGCTTCCGCTTGTCGTAGTAGGCGCCCGGCCCGGTGGCGGGATCCCAGACGATGCCCCGGGTGTAGCGGTGCAGACCGTCGGGGGCGCGCACCACGGCGCCGACGAGCACCGGCACCCCGATGTCGCGCACCGCGCCGTCGATCACCGTACGGGCGTAGGAGCTCTGGTAGGGGTCGATGTCGGTGGAGTTCTCCGGCCAGATCACAATGTCGGGCCGCTCCACCTTGCCCGCGCGCACGGCCTCGGCCAGCTCGTGGGTCTTGTCGGCGTGGTTGCGCAGCACGACGGCCGGTTCGTCGCCGAGGAAGCCCATGCCCGTGCCGGGGACATCGCCCTGGATCACCCCGACCCGGATGGCGCGCGCCGCCTCCGCCCCCGGGCGTGGCACCGCGTACCCCAGCAGCGGCACCGCCACGGCCCCCGCCAGAGCCCACACCGCGGGCCGCGCGGCGCCCCGGAGGAACGCGGCGAGCCCGCCGGACAGTAACGCACCGCACAGGGCGACGGTGAAAGTTACAAGCGGAGCGCCCCCCAGAGCGGCGTACGGGGTGAACGCCGAGCCGCCCTGGCTGAACGCCACCCGGACCCAGGGGAACCCGCCGAGCGGGAATGCCCCCCTGGCCCACTCTTGTGCCACCCACAGGGCCGCCACCCACAGCGGCCAGGACCGCAGCCTGGTCACCAGGGCCACCCCGGCCGACATCACGGCGAAGAACAGGCTCTCCACGGCCACCAGCAGCAGCCACGCGTCGTCCCCGATGGGACGCACCCAGGTCAGCGCGGGCAGCAGGAACGCCGCGCCCCCCGCGTACCCCAGCACGGCGGCCCGCCGCACTCCCGCCCCGCGCACCGCCAGGGTCAGCAGCGCGACGCCGATCGGCGCGAGAAACCACAGGTCAATGGGGGGAAAGGCCAGGAAGAGCAGCACGCCGCCGATCGGTGCGGCGGCTGACCGCCACAAAGCACGCGAAGCCGACAGCACGCCGGAAGGGGCCGGCGCCCGCTCGATGTCCTGCACAGTGGGGTGGGCCACAGGGGCGGGTCTTCCTTCGGGGTCTTCGGTAACCCCCGAACGCTACCGCCCAGCGCTCCGCGCTCCAACCGCCGGGCATCCGCGGCGGCGAAAGATCACGCATGGTGATCCCTGGGCCTCCCCCGTCGGGCGGGAACCCAGGAACCACGCTGCGACTCTGGCACGAGACGGGAAGAGGGCCCGGACGACCCTTCGGACCGGATCCGTCCCGTCGGCGGCGAGCGCGGAATTCCGTTGTCTACTGGGTGTCCAGGCCCCTCCCGGGTCCAACCCCCCACCCGGCTGGGGTGCCCCGACTCGACCGAACGCCGGCGCTGCGCCTGGCTGAGCAGACGGAGTCGTGCTCCGTCATGACGCAGAATCCGACGATGTCTGAAGACGGCCAACCGGTAGTCCCGTGCTGGACTGTCCAGCAAACTACCGACCTCAGCTCAGATGTCAACCGTGTCCCGATCAGCGGAAACACCAAGTTTTCGCAGCTAGGACAGGAGACGTGAGTACCCGTCAATGCCGCCATGTGGTCCTTAAGCCGGTCAGAGGCGGTCTCCCCCGCGACGGCCCGGCCTCCATCCCGCCCCCGCGCGAGCACCGGTCAAAGGCGCCCGAACCCCGCGCGAGCGAAGCGAGCGCCATGAGCACAACCTAGGGGGAGGGGATCCTTTCGCAGCGGGACAGGGCGGGGGGCAGGTCGCCGGTGTGCAGGACGCCGAGGCGGCTGGTGGCGCGGGTGAGCGCCACGTACAGATCGCTCGGGCCGCGCGGCGACTCGGCGAGGATCTCGGCCGGCTCGGCGATGAGCACCGCGTCGAACTCCAGGCCCTTGGCGTCGGCCACGGTGAGCACGACGACGGGGGCCTCGAGCGCGCCGGGCACCGGGCCCGCGACCGCGCCGGGCACGGCCGAGGTGACGGCCTCCCCCAGTTCGGCGGCGCGCGAGGCGGGGACGATGACCGCGAGCCGGCCGCCCTCGACGATCTCACCGGCCGCGATCGGCCCGATCTCGCGCGCGGCGGCCAGCTTCCTGGCCCACGGGGGCACTCCGGTCTCCCGCACCGAGTCGGGCGCCTTGAGGTCGGGGCCGACGAGGGTGAGGACGTCGGCGGCCACGGCCATGAGTTCGACCGGGGTGCGGTAGTTGACGGTCAGCGTCTCCTCGCGCCAGCGCCCCCGCGCGTAGGGGTCGAGCACCTGGCCCCAAGAGGCGGCGCCCGCGGCCGACCCGGTCTGGGCGATGTCCCCCACGATGGTCATGGAGCGGTTGGGGCTGCGGCGCATGAGCATCCGCCAGGCCATGGGAGACAGTTCCTGGGCCTCGTCGACGATGATGTGCCCGTAGGCCCAGGTGCGGTCGCCCGCGGCGCGCTCCGCGGTGGTCAGGTAGTTCTCGTCGCCCCGGTGCCGTGCGGCCAGGCGCTCCGCGTCGATCATGTCGGACATGCCGGTCAATTCCAGCACTTCGCGGGCGTAGGTGAGCTCGGAGTCGCGCTCGGCCTCCTCGGCGCGCCGGGCGGCGGCCAGCTCCTCCTCGGCCTGCATGGCGGTGGCCCGCAGCACCTGGGGGTCGATGTCGCCGAGCAGCTCGGCGGCCTCGTCCAGCAGCGGCACGTCGGCCTCGGTCCAGGACACGCCGCCACGAGGCGTCTCGCGGAACAGGATGTCCTGCTCGGCGTCGCTCAGCCCGGCGTAGGCCATGCGCGGGCGGGACCCGAACAGGCCGATGAGCAGCTGCTGGGGGGTGAGGTAGGGCCACAGGCGGTTGAGCGCGCTCTTGACCGCCGGCTCGGTGCGAAGGTCCTCGCGCAGGTCGGCGAGCTCGTCCTCCTCCAGCATGCCGCGGCCGAGCGCCTTGGCGGCCTGCTTGGCCAGCACGTTGAGCACATGACGGACGAACACCGCCCTGGCCTGGTTGTGCGGGCGGCGGCTGCGCACCGCACGGCTCTTGGCCGCCTCGCAGGTGCGCTGGTCCAGGCGCAGGGTGAAGTTGCCCATGGGGATGTCGACCGGCTCGCGGGGAACGCGCTGGCGGTCGCGCAGCGCCCGCGCCACCACCTCGGCCATGCGGGCCGACCCTTTGATCGCGGCCGCCGGCGCGGACTCGCGGGCGGTGGCGGTGATCCCCGGGTACAGCTCGCCGACGGTGGACAGCAGCACGTCGGTCTCGCCCAGCGAGGGGAGCACCTGCTCGATGTAGCGCAGGAAGGTGAGGTTGGGGCCGACGATGAGCACGCCCCGGCGCGCCAGCCGCTCGCGGTGGGTGTAGAGCAGGTACGCGGCGCGGTGCAGGGCCACGACCGTCTTGCCGGTGCCCGGGCCGCCCTGGACGACCAGCACGCCGTTGAGGTCGCTGCGGATGACGCGGTCCTGCTCGGCCTGGATGGTGGCGACGATGTCGCGCATGCGCCCGGTGCGCTTCTCGTCCAGCGCGGCGAGCAGGGCGGCCTCGCCGTTCAGGGTGGCCCGGTCGGCCTCGCTCAGCCGGTCCAGGTCCAGCAGGTCGTCGTCGAGGCCGATCACCCGCCGTCCCTTGGTCTGCAGGTGGCGCCTGCGGGTGACGCCCATGGGCGCGGCGGGGGTGGCCCGGTAGAACGGCTGGGCGACCGGGGCGCGCCAGTCGATGAGCAGGCGGGCCTGGTCGTCGTCGGAAAGGCCCAGCCGGCCGATGTAAAGGGGCCCTTCCTGCGCCAGGTCGAGCCGCCCGAAGCACAGGCCGTTCTCGACGGCCCACAGCCGGGCGAGGCGTTCGGCGTACATTCCGGCGAAGGAGTCGCGTTCGGAGCGGTTCTGGTGGGTGCCGCCGCCGCCCTGCGCGAGCACCTCGTCGAGCTGCCCGCGGGTGCGTTCGCGCAGCACGTCGAGCCGCTCGTAGAGCGCGCCGACGTAAGTCTGCTCCTTTACGAGCTCTATTTGACGAGAAGCCCCTGCTTCATTATTATTGGTGGTAATGTGAAACTCCGGGCCTTTATGCGCTTTATGGTGAATAAGAGGACAAGGGCCCAGAATAGCAGACCGGCCACCGGCCATCAGTTCTCCCGCGCCGCCCTTCGAGGCGGCGTTCGTGCTTTCCGGCCGCCCACCCGCGCGAACCTCGCCGCGAACCTCCTTGTCACAGCTTGGTAGCGCCTCTTGACCAGGCGCGGGGCCACGGCTGTACGTTCTCTCTTAGTTAGGAAACCTTCCTAACTCCAAGACGCGGCCGCCGCCATGCCGGAAGGTCCGCGACCGCCGCCCGAACGGGGAGGGAGCCCGTGCCCAGCACGAACACGGACGCGCGACCGGGAAGGCCCCGCCTGCTGCGGGAGATCAACGACCGCGCCGCGCTGCGGGTCATGCTGGAACGCGGGCCGCTCACCCGCCCCGAGCTCGGCGCGCTCACCGGCCTGTCCAAGCCCACGGCCTCCCAGTTGCTGGCTCGCCTGCGCACCGCGGGCCTGGTCGTGCTGGACGGGGTGCGCGAGGGCATGCCGGGCCGCACGGCCGAGCTGTACCGCATCAATCCGGCCGCCGCCCACGTCGCCGCGCTGGACGTCACCCGCACGCGCATCGCCGCCTCCGTGGCCGACATCACCGGCACGGTGCTCGCCGAGCACGTCCACCCCACCCCGGGCCGCAGCGGCGGCGACGTGGTGGCCAAGGTGCGCGCCGCCGCCGCGGGTGCCTGCCACGCGGCGGGCATCGCCGTCGACGACCTGCACCGGGTGGTGATCGGCATCCAGGGAGCGGTCGATCCGGCCACCGCCCGCCTCGGGTACGCGGCCCACATCCCCGGCTGGCACATCCCCGACCTGGTGGGAACGCTCCGCGCGGGTCTCGGCGTGGCGGTGGACGTCGAGAACGACGTCAACCTGGTCGCCCTGACCGAGCGGGCCCACGGCGTCGCCCGCGGCCACGCCGACTTCGTGCTGCTGTGGGCCGACGAGGGCATAGGAGCCGCGCTGGTGCTCGGCGGCCGGCTGCACCGGGGCGCGACCGGCGGCGCGGGCGAGGTCGGGTACATGCCCATCGCCGGCGCCCCGACCGCCAAGCAGACCGGCAAGCGGGGCGACCACGGGTTCCAGTCCCTGGCCGGCGGGCCCGCCGTGCTGCGGATGCTGCGCTCCCACGGCCTGCGCGGCGGCGACCCGGCCCGCGCCGTGCGCGCCGCCGTGCGGGACGCCGCCCGGGGCGGTGAGGCCGGCGAGCGGGCCTGCCGCGGGCTGCGCGAGCTCGCGTCGCGCCTGGCCGTGGGGCTCGCGCCGATCGTCGCGGTGGCCGACCCGGAGATCGTCGTGCTGACCGGCGGCATGCTGCTGGCCGGCGGCGAGGCGCTCGCCGGGCTCGTGGAGGAGGAACTGCACGCGCTCACCCTGCCCCGCCCGCCGGTGCGGCCGTCCGCCGTCGAGGGCAACCCCGTGCTGACCGGCGCCCTCGGCCTCGCCCTGTCCACCGCCCGGGACGAGGTCTTCGGCTCGGCCGTCACCGCCTGAGCCCCCTGTCCCGTCCCGTCGTCCACCCCCCTCCACCGCCTCCATCCCGGCCTACCGACCGTCGTCCACTCACTCCACCGCCTTCGTCCCCGGCCGGCCGTCCCTTCCGCCGTTCCCGACCCCTTCCGTTCGTTGTCCGCCCAGCCCCGGCGCGTCGCGCGCGACCCGCCGGCCGTCCCCGCCCACCCCTCCCCCGCTCACCTCCTCACCGCACAGCCCCCTGGGAGGCACCCCGTGAAACCACGCCCGAAGCTCGCGGCGGCGGCCCTGGCCGTCGTGGCCGCGCTGGCCACGCCGGCCGTGTCCGCCTGCACGGCCGGCACCGAGAACGCGCCCGCGAAGCCGCAGAGCGGGAGCACCCCCGACCGGACCCCGGTCACCATCACGATGTGGCACGGCTTCGTCGCCGACAACGAGCTCAAAGCCTTCGACGACGCCCTGGCGGGGTTCCACCGGCAGTACCCCTGGATCACCGTCACGACCACCAAGGCCGTCCAGGACGACCAGATCATCCAGGCCTCGCGCGGCGGCAACCCGCCGGACGTGGCGCTGTCGTTCACCACCGACAGCGTCGCGACCTTCTGCAAGACCGGCATCTTCCAGGATCTCGAGCCGTACATGGCGGCGAGCAAGGTGCAGGAGTCGCTGTTCCCGAAGGTCATCGCCGAGTACACCCAGTACAAGGGGCGGCGGTGCGTGATGCCGATGCTCGCCGACACCTACGGCCTGTACTACAACAAGAAGCTGATGAAGGGCGCGCAGCCCCCGAAGACGCTGTCGGAGCTGGCCGCGCTGACCAAGAAGCTCACCGTGCGCGACTCCAAGGGCGACATCAAGGTCGCCGGGTTCGTGCCGAGCAGCCAGATGTACGAGAACGCCCCGATCCACACCGGGACGATGGTCGGCGCGAAGTGGACCAACCCGGACGGCACCTCGGCCATCGGCGGCGACCCGGCGTGGAAGAAGCTGATGACCTGGCAGAAGGACCTGGTCGACTGGTTCGGGTACGACAAGCTGGAGAAGTTCCGCAAGAGCTTCGGCGACGAGTGGTCGGCCGACAACCCCTTCATGAAGGGGCAGGTCGCCATGGCCATCGACGGCGAGTGGCGCAACGCCATGATCGCCTCCGACGCCTCCGGACTGGACTACGGCACCGCGCCGGTCCCGGTCGCCGACGACCGGCCCGACCTGTACGGCGGCGGCTTCATCGCCGGCACGGTCATCGGCATCCCGCGGGGCGCCAAGCACGCGCAGGCCGCCTGGGACCTGGTGCGCTACCTCACCACCGACACCGACGCGCTGGTCACCCTGTCCAACGCCCTGCGCAACGTGCCGAGCACGCTGCCGGCGCTGCAGTCGCCCAAGCTGGACAAGGACCCGAACTTCCAGACCTTCCTCGACATCTTCGCCAGCCCCGCCAGCAGCACCCTGCCCGCCCACATCAACTCGGCCTTCAACCAGCAGACGCTGCAGGAGGCGCAGATCAAGTGGGAGTCCGGCCGCGGTGACGACCTGGACGCGCTGCTCGCCGACGTCGACAAGAAGATCGACGACAAGCTGAAGCTCACCGCGGGCGGCTGATCCGATGGCGACGACGACGCTCGGGCGCCGCGGGAACGCGGCGCCCGTCCCGGCCCGGTCCCCGCGGCGCCGCCGCGGCCTGGTGGCCCTGCTGTTCCTGTCGCCCTGGCTGGTGGGCTTCGGGCTGTTCTTCGCCTACCCGCTGCTGGCGACCGTCTACTTCTCCTTCCAGCGGTACGACCTGTTCAGCCTGGAACCGGTGGGGCTGCTGAACTACCGGTACTTCCTGCGGGACGAGGCCGCCTGGACCGCCATCAGGAACACGCTGTGGCTGGTCGCGGTGATGGTGCCGCTGCGGGTGGCGTTCGGCCTGGGCGTCGCCCAGCTCATCACCCGGCTCAAGGCCGGGGCCGGCTTCTTCCGCACCGTGTTCTACCTGCCCTCGCTGGTGCCGCTGGTCGCCGGGACGCTGGGGTTCGTGTACCTGCTCAACCCGGCGAGCGGACCGGTGGCGGCGGCGCTGTCGGCGCTCGGCCTGCCCTCCCCCGACTGGTTCGGCGACCCGGCGTGGGCCAAGCCCGGCCTCACCCTGCTGGCCCTGTGGTCGGTCGGCGACCTTATGGTCATCTTCCTGGCGGCGCTGCTGGACGTGCCCAAGCAGCTGTACGAGGCCGCAGCGCTGGACGGCGCCGGCGCCTGGCAGCAGTTCGCCCACGTCACCCTGCCGGTGATCCGCCCGGTGCTGATGTTCGCCGCGGTCACCGGGGTCATCCAGACGCTGCAGTACTTCACGCAGGCGATGGTGGCGGCGCGGGTGGCCTCAGGAGGCACCGACTCGGCCGGGACGGTCTTCGTCCCCGGCTACCCCGACCAGTCCACCCTCACCTTCCCCGAATGGCTCTTCCACCAGGGGTTCCGCGACTTCGCCATGGGCTACGCCTGCGTGCTGGCGCTCATCCTGTTCGCGGTCTCCATGGTGTTCACCCTGATCCTGCTGCGCCAGTTCCGCGGCATCGAGGAGGAGGCATGACCCTCACCGCGGCTCCGGGGGCTCCGGCCCCGCCGGCCGGGCGCGCCCGGCCTCGCGTCCCGCGCGGCCACCGGCGGCGCGTCGCGCTCGGCTGGATCGCCACCCACGCGCTCGCCATCGCCCTGGCGATCATGTTCATCGGCCCGCTGGTGTTCATCGCCCTGACCGCGGTGATGACCGACCACCAGGCGCTCACCTCGCGGCTGTGGCCCGACCACTTCGAGTGGGGCAACTTCGCCGACATCTTCCGGCGGGCGCCGCTGCTCACCTGGATCGGCAACACGCTGCTGTACGCGATCCTGGCCACGGTGTTCATGCTGGTGTCGTCCATCCCGGTCGCCTACGCGCTGGCGCGGCTGCGCTTCCCGGGGCGCAGGCTGGCGTTCCTGCTGGTCATCACCACGATGATGCTGCCTCCGCAGGTGGTGGCGGTGCCGATCTACATCCTGTGGGCGCGCTTCCACCTGACCGGGACGCTGTGGCCTCTCATCCTGCCCATGCTGCTCGGCGACGCGTTCTCCATCTTCCTGCTGCGGCAGTTCCTGGTGACCATCCCCCGGGAGTACTCCGACGCGGCGCGGGTGGACGGGTGCGGGGAGCTGCGCACGCTGGTGCGGGTCATCCTGCCCATGGCGCGGCCCGCGATCGCCGCGGTGGCGCTGTTCCAGTTCTTTTATTGCTGGAACGACTACTACGGTCCCCTGCTGTACGCCGGGACCGAACCCTCGAACTGGACGCTGTCGCTGGGACTGGCATCCTTCAAAGCCGTGCACCACACACAGTGGAACCTCACCATGGCCGCCACCCTGCTGGCCATGGCACCGGTGATCATCGTGTTCTTCTTCGCCCAGAAGGCCTTCATCGAGGGCGTCAAGCTGACGGGAGTCAAGTGATGAAACTGGCCGTTGTCGGGGGCGGCTCGACCTACACGCCCGAGCTGATCGACGGCTTCGCGCGCCTGCGCGACGAGCTTCCCATCTCCGAGATCGTCCTGGTGGACCCCGACGAGCGGCGGCTCGCGCTGGTGTCGGCGATGGCGTCGCGGATGCTGCGCAGGGCCGGCCACCCGGCCGTCGTCTCCACGGCCGCCACCGTGGACCAGGGCGCGGCGGGGGCGCAGGCCGTGCTGCTGCAACTGCGGGTGGGCGGGCAGGCCGCCCGGAACGTGGACGAGACGCTGCCGCCGGCCTGCGGCTGCGTCGGGCAGGAGACCACCGGCGCGGGCGGGCTGGCCAAGGCGCTGCGCACCGTCCCGGTGGTGCTGGACATCGCCGAGCGCGTCGCCAAGGTGGCGCCCGACGCCTGGATCGTCGACTTCACCAACCCGGTCGGCATCGTCACCCGGGCGCTGCTGCAGGCCGGACACCGGGCCATCGGCCTGTGCAACGTGGCCATCGGGTTCCAGCGGCGCTTCGCCGCCCACCTCGGCGTCGCCCCCGAGCGGGTCTCGCTCGGCCACGTCGGGCTCAACCACCTCACCTGGGAACGTTCCGTCCACGTGGACGGCCGGGACGTCCTGCCGGAGCTGCTGGCCGACCACGGTGAGGAGATCGCCGCCGACATCGGCCTGCCCGCGCCGCTGATCCGGCGGCTCGGCGTCGTGCCGTCGTACTACCTGCGCTACTTCTACGAGCACGACGCCGTGGTGGCCGAGCAGCTCGGCAAGCCCTCCCGCGCGGCCGAGGTGGCCGCCCTGGAGGAGTCGCTGCTGCGCATGTACGCCGACCCCGCCGTGGACACCAAGCCCGAGCTGCTCGCCAGCCGCGGCGGCGCCTTCTACTCCGAGGCGGCGGTGGCCCTGATCGCCTCGCTGGCCGGCGACCGGGGCGACGTGCAGGTGGTCAACCTCCGCAACGACGGCACGCTGCCCTTCCTGCCCGACGACGCGGTGATCGAGGTCCCCGCGCGGGTCGGCTCCTCCGGCGCCACCGCCCTGCCGGTCGACCCGGTCGAGCCGCTGTACGCCGGGCTGATCGCGCACGTCACCGCCTACGAGGCGCTGGCGCTGGAAGCCGCCCTGCACGGCGGCGCCGACCGGGTCGCCGACGCGCTGCTCGCCCACCCGCTGGTCGGGCAGGCGTCCCTGTCGGCCGACCTGGCCGCCCGGCTGGTCACCGCCAACCGCGCCTTCCTCCCCTGGGCCGGCGACGGGGCGGTGCCCGCGTGAGGACGGTCCTGGCCGTCGACGGCGGCAACAGCAAGACCGACGTCGCCCTGGTGGCCGAGGACGGCACCGTCCTGGCCACCGGCAGGGGCGGCCCGTTCGTCCCGCAGAGCGCGGGCGTGGCCGCCGCGATCGACGTGCTCGGCCACACCGCGCGGCTGGCCCTCGGCCCGCAGGCCGAGCCGCCGTACGCCGACCTGGTGGCGGCGTACGTGGCCGGGGCCGACCTGCCCGTGGAGGAGGACCTGCTCCACGACGAGATCATGGCCCGCGGCTACGGCCGGCGGGCCGTCGTCGGCAACGACACCTTCGCGCTGCTGCGGGCCGGCACCTCCCGGCCGTGGGGCGCCGCGGTGGTGTGCGGCGCCGGCATCAACGCGGTCGCGGTCGCCCCTGACGGCCGGGTCGCCCGCTACCCGGCCCTCGGCAGGATCAGCGGCGACTGGGGCGGCGGCCTGGGCCTGGGCGAGGAGGTGCTGTGGCACGCCGTGCGCGCCGAGGACGGCCGGGGCCCGGCGACCGCCCTGCTCGACGTCGTGCGCGGGTTCTTCGGCGTGCGGCTGGCCGAGGAGGTCACGATCGCCCTGCACTTCGGCGAGCTGCGGGCCGACCGGATCCACGGGCTGGTGCCCGGACTGCTGGCGGCCGCGGCCGCCGGAGACGCGGTCGCCCGCGACGTGGTGGAACGCCAGGCCGACGAGGTCGCCGTGATGGGCGTGGCCGCGATGCGCCGCCTCGGCATGCTCGACGAGCCGTGCGAGGTGGTGCTGGGCGGCGGCGTGCTCACCTCGCGCGACCCGCTGCTGACCGCGCTGGTCGAGGAGCGGTATGCCGCGCAGGCGCCCCGGGCGGCGCTGGTGGTGGCCGCGCTGCCGCCCATCGCGGGGGCCGCGCTGCTCGGCCTGGACCGCCTCGGCGCCGGGCCGGAGGCCGCCGACCGGCTCAGGACCGCCTTCGCTGGCGCCCCCGGCGGCCGTCCGGCGCCCACCGCCGCGCCGTCGGCCTGACGGCTCGGTCAGGCCAGGCGGGCGCGCACCTCGGTCAGGAGCCGGCGGAACCAGGCGTGCCCGGGGTCGGCGTCGTGCACCGGGTGCCACCAGAAGGCCTCGACCAGCGGGACCGCCTCGAACGGGCATTCCAGGACGCGCACGTCCAGCGCGTCGGCCACGACGGCGGCGAGCCTTTCCTGCATGAGGGCGATGGCGCCGGTGTCACACACCAGCCGCGGCATGGCCAGGAAGGACTCGGCGACCGCGATCACGCGCAGCCGCACGCCGAGCAGTTCCATCTGCCGCCACGGGGCCGCCCTGCCCATCGGGTCGTTGAAGGTCGTGACCCAGGGCAGGGCCTCCAGGTCGGCCATGGTCAGCCGGTCGCCCACCACCGGGTTGGCGGTGGAGACGACGCAGACCCACCGGTCGCGGAACAGGTCCATTCTGCGCGGCAGGTCGAGGTAGCCGTGCGGCATGAGCACGCCGTCGGAGGTGCGGTAGAAGTCGGGGTCGCGGGAGAAGGCCTCGGGCGTCGCCGGCTCGAAGCGGACCGAGGCGTTCGGCGCCCGCCGCTCCAGCACCCCGATCAGGTGCCGGCCGGCCACGCTCAGGCCGTAGTCGGAGGACACGACGGTGAAGGTGCGCCCCGACCTGGCCGGGTCGAACTCCGCCTGGGCGGAGAACACCCGGTCCACGGCCGAGACGGCGACGGCGGCCAGCGGGCACAGGTGCCGGGCGAAGGGGGTCAGCTCGTAGTGGTTGCCCACCCGGGTGAGCAGTTCGTCGTGGAAGTGGCGGCGCAGCCGGGCCAGCGCCGCCGACAGGGTGGGCTGGGTTCGCCCGAGCCTGAGCGCGGCCCCGGTCACCGTGCGCTCGGTCAGCAGCGCGTGCAGCGCCTGAAGGTGGACGTTGTCCAGGCCGTGCGGATGGGCTCGCACCTCCCCCGTCCCGTCCGGCGACCGGGCGCCCGAACCGGCGCCGGTCGGCGGGGACGCACCCCGCGCGGGGCGGCCCGGCTGCTTGGTGCCCACGTCAGCACCCTACGCGTCCCCCGAGATGGCGCTCGACGCCGGTGCCCCGGTCGCCGCGCGGGCCCGTCCTGGGGGCCACCACCGCCGGGACATGGGGGCCGTCCTGGCGCCCGCCGCCATCCCCGCCTCCCCGCCATCCCCGCGGGCCCTCCGCGCGGGCCGTGGGCGGCGCCGCGCTACCCGGGCGGCCAGGTGGCAGGCAGCAGGCTCAGGTCCGCGGCGTTCCCGCCTCTGATGGCGTTCGCGGCGACCGGGTCGGGCACCGCTTCGTGCACGCGCCGCACCGGATCCTCGACACCCATGTCGAACGGGTAGTCCGAGCCGAGCAGGACCCGGCCGACGCCGACGGCGCGGACGAGGGCGACGAGCGCCTCAGGGGCGTGCACGACGGTGTCGTAGTACAGGCGGCGCAGGTAACAGCTCGGCAGGTGCCGGCACGTCCGTGCCTCGGGCCGGACGAGCCAGGCGTGGTCGAGGCGGCCGGCGAAGGCGGGCAGGTAGCCGCCGCCGTGGGCGGCGACGAACCGGAGCGCGGGATGGCGGTCGAGCACGCCGGAGAAGATCAGGTGGGAGAGCGCGACGGCGTGCTCCACCGGCTGGCCCACGCTGTTGGACAGGTACCAGCGGTCCAGGCGGGCGTCCAGCGAGCATCCCCACGGGTGCAGGAAGATCACGGCGTCGAGCTCCTCGGCGCGCCGCCACAGCGGCTCCAGGCGGGGGTCCGACAGTTCGGTCGGCGGGCCGCCGCCCGGGTCGGTGGCGTGCGAGGTGATCTCGACGCCGCGCAGGCCGCAGCGCACGACGGCGTCCTCCAGCGCGGCCAGAGCCACCTCGGGGTGCCGGATGGGCGCGACGCCCAGGCCGCACAGCCGCTCGGGCAGGCCGGCGCAGTGGGTGGCGACCCCTTCGTTGGTGGCCTGCGCGATGGCCCAGGCGAGGCTCGGGCCGGCCCACGGGTGGTAGAGGTGCGGGGCGACCGAGACGACCTGGGCGTCCACGCCCGCCGCGGACATCGCGGCGGCGCGGGCGCCGAGATCGGTCAGCCGTTCCCTGCTCTCGTCGAACCGGCGGGCGCTGACCCGCGCCGACTCCGGTCCGAGCCGCGCCCGTTCCAGTTCCTCGTAGGCCACCAGAGCGGGGCGGCCATCGGCGAGCGCGTGGACCTCGGGCAGCCAGACATGTGCGTGGACGTCCACCGTCGGGCAGACGCCGTTGCTGGTTCCGGAAGGCATGTCCGCCTCTCATGACGGCGACTCTTGCTCACCATCCTGAGCAGCAAAACAGGACAAAGCAAGACAATTCCGACGATAGACACATAGAAGGCGTCTATCCCGCCCCCACCGAAGGCTTGCTCAGCCTGCTCCCGCATCAGGGCATCGGCGTCGCCGGCCTCATCTCCCGGCTTCACCCGCGACGAATGCCGCGACGAGCCGGGCGTACTCTTCGGGCTCCTCGGCGTGGACGAAATGCCCGGCGGCGTCGAAGCGGCGGAACGTCCCGCTCGGGACACGCTCTCGGAACAGGCGTATCTCCTCCGGGCTGGTCACCGGATCATGACCGCCCTTGATCAGCAGGGCAGGCTGGGTGAGCCGTTCGCGGGGCGGACACTCCCCGGCACGACCGGCCTCGCGCGGCGGTCGGCGTTCAGGGGGCGCCGGTGGTGAGGTCGGGGGTGCGGTGCTCGTAGGGGGTGCTGAGCACGATGGTGGTGCGGGTGGAGACGTTGGCCGACGCCCGGATCTGCTGCAGGAGGTGCTCCAGCGCGTTCGGCGACTGCACGCGCACCTTGAGGATGTAGCTCTCGTCACCGGCCACGCTGTGACAGGCCTCGATGGCGGTCAGGTGCTCGAGCTTCTCGGGCGCGTCGTCGGGAGCGGAGGGGTCGATCGGTTTGATCGACACGAAGGCGGTGAGCGGCAGCCCGACCGCGTCGTGATCGACCAGGGCCGCGTACCCGCGGATGACGCCGCGTTTCTCCAGCCTGCGCACCCGCTGGTGCACGGCGGACACCGACAGGCCGGTCTCCTTGGCGAGGTCGGTGAAGCTCATGCGGCCGTCCGCGGCCAGCAGCATCACGATTCGGCGATCGATCTCCTCCACTCCGTAAACGGTAGCGCCCCATGAGCCCGTTTCGTCATCTAACCGGTTACGTCATGGTTCCAACCGACCTCCCTACGTGGCCGCGAACCGGCGCGCCCGTCCGCGCGCCGATCGGCGACCTACCGCAGGGGGTTTCGGGCGACGCCGGTGACGATCGCGGTGACCATCTTGTGCACGGCCTCCGCCTCGGGCGGGACGCCCGTGCGGTCGGCGAACATCAGGTGCCCGGTGCCGATCAGCATGGCGGCGAGGGTGTCGACGTCGGCGTCGGCCGCGACGCGGCCGAGCTCGCGCTCGGCGGCGAGATAGGAGCCGATCATGATCGCGGCCTCGGTCAGCACCGGGACACCGGCCGGCCAGGCCTCGCGCAGCCGGTCGCGCAGCTCGTCGCGGGCACCGACCAGGCCGACGACGGCCACGGCCACCGACTCGAACAGGGCCGTGAGCGCGGCGGTGAGGTTGCCGGCGACGGTGCCGGTGCCCGCGGCCTCGCGCAGGGCGGCCGTCTGGCCGTCGATGAGGCCGACGCGGTCCAGGACGAACTCGGCGAGGAAGCCGTCGAAGTCGGCGAAGTGCCGGTGCAGGACGCCCTTGGCGCAGCCCGCCTCCGTGGTGACCGCCCTGCTGGTCAGCGCGCTCGGCCCCTCCCGGAGCAGGACGCGCTCCGCCGCGTCGAACAGCTGTTTGCGCGCGTCGCGGATGTGCACGCCCGTCGGCACCGCACATCCCTCCTTCCACGACCGGTACTGCCCGATTGATAAGTGGGCATGCGCCCACTATGGTGGGCGCATGCCCACTCTACCGTCAGCGGAGGCCTCCCCTCCCCCGTCCGAGCCGCACCACGCCCGGCAGATCGCCGAGTCGTTCGGCGTGGACGCCGAACGCTACGACCGGGCGCGTCCCCGCTACCCCGAGGCCATGGTCCGGCGGATCGTCGCCGGCAGCCCCGGCCCCGACGTCCTGGACGTCGGGATCGGGACCGGCATAGCCGCCCGGCAGTTCGAGGCCGCCGGCTGCCGGGTGCTCGGGGTCGAGCCCGACGAGCGGATGGCCGGCTTCGCACGGCGCGGAGGCCTGGAGGTCGAGGTGGCGACGTTCGAGGCATGGCAGGCCGCCGGCCGGGCCTTCGACGCGGTCATCGCCGGGCAGGCCTGGCACTGGGTCGACCCGGTCGCCGGCGCGGCGAAGGCCGCCCAGGTGCTGCGCCCCGGCGGGCGGCTGGCGGTGTTCTGGAACGTCTACCAGCCCGAGCCCGAGATCGGCGAGGCGTTCGCCGCGGTGTACCGGCGGGTCCTGCCCGACGCGCCCATCCCTCAGAGCGGGGCGTCGGACGCGGACCCGTACTCGGCGCTCAGCGCCAAAGCGGAGGACGGCGTCCGGCAGGCGGGCGCGTTCGGCGAACCGGAGCGGTGGCGGTTCGACTGGGAACAGCCCTACACCCGCGACGAATGGCTGGACCAGGTGCCGACCACCGGCCTGCACACCCGGCTGCCGCCCGACACGCTGAGGGAGGTGCTCGACGGCATCGGCGCCGCGATCGACGCGGTGGGCGGCGGTTTCGTGATGCGCTTCGCCACGGTGGTGGTCACCGCGGCGCGCACCGGCGCCCTCTGACCCCACTCGGCGCCCCGTGACAGCGCCCCGTGATCCGGCGCGACGTGAATCCTCCGGCGGTCAGCGGCGGCGGCCGATCCAGAGCTTCTCGGAGATGCGGCAGATCCGGTGGCGCTTCCTGCAGATGGCCACCTGGGCCGGAGAGTGGCCGATCACGCTCGCGTTGGACACGTGCTGGATGCCCCGCATGTAGGTGGGGCTGTGGACCTGCGCGTAGCTGTAGTTGTGCCGGCCGTTGCCGATCACGATGGGCCCGCGGTCACCGGTGACGGCGATGGCGCGCGCCTCACGGGGAACGGCCGCGGCGCCCGCGGGGGCCGGCGTCCCCGCCGCGGCGGCCGACAGCGCGACCACGAGCACGGCGCGCGCCGGCCACCGCGCGCCGGGGAACCCCCGGTCGGACGGGCCGGGAGCATGGCGGCGGTCCAGGGCGTTGCGCACCTTGCCTCCCCAGGTCGCTCGCCGGCCGTCCGGTCGGATCCGGCGCCGGCGTCCCTCCGCCCATACCCGGCCGACGCTCCCCGATCTCGCCGGGGACGGGGCGGCGCACAGAAGATTGCCGCCTGTTTGCCATCGCCCGCCCGCTCCTCGCGTCAGGGCTCCGGGCGGGGGAAGGCTCCCTGAGGGGACAGGCCCGGGGGGAAGGTCGGCGATGGGCGCGTGGGCGCAGGTCACAGAGACACACTCGGGCGTCGTGGTGCTGCTCGGAGACCGGGCGTACAAGATGAAGAAGCCGGTGCGCTTCGGGTTCCTGGACTTCACCGACCGGGAGGCCCGGCGGGCCGCCTGCCAGGAGGAGGTGGCGCTCAACCGGCGGCTGGCCCCCGACGTCTACGAGGGCGTCGCCGACGTGATCGGCCCGGACGGCCGGCCCTGTGAGCACCTGATCGTGATGCGGCGCATGCCCGCCGAGCGCCGCCTGGCCGTCCTGGCCCGCTCCGGCGCGCCGGTGGGCGAGCACCTGCGGCGCATCGCCCGCCAGG
Organism: Sphaerisporangium rhizosphaerae; assembly: GCF_042665155.1. Taxonomy (NCBI): domain Bacteria; kingdom Bacillati; phylum Actinomycetota; class Actinomycetes; order Streptosporangiales; family Streptosporangiaceae; genus Sphaerisporangium; species Sphaerisporangium rhizosphaerae. Next base: position 85,351 of record NZ_JBHTCG010000012.1, on the reverse strand, counting down.
TGGCGAGCCTGCACGCCCGGGCCCGCCGCGGCCCGGAGATCGACCGGGAGGGCGGGGGCCGGGCACTGCGGGCCCGCTGGACGGCGAACCTCGCCGAGGTCCGCGAGCTGCACGGCGGCCCAGGCGGCTCAGGCGAACCCGGGGAACCCGGCCAGCATGGCGAACCCCGCGAACATGGCGAACTCGGCGAACATGGCCGATCAGGCCGGTCCGGCGAGTCCGGCGGTCCGGGAAGCCCCGTCGGCGCCGCGGCGCTCGGCGCGATCGAGCGGCTCGCGCTGCGCTTCGTCGACGGCCGGGAGCCGCTGTTTCGTGCGCGCGTCGAGCAGGGCCGCATCGTGGACGGGCACGGCGACCTGCTGGCCGAGGACATCTTCTGCCTGGACGACGGGCCGCGCATCCTGGACTGCCTGGAGTTCGACGAGCGGCTGCGCTTCGTCGACGGGCTGGACGACGCCGCGTTCCTCGCCATGGACCTCGAGCGGCTCGGCGCGCCCGGCGAGGCCGTCGCGTTCCTGGACCACTACGCCGAGTTCTCCGGCGACCCCTCCCCGCCGTGCCTGGTGCACCACTATGTGGCCTACCGGGCGTTCGTCCGCGCCAAGGTGGCCTGCCTGCGGCACGGGCAGGGCGGCACGGGGGCGGGGCGCGAGGCCGGCGAGCTGGCCGAGCTGGCGCTGCGCCACCTGCGGGCCGGCGCGGTGACGCTGGTCCTGGTGGGCGGGCCGCCCGGGACGGGGAAGTCGGCGCTGGCGGGCGCCGTGGCCGACCGCCTCGGGTACACGCTGCTGAGCAGCGATCGCATCCGCAAGGAGATGGCGGGCCTGACGCCGCGGACCCGTGCCGCGGCCCCCTTCGAGGAGGGCATCTACCGGCCCGAGTGGACCGAGCGCACCTACGGCGAGCTGCTGTCGCGGGCGGAACGGCTGCTCGGCCTGGGTGAGCCGGTGGTCCTGGACGCCTCCTGGACCGGCGCCGCGCACCGGTCGGACGCCGAGCGGGTCGCCCGGCGCACCTTCACCGACCTGGTGGCGCTGCGCTGCGCGGCGCCGGCGCGGGTGGTGGCCGAGAGGCTGGCCCGCCGCACCGCGGGCGTCTCGGACGCCGGCCAGGCCGTCTCCGAGGCCATGGCGGCCAGGACCCCGCCGTGGCCGGGCGCCGTGGAGATCGACACGGGCGGCGCCGTGGAGGACGCCCTGGACCAGGCGCTCGGCGCCCTGCGGCCGCCCTGCGCCCCCGCGGCTCCCCGTTTCCCCCGCCCCCGGCTGGAGCCCGGCTGATCGGCGGCGCAGGCCGCTGACCGGCGCGCAGGCGGCACGGGCGGGCGGACGCCGGCGGTCCGCGCCGTGTTCACCACGTCCACTCGCAGGCCGTGTCGTACATACAGGTGTCCTCGCCGGGCCACCGGCCGCTGGCCGGCATGGCAGGCATGGCATGCATGGCCGTGGGCAGGGCCTGCAACGCCCGGATGTCGGTCTCCGTCGTCACCGCCGTCGCCTCCTTCGGGATCGTGGCCGCGTCCGCCGTCGCCGTGGACGTGCTCGCCGTTGTGCCGTCGTGCGCGTCGTCCCGCGCGATCGGTCCACCTCCTCCGATGTCCGGTGTTCCGCCGGGGCATGGTCCCGCCCCGCCCAGTGCCGCGCTCGGCCGAGGCCGGCGGGGCGCGGAGGATCAGCGGCGCGGACGATCAGCGGGCGGCGGGACCGGGCCCGGCGAGGACCTCCGGCAGCCACATGCGCGGCCCGCCGTCGCGCAGCCGCAGCAGCAGGGCCACCACGCCTGACAGGCCCACGTTGAAGCCGGCGGCCATCTCGGCGTCCTGGTCGCCGGGGACGACCATGCGCCCGTCCCGCAGGGCGTGCCGAAGGCCGATCGCGGCGGCCAGGTCCAGGGCCCATCGCCGGTGCCGTCCGCCGCCGCCCATCTCGGCCAGGTCCAGCAGGAACTCGGCGTCGCCGGACAGGCCGTGGCACTGGCCGGCGCCCGCGTGCCACCGGGAGCGGTGGACGGCGACGGCGGCGCCGCGCGCCAGGCCCAGCAGGGCCTCCTCGCCGGTCTCGCGCCACATCCGCACCAGGAACGTGCCGACGCCCGAGGAGCCGCTGCACCAGTGCGTCAAAGGCCGGTCGTCGCCCTCGCCGCCCGGCCAGTAGGCGGCGTCCCGCTCGACGCGGGCCGCCCGGACGAGCGTGCCGGCCGCCTCGGCCGCCAGCTCCACGTAGGCCGGCTCGCGCAGCGCCCGTCCCGCGGCGAGCAGGAAGGCGGCGTTGCCGGCGACGCCGTGGGCGAAGCCGTAGTGGACCAGGCCGGCCAGGGTGGAGGCGAAGTCGCGCGGGATCGGCCACAGCAGCCGCCCGTCCGCGCGCGTGGCCGCGCCGGCGACCGACGCGGCGGCCTCGCGGGCCCGGTCCAGAAAGACCTCGCGGCCGGTGACCTCCCAGAAGCGCAGCTGGGTCAGGCCCGCGCCGGAGGTCCCGTGGCAGACGTCGGGGTTGGGCCAGCGCAGCGGGACGCGCAGCGCCAGGTCGGCGGCCAGCCGTTCGAGGTCGTCGTCGCCGAGCGCCCGGCCGGCCTCCAGCAGGGCCCAGGCGGTGCCGGAGCGGCCGAAGTACAGTCCGGGCAGCATGCGGGGTTCCCGCGGCACCCCGCGGCGGATCCATCCGGCGGCCGCGGCCACGGCCTCGCGCAGCGCCGGGTCCGGCCGGCCCCGGAACGCCCTTACCAGGACGCCCAGCACGCCGGCGGCGCCGTGCTGGACGTTGAACGGGTCGGCCGACCCGCCGAACCCTCCGGCCGGCCACAGCCGTTCCCCGGCCGAGGTGTCCATGGAGGCGACCAGATGCGCCAGCCCGTCGTCCAGCAACCGCCCGAGGCCGTCGCCGCCGGGCAGATCCGGCGGGCCGGGCGGGACGGACAGGGTGCGACGGACCTCGGCGAGACCGGGGCGGCGGTCGGGGTCCTCGTGCAGGAGGGCGAGGATGAGCGGGGTCAGGCGGGCGGCGGCGGGATTGCCCCGGGACGCGTGGGCGAGCCACGTCCCGAGGCGCTCGCGCAGCGGCCGTCCCGGCGGGTCGTCGGCGGGCAGGCGGGGGTCGGCGCCGGTGACCAGGTGGAACAGCGTCGCCCCCAGCCCGTGAAGATCCACCGACTGGTCGGGAGCGGGGCCGAACCCGGTGCGCGTCCCCTGTTCGGGGGCGCCGTAACCGGGGGTGCAGGCCCGCATCACCGGCTCGCCCGGCCGGGCGAGCAGTTCCACATCGATGAGCCGCAGCCCGCCGTCCCCGGCGACCATCACGTTGCCGGGGTTGAAGTCCTGGAGTACCAGGCCCCGGGCGTGGACGAGCGCCACCAGGCCGGTCAGCTCGGCGGCGACGCGCAGGGCCCGCTCCGGCGGCGGACCCCAGGAGCCGTCCTGGCCGCGGGCCGTCTCCGCGTGGATCGCGCGCACCCATTCGCGCAGGGTGACCCCGGCGATCGCCTCCTGGACCAGGAACAGGTCGCCCTGCTGCTCGAACAGGCCGCCGGTGAGCGGGGTGATCCCGGACGGCTCCAGCAGCTCCAGCATGGCCGCCTCGTGCCGCAGGGCGTCGCGGACGTCCAGGCCGCCCGGAGTCGAGCCCACGTGCCTGCGGGCCTGCTTGATGATCACCGCCGATCCGGTGCGCTCGTCGACGGCCTCGAACACCCCGCCCTTGAGCGCGTGGCGCACGGCCCCGTGGACGACGTACCGGCCGCCCAGGAGCACCGCCTCGACGGCGCCGCCGTCCCCTGCCCACGCCTCCCCCGGCCCCGGCGGCCCCGGCGGCCCCGGCGGCCCCGGCGGCCCCGGCGGCCCGGACGGCCCGGACGGCGAGGTGGGGTCGGCGGCGAAGGGGTCGCGCGGCGCCCAGGACGGCGCGGCGTACCAGGGCCTGCGCTCGTCCAGGACGTACGACCCGTCCGGGGCGACCAGCATCGCCACGCGCGAGCCGTCGTTGCCGAGCGTCACCCGGCCGCGGTGGGCCCCGTACCGGTAGTGCACCAGGCTGCCGGGCCGGTAGGGGCGGTCGGAGAGGATCACCGGCCCCGGCAGGCCCTCGGTCGCGCGGTGCAGCTCCTCGGCCAGGGCGCGCAGGCGCTCGTCGTCGGCGTCGGGGTAGGCGGTGATGAACTTGCCGCCCGCGGCGCGGTCGTACCGCGGGGAGGTCAGCTCGGCCACCCGATCGAGGGTGCCGGCGAACTTGAACGGGCAGCCGTGCCGTGCGAGCACGGCGGCGGCCCTGGCCAGCACCAGCGGGGCCGACAGCGGAGTCGCCGACAGGTGCAGTTTCCACCCCTGCGCCAGTGACCCGCCGGCGCCCGGCACCGAGCACCAGAACGCGCCGGGCTCGACGCGCCGGCCGTCCGCGCCCTGCCGTTCCAGCACCGCCCGCACGACGTCCACCAGGATCGTGTCCCCCGCGGGGTCGCCGGGCGCCGGCGCGGCGTCCGCGCCGCTCCCCGGCGGCCGGGCGTTCACCGCGCCTCCCCCTCCGAGGCGCGGTGAACGCACCGCGGCGGGAATGCCCGGCCGACGTCCCCCGTCACGTGCGCCGGGCGGCGGCAAGCGCCCATCATGGACCCCCGTTCTCAAGCGCGCGGCCACCACGGGCTTGCCCGCACCGTGGTCGAGGCCGTCCCCACGACTCCGCCGGCGGGACCCGCGGACCTGTTCCCCGTGCCGCGGGCCCCGCCGCACCCCATGCAACGCCTCCGGCCGGGCTCTGTCTGCGTACTAATACCGGCACGCCGCCCTGTTTCCGCGGCGCCAGAAGGCCGGGAGGCTCCGGAGGGCCCAGGAGAACACCGCGGGGTGCGCGGGACGGCGGTGACGCGCGGCAACCGCCGCCGGTGCACGACGAGGAGCACGCCGAACGGCCGTACCGGCCTCTGACCTGGTAAAACCCTGGGCCGGATGTCCTAAAGGCCGCTCAAACCACTCGCACCGACATGGCAGCCTGAGGCTCGTGCGTAATCGGAACGTAATCGCAGGGATATGCGCGGCCATGTTCGCCCTGGTCGGCGGCGTTTCCACTCCCGCCATCGCCAGGTCCGCGCCCCCGGCCACCGTCCTGGCCACCGGGACGACCACCGGGACGACCACCGCCGGCGGATCGGTCCTCCCCGCCGCCGTACCCGTGGCGCTCCCCGCCGCCGCGCGCCGGGCGCCGGAGGTCTACGGGCGCGCCACCTTCCTGCTCGACGTCTCCTCCGGCAAGGCGCTGCTCGACGAGAACGCCGCCGACCGGCTGCCGATCGCGAGCCTGACCAAGGTCATGACCGCCTACGTCGTCCTTCGCGAGGCCAAGCTCACCGACGTCGTCCAGGTCACCGGCGCGGACGTGAGCCACGCCGACGACAACGGCGGCACGAGCGCCGACCTGCGCCCCGGCGACCGGGTCCCGGTGGGCGAGCTGCTGTACGGCCTGATGCTGCCCTCGGGCGCCGACGCCGCCCACGCGCTGGCCCGCACCTACGGCCCCGGCGTCGAGGGGTTCGTCGCCAAGATGAACGCCACCGCCCGCGGGCTCGGACTGGCCGACACCCGGTACGTCAACCCCGACGGGCTGCCGATGTCCGGCGGCGACGGCTACTCCACCGCGCGCGACCAGGCGCGTCTCGCCGCGGCGGCGCTGCGCGACGCGACCTTCCGCGAGGTCACCTCGACCGAGACCCATTCGGTGGACGCGACGGACGGCCACGGGGCCTACACCTGGACCAACACCAACCACCTGCTCGGCGACCCGGGCGTGCTCGGCGTCAAGACCGGTTTCACCAACGCGGCCGGCTACTGCCTGACCTTCGCCGCCGACCGCGACGGCCGCCGCCTGGTCGGGGTCATCCTCGGCGAGGACGTCTCCAGCCGCCGCTTCTCCACCGCCGAGTCCCTCCTGGACTGGGCCGCGGACGACTCCACCTCGTCCTGATCCGCCTCAGCGGGCCGGGAAGCGGGGGCGGTTCCACCACAGGGTGAGGGACAGGGCCGTGGTGACGAGGACGCCGCCCGCGGCGGCGAAGACGGCGGAGGCGTCCACTCGGCGGTCGACGACGGTGAAGCTGCTGGGCAGGGCCTTGAGGGCGGTCTGGAGCTGGTCGGCGTTCTCGGCGCGGTGGTAGGCGCCGCCGGTGGTCCGGGCGATCCGTTCGAGCGCGGGCTCGTCGATGGTGCGGGGGTTGCGTCCCCTGTCGAAGCCGCCGCGACCGCCGCGGCCGTAGCCGCCCAAGCCGCCGTAGCCGTCGACCTGGGAGTTGTCGCAGACCATCGGGGCGGGGGCGGTGGTGCCGAACCCGATGGGGAAGACGCGGACGCGGCGCAGGGCCGCTTCCCGCGCGGCGGTCTGGGGCTCGACGCCCTGGGTGTTGGCGCCGTCGGTCAGCACGATGATGGCGGCCGCGGCGTCGCCGCCGCCGCCGTTGCCGGGGTCGGCGCCGGTGGGGGCGACCGACGGGTCGACCTCGGCGATCGCGTCGATCGAGGTGAGCACCGCCTGGCCGATCGCGGTGCCGCGCGACACGGTGAGGTTCTCCATCGCCTCGATCAGCGCGTCGGTGTCATCGGTGGGAGGGACGAGCAGCCCCGCGGTGCCCGCGAAGGTGACCAGGCCGATGCGCGGTCCGCCACGCTGCGACTCGATGAAGTCCGCGGCGGCCTTCCTGGCGGCGGTGAGGCGATTGGGCGCGACGTCGGTGGAGCACATCGAGCCGGAGGTGTCGAGCGCGAGCAGGATCGTCGCGGAGGTCCTCGGCACCGGCACCGGCGCCTGGGGGCGCGCGGCGCCGAGCGCGAGCAGCGCGAGCCCGGCGACGAACAGCGCGGCGGGGATCTTCCGGGTCCAGCGGGTACGGCCGGGCAGGGCGCTGCGGACCAGTGCGATCGAGGTGACCCGCACGGCGGCCCGCCTCCGCCGGCGGCGGGCCCACTCGCGGACGGCGAAGATCAGCGGGATGACCAGGATCGACAGCAGCGCCCACGGCCATGACAACGACATTCAGATCACCCGTCCAGACCGCAGCACGGTGAGCGCCGCTCCCGCGGTGAGCAGCGCGAGGGCGAGCCCGATCAGCCCGCCGGCGAGGGGCAGCGGCTCGTCGGAGACGGTGAGCCGTAGATCGATCGTGCCGGCGATCCCGTCGAGCCGCGCGGCGTCCGAGGCCGGGTGGTAGGCGCCGCCGGTCGTGCGGGCGATCAAGGTGAGGGTGTCCGCGTCGAGCGAGGTCCGCAGGTGGTAGCCGTCGACCTTCACCGTGGCCCCGGCCGCGGTGCCGACCCCGACGGTGTGGACGTGGACGCCCGCCCGCTGGGCCACGGCGGCGGCCCGGCCGACGTCGGCGCCCTGGTTCTGGCCGTCGGAGAACATCACGATCGTCGCCGACGGCCAGTAGCCGATGTCGGGCGCGGCGTCGTCCCGGCCGAGGGCCACCGGCCTGCCGGTGATCGCCGACAGCGAGGCCAGGATGGCCGTCCCCAGCGAGGTGCCGCCGGAGACCTTCAGCCGGTCGACGGCCGCCAGGGCGATGGAGTGGTCGGCGTCGGGCCGCGCGGTGGTGAGCGCGCCGCGCTCGAAGGCGACGACTCCGATGTCGACGCTGTCGGGCTGCGCCGCCACGAACGCGCGGGCCGCCCGCTGCGCGGCCGCCAGCCGGGTGGGCGCGACGTCGTCGGCGCCCATGCTGCCGGAGACGTCGATGGCCAGGACGACGGTGCCGGCGGTCCGCGGGACCGGCACCATGGCCGCCGGTCCGGCGGCGGCGACCGCGAGCACCCCGACGCCGGCGATCGTCAGGCCGATGCCGCGGTGCGCCCGGCCGCCGCCAGGCACCGCGAGCCCGACGGCGGCGAGCCCGGCCGTCCGGCGGCGCGCGGACACGACGGCCGCCCAGGCGAGGGCCGCGGTGACCAGCAGCCCGACGGCCAGCAGCAGCGGGGAGGACAGGGTCATGAGTCCTGCTCCGCCGGCCGCGCGACCAACGGCCCGTCCATCGGCGACCTCGGCGAGCCCGGTCATGGCGACCGGTCCCGGGTCCGGGCGACGACCTCGGCGAGCGCCTCGGCCAGGTCCCGTTCGGTGCCGATGCGGTGGACGGGCACCCCGGCCCGGCGCATGCCCGCCGTGAGCCGGGCGTCGCGGGCGTCGACGGCGGCGCGGAAGCGGGCCCGCAGCAGCGGGTCGGCGGAGTCGACGACGAGCTGTTCGCCGGTCTCGGCGTCCTCGACCACGATCAGCCCGGCTTCGGGCAGCGCGTCGTCGGCGGCGTCCACGATCCGCAGGGCGACGACCTCGTGCCGCCGGACCAGGCGCTGGAGCGAGCGCTCCCAGTCGCCGTCGCCGATGAAGTCCGACAGCACGACGATCAGCGCGCGGCGGCGCGCGAGCCGCCCGGCCGCGTCCAGCATCCCGGCCAGGTCGGTGGTGGCGCCGCCGCGCGCCTCCGTGGTGCGTTCGAGCTCGGCGCCGATCCGCAGCGCGTGCCGCCGGGTGGTGCCGGGCGGGACGACGCGCAGCGTCCCGGTGTCGAACATCAGGGCGCCGACGCGGTTGCCGCCCCTGCCGAACAGCCGGGCCAGGACGAGCGCGAGCTCGGCCAGAACGTCGTGCTTGCCGCGCCCTGGCGGGCCCGCCGCCATCGAGGCCGAACGGTCGAGCACGAGCCACACCGTCAGCTCGCGGTCCTCGGTGAACAACCGCAGGTGCGGCTCGTCCAGCCGGGCGGTCACGTTCCAGTCGATGTGCCGGGCGTCGTCGCCGGCGTGGTAGGCCCGCAACCCGGTGAGGTCGACGCCGGCGCCGCGGTGCGCGGTGCGGTGGGCGCCCTGGAGGCGGCCGTCGAGCCTGCGGACGACCTTCCACTCCAGGCGGAGCAGGAGCTTCTCGGAGGTGGTGGCCATGGGCTCAGCGTCTCCGCAGGACGACGTCGGGCGCCCGGACGGCGCCGAGCACCCCGGTGATGATCGTGTCGGCGTCGACGTCGTCGGCGAGGGCCTCGTAGGACAGCACGAGGCGGTGGCGCAGCACGTCGAGCGCGAGCTCGGTCAGGTCGTGCGGCAGGACGTACTCGCGGCCGCGCAGGAACGCCAGCGCCCGGGCGCCGGTGACCAGCGCGATGGACGCCCGCGGGCTCGCCCCGTAGGTGAGGTACCGTTCCAGCTCGCCGAGCCCGGCCGTCGCCGGGGAGCGGGTCACGGCGACCAACCTCACCGCGTAGTCGACGATCGCCGGATCGACGTACACCTCCTGGGCGCGGGCCCGCATCGTGATCAGCTCCTCGGCCGTCACCATCGCCTGCGGCGGCTCCGGCGGACGCAGCGCCCTGCCGACGATCGCCTGCTCCTCGGCCTGCGTCGGGTAGCCGACGACCACCTTCATCATGAAACGGTCGACCTGCGCCTCCGGCAACGGGTAGGTGCCCTCCGACTCGATCGGGTTCTCCGTCGCCATGACCAGGAACGGCTCGGGCACCCGGAACGTCTCGCGGCCGATGGTCACCTGGTGCTCCTGCATCACCTCCAGCAGGGCGCTCTGCACCTTGGCGGGGGCGCGGTTGATCTCGTCGGCCAGCAGCAGGTTGGCGAACACCGGGCCGAGTTCGGTGCGGAACTCCCCGGAGTGCTGGTGGTAGACCCGCGTGCCGACCAGGTCGGCGGGCACCAGGTCGGGGGTGAACTGGACGCGCTGGAAGCTGCCGTCGATCGCGGCGGCCAGGGAGCGGACCGCGAGCGTCTTGGCCAGGCCCGGCACGCCCTCGACGAGCAGGTGGCCGTCGGCGACCAGCGCGACGGCCATGCGCTCCAGCAGGGTGTCCTGCCCGACGATCGTGCGTTTGACCTCGAACAGCACCTGTTCGAGCGGATGGGCCGGCTCGGGGGACGTGGTCGAAGTCATGTGTTCCTTCTCGTGACGCTGCGGTCAGATCTGGGGCCCGTCGCCCGGCGGGCCGTCGCCTTCGCTCCCGCCCAGGGCCGCGCCGATCGGCACGGCGAAGGCGATGCCGGCGAACGCCTCGTCGCCTCCTGGGTCGGCGATCGAGACGACGATGCCGATGACCAGGCCGCGGGCGTCCAGGAGAGGACCGCCGGAGCTGCCCGGGTTGACGGAGGCGTCGAACTGGATGAGCCCGTTCAGGCCGCCGTCTTCGACGGTCCGGTCCAGGCCCGACACCACGCCGGTGGAGAGGCTGTAGGTCAGGCCCAGCGGATTGCCGATCGCCACGACGGGCGCGCCCACGGCGACGGCGCCGCCGAGCGTGGCCGGGACGACGATCTCCGGCAGCCCCGCGGGCTTGAGCGTCGCGACGTCGCGCCGGGGATCGGACGACGCGACGGCGGCCTTGGCCCTGGTGCCGTCGGCGAAGGTCACGGTGACGTCCTTGGCGCCTTTGACGACGTGGTTCGCCGTCAGGATCGTCCCGTCCTCGGCAGCGATCACCCCGGTTCCGAGCGACCGCCCGGCCCGGATGACCACCACCGACGGGCCGGTCCTGGTGAAGACCTCGGCCGCCGTGAGCGTCGCGCCGGGCGTCGGCGTCGGCGTCACACTGGGCGCGGCACGCTCGCCGTTCCCGCCGCCTCCCAGCCGGTAGGCCGACACCGCCACGACGACGAGCAGGACGAGCACGACGCCGGTGGCGGCGAACCGCCGAGCACGCCCGGCCACGGCTCCCCGAGCCTCGGCCGCGCCGGCCTCCTGCGGCACGCCCTCCATCGCTCCAACCTATAAAGCTCAGGCAAAATTGCCACAAATCCCAGCTAAGAACTCCCTGTGAACCGTCTCCGCAGCCGAGCACGGCCGGCACGGACGAGCCGTCAGGGCGAGATGGGCGCCTCGAGGTCCACCGGGACGTGGAGGAGGGTGAGCAGGCGGCGGCGCAGGCCGGAGAAGCCCGGGACGTCGACGGCGCGGGGACGGCCGAGATCGACCTCGATCTCCTCGGCGATGCGGCCCCGGTCCAGGACCAGGAGCCGGTCGGCGAGCAGGAGCGCCTCCTCCACGTCGTGGGTCACGAGCAGGGCGGCGAAGCCGTGCCCGGCGTGGAGCCTGCCGAACAGGGCCTGCATCTTCAATCTGGTCAGCGCGTCGAGCGCGCCGAACGGCTCGTCGAGCAGGAGCAGGTCGGGCTCGCGGACCAGGGCCCGGGCGAAGGCCACGCGCTGGGACTGCCCTCCGGACAGCTCCGAAGGCCAGGCGCCGCTCCGGTCGGCGAGCCCCACCTCCTCCAGCGCCGTCCTCGCGCGCTCGCGGGCGTCGCGGCCGCGCACGCCCAGCGCCACATTGTCGGCCACCCGCTTCCAGGGCAGCAGCCGGTGCTCCTGGAACACCACGGCCGTGGACCCGGTGGTCGTGAGTTCACCGGTGGCCTCCTGGTCGAGCCCGGCCAGGATCCGCAGAAGGGTGCTCTTGCCCGACCCGCTCTCCCCCAGCAGGGCGACGACCTCGCCGCGCCGGATCCGCAGGTCGACGCCGGCGAGGACCGTCGTGCCGGCGAACACGCGGCGGATCCCGGTGGCGGCTACGACGCTCGCAGGCCTCGACGCCATGACAGCGTCCTCCTTTCAGCGGTGCGCAGGGCCAGGTCGGACAGCAGGCCGAGGGACGCGTAGACGACCAGCCCCAGCACGACGATCTCCGTCTGGCTGAAGTCGCGGGCCTCCATCATCATGAAGCCCAGCCCGCTCTGCCCGTTGACCTGCTCGCCGACGACCAGGCTGAGCCATCCCGCGGCGAACGCCAGCCGCAGGCCGAGGAACAGCGACGGCATCGCGCCCGGGAGCACCACGTGCCTGATCCGCTCGAGCTGGGTGAGACCGCAGGTGCGGGCGGCCTCGACCAGCCTCTCGTCGATGCCGCGGATGCCGGCGTAGGTGTTGAGGTAGATCGGGAAGAACGCGCCCAGCGCCACCAGGGAGATCTTGAGCGACTCGCCGATGCCCACCCAGATGATGAGCAGCGGGACGAGCCCGAGATGCGGCAGCATCCGGGCGGCCTGGACGGGCGGGTCCACCAGGTCGTCCCCGGTCCGGAGCAACCCGGCGACCGCGCCCAGGACCAGGGCGAGCGAGCCGCCGATGAGCAGCCCGAGGGCGGCCCGTTCCAGGGATTCCAGCAGGTGCAGGCCGAGGGTTCCGTCCAGGGACAGCCGCCAGGCCGCCGCCGCGACCTCGCTCGGCGCGGGGAGCTTGTCGTGCGGGAGGACGCCGGCCCGGGCGGCGCCCTCCCATCCGGCGACGAGCACGATCGGGGTGATCAGCCGCCGTGGCCTGAGCCTCACTGCAAGATGTCCAGGAAGCTCGGGTCGATGAGGGACGTGACGTCGACCTTGGCGGGAATGAGGGCGAGGCCGGTGAACCCGTCCGCGATCTGCTGGAGTTCCTCGCCGACCGTGGCGTCCACCGGCGCGAGCGGCTGGGCGCTGCGGGCCAGGGCGCGGCGGGCGACGTCCTCGGGGATCTTCAGCTCGGGGGCGAGCAGCTTGACGCGCTCCTCGGGGTGGGCGATGCCCCAGTCGGTGACCTCGCGGTAGACCTTGAGGTACGCGCGGACCGCGTCGGGCCTGTTCTTCAGGATCTCCGGCGAGGCCAGCAGGTACTCGCGGTTGTTGGCAAGGCCCGTGGCGTCGGCCAGGACCTTCACGCCCGGGCGCTCGGCGAGGGAGAAGTACGGGTCCCAGATGATCCAGGCGTCGACCTGGTCGTTGTCGAACGCGGGACGGGCCTCGGCCGGCTTGAGGTACTGGACCTCGATGTCGGTGATCTTCATGCCGTTGGCCTCGAGGAGCTTGACCAGCAGCCAGTTGACGTTGGACCCCTTGTTGAGCGCGACCTTCTTGCCCTTGAGGTCCTTGAAGGAGGTGAAGCCGCTCTTCTCCTTGACCAGGACGGCCTCGCCCTTCGGCACCGGCCGGGAGGTCGCGATGATCTTGAACTTGGCGCCGCCGGCCGCGGCGAAGATCGGCGGGGCCTCGCCGGTCTGGCCGATGTCGATGGCGCCGGCCTTGAGCGCCTCGGTCAACGCGGGACCGCTCTCGAACAGCGACCAGGTGGCGTCCGGGGCCGACCCCTTGGCCTTGAGCAGGCTCTGCCCGCCGAACCGCTGGTAGCCGACGCGCAGGTGCTCCTTGCCGGCCCTCGTCTCACCTCCCCCGCAGGCGGACAGACCGCCGACGAGGGCGAGCACGCCGAAGAGGAGGATGATGCGGCGCATGGGGGCTCCTTGGGTGGAACACAGCAAACGGCCGCAAGTATGCCCAAAAACCTACCTTTTGTATAGGGTAAGTAGGGATTTCGGCCCCGACCCTTCTCGGCGAGGCGACGACGTCCACCCGGGACGGCGAACCGGCGAACGACGTGCTCCCGGCGCGAGATGGGGCCCACCTGGCGAATGCGCCCCGCAGGGCGGGGCCGCGCGAGCGGCGGCGGTGCGCCTCGGACTCGCGGACGACCCCGCCCTCCCTGGGGCGGTCCCGGCGGTCAGCTGTAGGAGACCGACTGCAGGCTGCAGTTGGTGACCCACGGGCCGGGGTAGACCGGGCCGGTGGAGCAGCCCCAGCTGGCGGTCACGACGTTCGTCCCCGCGGGGATGCTGGTCAGGCCGGTCGAGCCGGGCAGGTCGTACTGGTGGCCGCCGCTGCACACGGCGGACACCCCCACGTACCCGGCATCGTTGGGCAGCGTCTGGCTGAACTGGAAGGAGTGCGTGGCGGGGACCGCGGTCACGCTGCCGACCGTCGTGGACCAGGAAGGGGATGAGGTGACGACCCGCAGACCGGAGGGGTACCAGTCCCGGGTGTCCCCGGAGTAGTCGACGTTGTAGCAGTCCACGGTCGCGTTCAGCACGGCGGTGGTGGCCGCGGCGGGCGATGACACGGCCACCACGCTCAGCACCCCCGTCGCGACCAGAGCAGAACCGAGCGCCAGCACCCGCCGAGCCGATCTCACAGCGAACATGGGAATCCTTTCTCGCGCCTCTCACACCGCGTCTCTCACACCGGCCACCGCGAATTCAGCACCTTCTCCGGGCACCGGTCAAAAGGCCAGAACTTTCGGCGGGTCCGAAACCAACGCGGCCATCGGGGCGCGAAATGCCTGCTCCGACGACGGCCCGATTTCGCGAAACGGAAAGATGCACCGACCGGCGGCCCGGCGCCAGAAGGATCCACGGGCGGCGGTCCGGCGTCCAGCGGTAATCGCGGAATTCTCGCGGAGCACCCCCCGCGAAATGTTTCGGCGAAACGACGTCCCGCGATCGCATGCACCCCGGCCGCTCCGTGAAAGATTCAGCCCGCCCGGCAGCCGGCGCACGGGCTCCGGGCCGCCGGGGCGAGGGGGCACGGCGGCGAGCCGCCCCGGGTCTTTCCGAGGAGGCCGGTGTCCGAATCGGCACGCGTGCCGCGTCGGTGGAGAGGAAGGCCGCCGCCGGCGAAGGCGGCGGCGCCGAACGGGAACGGGGCCGGAGTCACCGAACAGGAGTCACCGGGCCGGTCCCCTCGCGCGTCGCGGACGGACCCGCCGAGCCGGCGATCCGCCGCACGCGACATCTCACACCCCATCTCGCGGAAGGACCATACGATGGCACGCAGGAAACCGGACATCGTCAGGGACCACTGGCGCGGCATGACGCGGGCGGCCCAGGACGACCCGGACCAGACTCCCGAGGAGATCCGCGAACGGGTCGAGCGTTACTGGCCCGGCCTGACGACCGACCCCGGCGGCGTCGACTACCTGGAGACCGAGGTGGCCGGCCTGCCCGCGCTGTGGGCGGTCCCGAAGCACAGCCCCGAGGACCGCGTGATCCTCAGCGTGCACGGCGGCGGCGGCGTCAGCGGCTCGATCTACACCCACCGCAAGATGTTCGGCCACCTGGCCAAGGCCTCCGGCGTCCGCGCGCTGATCACCGGCTACCACCGGACGGCCTATCCCGTGCCGGTCGAGGACACCGTCACCGCCTACCGCGGGTTGCTCGACCAGGGTTTCGACGCCGGGCACATCGCGCTCGCCGGCGACTCGCTCGGCGCCGGGGTGTCCCTGGCGGCGACCCTGCGCGCCCGAGAGCTCGGCCTTCCCCTCCCCGCCGCGTTGATGCTGCTCTCTCCGTGGGTCGACATGACGGTCGGCGAGGAGACCTTCGACACCAACCGCGCGACCGAGGAGTTCTTCTACAAGGAGGTCGTGGAGATCCTCGCGTACCTGTACCTGGGCAGCGCCGACCCCAAGGACCCGCTGGCGAGCCCGCTCCACGCCGATCTGAGCGGCCTGCCGCCGATCTACATCCAGGCGGGCGGCGACGAGACGCTGCTCGGTGAGGCCCGCCGGCTCGCCGGCAACGCCCGCGCGGCCGGCGTGGACGCCGAGATCGAGGTCTTCCCCGGCCAGTTGCACACCTTCCAGATGGCCGCCGGACGCTCGAAGGTGTCCGACGACGCCATCGGCAAACTGGCCCAGTGGGTCCGCCCCAAGCTCCAGCTCCCCTAAGCCCGGACGGCCGCACGCCGGTGAGCCCGCCCGCGGGCTCACCGGAACGACGGTCGCACGACCCCGGCTCCAAGGGAGCGCCGGGTTCAGCTTTCCTTGGTGAGGGCGCGGGAGATGACCACGCGCTGGATCTGGTTGGTGCCCTCGACGATCTGCAGGACCTTGGCCTCCCGCATGAGGCGTTCGGCGGGGAAGTCCTCGACGTAGCCGTAACCGCCGAGGACCTGCACGGCGTCGGTGGTGATCTTCATGGCGGCGTCGGTGGCGAACAGCTTCGCCATCGCCGCGCGGGTGCCGTACGGACGGCCCGCGTCGCGCAGGCGGGCGGCGTCCAGGTACAGCGAGCGGGCGGCGGCGATCTGGGTGGCCATGTCGGCGAGCAGGAAGCCCAGCCCCTGGAAGTCGGCGATGCGCCTGCCGAACTGGCGGCGCTCGCGGGCGTAGGAGACGGCGGTGTCCAGGGCGGCCTGGGCGACGCCGACGGCGCAGGCGGCAATGCCGAGCCGTCCCCCGTCCAGGGCGGCCATGGCGATGCGGAAGCCCTCCCCCTCGCCGCCGATCAGCGCCTCGGGCCCGAGTCGCACCCCGTCCAGGCGCACCTGGGCCGTCGGGGAGGAACGCATGCCCATCTTGCGCTCGGGCCGGCCGAACGACAGCCCGGGCGTGTCCGCCGGTACGTGGAAGCAGGAGATGCCCCGGGCGCCGTCGCCGGAGGTGCGCGCCATCAGGGTGTAGAAGTCGGCCACGCCGCCATGGGTGGTCCACGCCTTGACGCCGTCCACGACGTACCCGCCGTCGGCGGCCTGGGCCCGGGTGGTCAGGGCGGCGGCGTCGGAGCCGGACTGCGGTTCCGACAGGCAGTACGCGCCGAGCAGCTCGCCGCCGATCATGGCGGGCAGCAGGTCGGCCCGCCTGTCCTGCGCGCCGTAGGCGGCGAGGGGGAAGCTCGACAGGGTGTGCACGGAGACGCCGAGGCCGACGGCGAGGAACGCGCCCGCCAGCTCCTCCACCACCTGCAGGTACACCTCGTAGGGCTGGGCGGCGCCGCCGTGCTCCTCGGGGTAGGGCAGCCCGAGCAGGCCGGCCCTGCCCAGGGTGGTGAACACCTCGCGGGGGAAGCGGCCGTCGGCCTCGTCGCCGGCCGCGCGCGGCGCGACGTCCTTGGTGATGATCTCCCGGACGAGGTCCAGCAGGTCGTGGGCTTCGGGCGTGGGCAGGGCGCGGTCGACCGTCATGTCGGCACTCCAGGTCACGGGGGGGCGGGGATGAGGAGTGGCGTCCCGCCGCACGGCCTCCCGGGGAGGTCGCGGGGCGGGACGGTGGGCACGCGTCGGCCTGGGTCAGACCACGACGAGGTCGTGGGGCCGGTTGTTGAGGCGCTCGCCGCCGGTCTCGGTGCACACGACGATGTCCTCGATGCGGGAGCCGTGCCGTCCGGGCAGGTAGACGCCCGGCTCGACGGAGAAGGCGAACCCGGGCGCCAGCGGCTCGGCGTTGCCCGAGACGATGTAGGGCTCCTCGTGGGTCTCCAGCCCGATGCCGTGGCCGGTGCGGTGGATGAACCGCTCGCCGTACCCGGCGTCGGCGATGATCTCGCGGGCGGCGGCGTCGACGGCCTCGCACGGCACGCCCGGCCGGACGGCGGCGCACGCGGCCTCCTGGGCCTGGCGCAGCACCTCGTAGTAGGCCGAGAAGTCGGCGGGGGGCTCTCCCACGCTGTAGGTGCGGGTGGAGTCGGAGCAGTAGCCGCTCGGCATCTGGCCGCCGATGTCGACCACCACCGGGTCGCCGGCCTGGATGACCCGGTCGGACAGCTCGTGGTGCGGGCTGGCGCCGTTCGGGCCCGAGCCGACGATGACGAAGTCGACGGTGGAGTGCCCGGCGGCGAGGATGGCCTCGGCGATGTCCCTGCCGACCTCGCGCTCGGTGCGGCCCTGCTTGAGCAGACCGGGAACCTGGGCGTGGACGGCGTCGATGGCGGCGCCCGCCTCGCGCAGGGCGGCGACCTCGGCGGGGCTCTTGCGCATGCGCAGCTCCCTGAGCACCGACCCGGCCAGCACCTGCTCGGCGCCGGGGAGGGCGGAGCGGAAGCGCAGCGACTGCATCGCCCACATGCGGTCGGCCAGCCCCACGGTGGCCACCGCGCCGACCCGGCGCGCGACCAGGGCGTAGGGGTCGTCGGTCTCGTCCCAGGCGACGAACTCCAGGCCGAGCCGGGAGGCCGGGGAATGCTCGGCGGCCGGCAGCTCCAGCCGGGGCACCACCATGAACGCCTCGCCCTCGGCGGGCACCACGAGGCAGGTGAGCCGCTCCAGCGGGAGGGCGTCGTATCCGGTGACGTACCGCAGGTCGGGGCCGGGGGTCAGCAGCAGCGCGCCGATGCCGGCGGCGGCGGTGGCGGCGCGCACGTCGGCCACGCGCGTCACCGGGTAGAGGTCCAGGGACGTCGTTGTCACACCGACCAATCTATTCCACCGGGATCACCGCCGTCCGCACCCCCCGGCCTCGTCCCCGCGAAGCCCTGTCGCGCCGGATCACGGCCGCGGCGTTCTCAGCGGGCCGCCACCATCGCGCAGCCTTGTTGATACGTCAACAGTTGACACGGCAACCATCTGATATGCTTGACTCGTCAAGGAGATGAGCCGGGCCCCCACCTGAGGGCCGTCCGCGGCCACCTCTCCGGCAACCCCTGACCCGCGAGCGGTTCGACGCGCTCGCCGACGTCCTCGCGGCGCCGCGCGACCGTCCCCACCCGAACGGGTCGCCGTTCCCCCAAGGAGGGATCCTGATGACCGGCGGAGCCTCACCGGCGCCGACCTCGCCGGCGCGGGTCGCCGTGCTCGGCGCCGGGCACGCCGGGCCCGCGATCGCGCGGGTCGCGATCGCCGCCGGCCACCCGGTGACGATCTCCGCCTCCGGCGACCCGGAGAAGATCGCCCTCATCGCCGGCGTGCTGGTGCCCGGAGCCGAACCCCGCTGGGCGGCCGACGCCGTCGCCGACGCCGACATCGTGATCCTCGCGATCCCGCTGCACCGGTTCGCGGCCTTCGACCCCGCCCTGGTCGCCGGCAGGCTCGTCGTCGACACGATGAACTACTGGCCGCCCACCGACGGCGTCCAGCCCCTGTTCGAGGACCCCCGGTACGGCAGCAGCGAGATCGTCCAGCGGCGGCTGTCCCTGTCGACGGTCGTCAAGACCCTCAACCACATCGGCTACCACGAGCTCGAAGAGGAGCGCCGGCCCGCCGGCTCGCCCGAACGCCACGCGCTCGGCGTCGCCGGCGACGACCCCGGAGCGGTAGGCGTCGTGGCGGAGTTCATCGAGCGCATCGGCTACGACGCGGTCCGGCTGGACGGCCTGGGCGCCGGCCGGCTGTTCCAGCCCGGCGGCCCGGTCTTCGGGGCCTCGCTTCGCCGCGCCGAGTTCGAACGGGCCCTGGACGCCCAGGCCGCCTGAGGCGTCCCCCGCGAACCACCCCGATCCCACCGCAAAGAAAGACGCGACATGACCGCGACATCCTCCGCCGCCGCCACCGAAGGCCGGCCCGCTCCCCTGGTACTCGGCCTGGACACCTTCGGCGACGTCACCAGCGGCGACGGCGGCCGCCCGCTGTCCCACGCCCAGACGATCCGCGACATCGTGGAGCAGGGCGTCCTCGCCGACCAGGTGGGACTGGACTTCTTCGGGATCGGGGAGCACCACACCGGCGACTTCCCGCTGTCGGCGGGCGACGTGGTGCTCGCGGCGATCGCCGCCCGCACGACCCGCGTCCGGCTCGGGTCGGCGGTCACGGTCCTCAGCTCCGACGACCCCGTCCGGGTGTTCCAGCGCTACTCCACGCTGAACGCCGTCTCCGGCGGCCGGGCGGAGGTCATCCTCGGGCGCGGCTCCAGCGTCGACTCCTTCCCGCTGTTCGGCTACGACCTCGCCGACTACGAGGAGCTGTTCGAGGAGAAGACCCGGTTGTTCGCCGAGCTGCTCAAAGGCGGGCGGGTCACCTGGAAGGGCAGGACCCGCGCCCCGCTCGTCGACCAGGACGTCGTGCCGCACACCGAGGACGGGCCCTTCCCGGCGTGGATCGGCGTCGGCGGCAGCCCTCAGTCGGTCCTGCGCGCCGCGCGTCTGGGCTTCCCGCTCATGCTGGCGATCATCGGCGGGCCCCCGGCCCGCTTCGCCCCCTTCTCGCGGCTGTTCCGGCAGGCCCTCGCGGAGTCGGGACGCGCCGCCCTGCCCATCGGGGTGCACTCCCCCGGGCACGTCGCGGCCACCGACGAGGAGGCGCTGGAGGAGTTCTGGCCCAACTACCTGGCGGTCATCCGGAACGTCGCCAGGACCCGGGGGTTCACCGTCCCGACCAAGCAGTCCTTCCTGCGCGAGGTCGGGCCGCACGGGGCGCTCTACGTCGGATCCCCGGAGACCGTCGCCCAGAAGATCGCGGCGAACCTGCGCGCGCTCGACGCCGGCCGCTTCGAGCTGAAGTACGCCATGGGCGGGCTCTCCCACCGTTCGCTCATGAAGAACATCGAGCTCTTCGGCACCAAGGTCGCCCCGCGCGTGCGCGAACTCCTGGCGTGAGCGGGGGCGGGTGCTGGAAGGATGGGCCCATGCCAGGGTTGATGCTGCTCGACACCCCATCGCTGTACTTCCGCGCCTACTACGGCGTCCCCGAGTCGATGACCGCCCCCGACGGCATGCCGGTCAACGCCGTCCGGGGCCTGATCGACATGATCGCCACGCTGGTGCGCGCCCACGGCCCCGACGAGCTGGTGGCCTGCATGGACGCCGACTGGCGTCCCGCGTTCCGCGTGGCGGCGATCCCGTCCTACAAGGCCCACCGGGTCGCCACCGGGCACGAGGAGGAGGTGCCCGACACCCTGGCCCCCCAGGTGCCGGTGATCGAGCGGGTGCTCGACGCGGTCGGCATCGCCCGGGTCGGCGTGCCGGGGTACGAGGCCGACGACGTCATCGGCACCTACACCTTCAGGGCGAGCGGGGCCATCGACATCGTCACCGGAGACCGCGACCTGTTCCAGTTGGTCGACGACAAGCGTCCGTGCCGCGTCCTTTACACGATAAAGGGCATTCGTAACCTGCAGGCGATCGACGAGGCGCAGGTCAGCGCCAAGTACGGCATCCCCGGCCGCGGGTACGCCGACTTCGCCACCCTGCGCGGAGACCCCAGCGACGGGCTGCCCGGCGTGCCGGGGGTCGGCGACAAGACGGCCGCCGCCCTGATCACCAGGTTCGGCTCGCTGGAGGCCATGCTCGCCGCGCTGGACGACGGGGTCGTCGACGGCTTCCCGGCCGGCAGCCGTCTCAAGCTCGACAAGGCGCGCGACTACCTCGCGGTCGCGCCCGCGGTGGTCAAGGTGGCCCACGACGCGCCGCTGCCGGAGGTGCCGATCGCCCGGCCGGTCGCGCCTCGCGACCCCGAGGCACTGGTCGAGCTGGCCGACCGCTATGGCCTGGACGGCCCGCTGAATAGGCTGCTCGCCGTGCTTGCCGCATAAGATCCCTGATTGTGAGTCATACGACGATTCATGCGTCCGGTGCTCCCCGCCTCGCGGAGGGCTTCGAACGCATCCGCGACGAGCTTCGGCTGCCCGAGGCGTTCCCCCCGCCGACCCTGGAGGAGGCCGCCCAGGCCGCCGCCACGCCGGCGCCGTCCCTGCCCGACCGCACCGACCTGCCCCTGCTGACCGTCGACCCGGCCGGGTCGATGGACCTGGACCAGGCACTGTGCATCGAGGAGCGTCCCCGTGGCTTCCGGGTCTGGTACGCCATCGCCGACGTCGCCTCCTTCGTGCGGCCGGGCGGCGCGATCGACGACGAGGCAAGACGGCGCGGCGAGACGCTGTACATGCCCGACGAGCGGGTGCCGCTGCACCCGCCCGTGCTGTCGGAGGGCGCGGCCAGCCTGCTGCCCGGCGTCGTCCGGCCCGCGGCGCTGTGGTGCCTCGACCTGGACTCCGACGGGCGCACCATCGGCGCCGACGTGTCGCGGGCCCTGGTGCGCAGCCGCGAGCGGCTCGACTACGACTACGTCCAGGCCGCGGTCGACACCGGCACCGCCGACGGGACGCTGCGGCTGCTGCCCGTGGTCGGCGGGCTGCGCCTGGCGCTCGAACAGGAGCGCGGCGGGGTCTCCCTGCCGACCCCCGAGCAGGAGGTCGTCGCGCACGGGGACGGCTACCGGGTGGAGTTCCGCACGCCGCTGCCCGCCGAGACGTGGAACGCGCAGATCTCCCTGATGACCGGCATGGCCGCGGCGGCGATGATGCTCGACGCCGAGATGGGCGTCCTTCGCACCCTGCCGCCCGCGCCGCCGGAGACCGTCGCGCGGGTGCGCAGGATCGCCTCCGCCCTCGGGGTGGCCTGGCCCGACGGCGCCGGCTTCGGACAGGCCGTGGCGGCCCTGGACCCCGGGACGCCCGGGAGCGCCGCGTTCCTGAAGGAGGCGACGGTGCTGCTGCGCGGTGCCGGGTACACCGCCTTCAACGGCGAGCCGCCCAAGGACGCCTCGCACGCCGCCGTCGCCGCGCCGTACGCCCACGTCACCGCTCCCCTGCGCCGCCTGGTCGACCGGTACGGCACCGAGGTGTGCCTGTCGGTGGCCGCCGGGGTGCCGGTCCCCGAGCCGGTCCAGCAGGCCCTGTCCGAGCTGCCGGCCCTCATGGCGGGCAGCGGGCGCCGCGCGTCCGCCGCCGAGCGGGCCTGCGTGGACCTGGTGGAGGCGTTCGTGCTGCGCGACCGGGTCGGCCAGACCTTCGACGCGGTCGTGGTGGACGTCGAGGACGACCGGCCGGGCGGCGTCGTCCAGGTCGCCGACCCGGCCGTCGTGGCCCGCTGCGACGGCGACGGCCTGCCCCTGGGCGAGAAGGTCCAGGTGCGCCTCACCCGCGCCGACCTGCTCACCCGCGAGGTCCGCTTCACCCTCGCCTGACCGGCGCGGACCGTCGTCCCTCGCCTCACCGGCGGGGACCGTCGTCCCCTTGCCCCACCGGCGAGGGGCGCCCCACCTCCGCCCGGCCGGCGAGCACCCCGGCCGCCGGGGACGGCCCGCGCCCCCGCCGACCGGGGAGGTGCCGTCAGGCGACCGGGGAACGGGCCTCAGGTGACCGGGGGACGGGCCACCGACGACCCGGAGCGGGCCGCGGAGGACCGGAACCGGGCCTCAGGCGACCGAGGAGTAGGCGACGACGCCGCGGCGCAGGGAGTCGATGGCCTTGCCGGCGTTGTGCCGCACCTTGCTGTTGTGCGGCGCCGCCTTGCCCACCTGGTCGAGCAGGTCGATGAGCTGCTTGGCCCAGCGGACGAAGTCGCCGGCCGCCAGGTCGCCGTCGGTGAGCACGGCGTCCAGGCTGTGGCCCTTCGCCCAGCGGAAGGCCGCCCAGGCGAACCCGAAGTCGGGCTCGCGGACGAACGACAGCCCGTGGTCGCGCTCGATGTCCTCCAGCTCGGCGAAGATGCGCACCATGGCCGCCAGCGACTCCTTGACCCCGCCGGCCGGGATCTTGGGCTGGCGCGCGTCGTCGGCTTGGCGGGACTCGAACACCAGCGACGACACGCACGCGGCCAGCTCGGCCGGGTCCAGATCGTCCCAGATGCCGGCCCGCAGGCACTCGGAGGTGAGCAGGTCCAGCTCGGTGTACAGCTGGGCGAGCCTGCGGCCCTCGGGCGTGACGGCCTCGCCCTCCAGGTAGCCGAGCTGGTCGAGCACCCCGCACACGCGGTCGAAGGTGCGGGCGATCACGTGGGACCGGCTCTCGACGCGCCGGCGCAGGCCCTCGGTCTCGCGCAGCAGCTTGTGGTAGCGCTCGGCCCAGCGGGCGTGGTCCTCGCGCTGGTCGCACCCGTGGCAGGGGTGGGCGCGCAGCCGGCGGCGCAGCTCGGCGATCTCCCACTCGGGGGTGCCGGGGGCCGAGCCCCGGCCGGCCATGGTGTCGGCGTCGTGGTCGCGGACCCGCACCGGACGGCCCAGGTCGCGGTCGCCGATCTTGGCGTGCAGGGTGGCCACCAGGTTCGCGCGGTCCTTGGGCGCCCGCGGGTTGAAGCCCTTGGGGATGCGCAGGTGCTCCACCGGCTCGACCGGCACCGGGAAGTCCGCGGCCGACAGCCGCTTGACCTGCTTGCCGATGGTCAGCACCAGCGGCGAGGGCCCCTCGGTGCGCATGGTCAGTCCCGGGTCCAGGATGACCGCCAGGCCCGCGCGCCTGCCGCCGGGGACGCGGATCACGTCGCCGGGCTTGAGCGCCTCCAGGGACCGCACGGCCTGCGCCCGGCGGGCCGTGCCGCGCTGGCGCGACAGGTCGGACTCGCGGTCCGACAGCTCCCTGCGCATGCGCGCGTACTCCTGGAAGTCGCCCAAATGGCAGGTCATCGCCTCGGCGTAGCCCTCCAGCGCCTCCTCGGCGCGCCGCACCTGCTTGGCGATGCCGACGACCGCCCGGTCGGCCTGGAACTGGGCGAAGGAGGACTCCAGCAGGGTGCGGGCCCGCTCCCTGCCGACCTGGCCGACCAGGTTGACGGCCATGTTGTAGGAGGGGCGGAAGCTGGAGCGCAGCGGGTAGGTGCGGGTGCTGGCCAGGCCCGCCACCGCCACCGGGTCCATGCCGGGCTGCCAGGCCACCACGGCGTGGCCCTCGACGTCGATGCCGCGCCGGCCCGCCCGCCCGGTGAGCTGGGTGTACTCGCCGGGGGTGAGGTCGGCGTGGGTCTCGCCGTTCCACTTGTCGAGCTTTTCGATGACGACCGACCGCGCGGGCATGTTGATGCCGAGCGCGAGGGTCTCGGTGGCGAACACCGCCTTGACCAGGCCGCGGGTGAACAGCTCCTCGACGACCTCCTTGAAGGCGGGGAGCATGCCGGCGTGGTGGGCGGCCAGGCCGCGTTCGAGGCAGTCGCGCCACTCCAGGTACCCCAGCACCGACAGGTCCTCGTCGGGCAGGTGGGCGGTGCGCTCGTCGACGATCGTGCGGATCTCGTGGCGCTCGCTGTCGGTGGTGAGCCGGATGCCGGCGTGCAGGCACTGCAGGACGGCGGCGTCGCAGCCGGCCCGGGAGAAGATGAAGGTGATGGCGGGCAGCAGCCCCTCGGAGTCGAGCTTCTCGATGGCGTCGGAGCGGCTGACGGAGTTGGCCGAACGGCGCGGCCGGGAGTAGCCGCGGCGGCCGCGCGCCTGCGCCAGGCGCTGCTCGTCCCGCGAGATGCGCATCAGGCTCGGGTTGATGCGCGGCCGGTTGTCCTCGTCG
This sequence comes from Sphaerisporangium rhizosphaerae, assembly GCF_042665155.1. Classification (NCBI taxonomy): domain Bacteria; kingdom Bacillati; phylum Actinomycetota; class Actinomycetes; order Streptosporangiales; family Streptosporangiaceae; genus Sphaerisporangium; species Sphaerisporangium rhizosphaerae. Next base: position 60,618 of record NZ_JBHTCG010000012.1, on the reverse strand, counting down.
ACGAACAGGTCGTACAGCCGGTCGCCGACCAGCATGTGCTGCCACAGCGGCACGGGCCGGTGCTCGTCCACGATCACCGTGGTGTCGCCGCGGACCTCCCCCAGCCACTCGCCGAACTCCTCGGCGTTGCTCACCGTGGCCGACAGGGCCACCACGCGCACCGACTCGGGCAAGTGGATGATGACCTCCTCCCACACCGCGCCGCGGAAGCGGTCGGCGAGGTAGTGCACCTCGTCCATCACCACGTGGCTCAGCCCCGCGAGGGTCGAGGAGCCGGCGTAGAGCATGTTGCGCAGCACCTCGGTGGTCATCACGACGATCGGCGCGTCGCCGTTGACGCTGTTGTCGCCGGTGAGCAGCCCGACCTTCTTGGCCCCGTAGCGGCGCGCCAGGTCGTTGAACTTCTGGTTGGACAGCGCCTTGATCGGCGTCGTGTAGAAACACTTGCTGCCCTGCTCCAGAGCGAGGTGCACCGCGAACTCGCCCACGACGGTCTTGCCCGAGCCCGTCGGGGCCGCCACGAGCACGCCGTCACCGGCCTCCAGGGCCCGGCACGCGTCGAGCTGGAACTCGTCCAGCTCGAAGTCGTACAGGCCTCGGAAGGAGGTGAGGGCGGGCCCGCCGGCGGCGTGCTTCTCACGGAATGCGGCATAGCGTTCCGCAGGCGTCGTCATGCACTTCAGCCTACCGATAACCGCTTTCCGGTCCCGTCCACGCTCCTGCCCGCGGTACTTCGGTTGATCGTCCTGCCGCCTCCAAGGACGGTCGCGGTGAGATCAGCCATGCGCGTACGGGCTGGACAGCGCCCGCTCGCGCCACGGACTCACCACAGGCCGGGTTCAGCCGCACTCGGGCAGATGCCAGATCTTCAGCAGGGCCTTCGGCACCTTGAACGGGCAGCCGCCCGAGTCGCCGCGGTAGGACCAGGCGCCGTGGCCGCGCTTGCGCCAGACGTGCGGCCCGTCCTGGTAGCTGATCGGGTCGCCCTTGACGCCGATGGACCCGACCGCCCAGTACACGTCCTTCCCGGCGGTGGCACCCTTGATCTTGCCGTAGTAGACCCTCTTCGGCCCGTCCACCTTCGTGCGGACGGCACGCGGATGGTTCGCCTTGTAGTACTGCTTCCAGTACGCGTCGGCGAGCTGATGCCGGATCCTCTCGGTGATCTTGAGGTTGACGGCCTTTCCCGCGGCCTGTGACGCCGGGGACGACGGCGCGGCGCCCGCCGTCGCCGGGAACAACACGGTGACGGTGACCGCCGTCGCCGCGGCGACCGACACTTTGCCTGCCCACTTGATCATGCGTGTCCACTCCCTGGTGGCGAAGAACGGCCCGGGGCGATGACGTGGAGAGCCCCCGGGTGGATGGCGCAGGTGAGGGGCAGGGCCGCGACGCGCTCGCCGTCGGCGTAGGCGACGACGTCGGGAGCCTCGATCGTGACCGTGCGGGCCCGGCGCAGGGTGATGGCCGGGTGGCCGAGGTGGGTGCCCCGGTAGACGCGGGGGAAGGCGCGCAGGAAGGCGCCGGTGGGCAGCGGGCCGACGATCAGCACGTCCAGCAGCCCGTCGTCCGGCTCGGCGCCCGGGCACACGCGCATCCCGGCGCCGTAGGAATGGGTGTTGCCGACGGCGACCATCATGGCCTCCTGCTCGAACGGCTCGCCGCCGTCGACGGTGAGCCGGAACGGGATGGGAGCGAAGGACCGCAGCTCCTGGAGGGTGGCCAGCAGGTACTTCGCCATGCCCGCGGGGCGGGTCATCCCGTTGGCCCGCTCGTTGACCTTGGAGTCGAAGCCGCAGGCCACCACCCCGGCGAACCACTCCTCGCCGATGGTGCCCGCGTCCACGGTCCGCACCGCGCCCCCGGCGACGATGGCCGCGGCGGCCAGCGGGTCCTTGCGGGGGATCCCGAAGGCGCCGGCGAGGTCGTTGCCGGTGCCGGCCGGGATGATGCCGAGGGGGACGTCGGTGCCGGCGACGGCCTGGACGGCCAGGTGGACCAGACCGTCCCCGCCGAACGCGACCAGCGCCTCCGGCCCCTCGGCGACGGCCGTGCAGGCGCGTTCCAGGGCGTCCTGGGCGGAGGTGCCCACGATCACCGAGACCGGCCGCCCGCCCTCCTTCAACCGCCGCACCACCGGGTCGAGCAGGCGCAGGGAACGGCCGCCACGGGCCGCGGGATTCACGAGAACGACCAGCTCACCTGCCACACCGGGAACATATAGGTAGATTCAACCTCAAGCTAGTGTCAGCTCTGAGCAAAGTCGGCACGGGGCTCGCTGGGCGGGCCGGCTCGCGGCGGATCGCCTGGCCGGGCGGCACGGTACCGGCCCGGGCCTAACGTAGAAGCATGACGAACAGGACGAGCCGCGAAATACGCCTCGCGTCCCGCCCCACGGGGTGGCCCACCGCCGACAACTTCCGGCTGGTGGAGACGGAGGTCCCCGAACCCGGCCCCGGGCAGGTGGTCGTCCGCAACCTGGTGATGTCCGTCGACCCGTACATGCGGGGGCGCATGAACGACGCCAAGTCCTACGCCCCGCCGTACCGTCTGGGCGAGGCCCTGCACGGCGGGGCGGTCGGCGAGGTGGTCGCGTCGGCCGACCCCGGACTCACCGTCGGCGACATGGTGCGGCACGGGCTCGGCTGGCGGGAGTACGCGCTGCTCGACGCCGCCGGCGCGCGCAAGGTCGACCCCACCGCCGCGCCGCTCTCGGCCTACCTCGGAGCGCTCGGCATGGTCGGGCTGACCGCCTACGTGGGGCTGCTCGACATCGCGGCGATGCGGCCGAGTGACACCGTCTTCGTCTCCGGCGCCGCCGGCGCGGTGGGCGGTATCGCTGGGCAGATCGCGAAGCTGCGCGGATCCCCCCGGGTCGTCGGAAGCGCCGGGTCCGATGCCAAGGTCGAGCACCTCACCCGCGAGCTCGGCTTCGACGCGGCGTTCAACTACAAGAACGGGCCGGTGTCCGAACAGCTCAGGAACGCCGCGCCGGACGGCATCGACGTGTACTTCGACAACGTCGGCGGTGAGCACCTGGAGGCGGCGATCTCGTCGCTGAGGACGTTCGGCAGGGCCGCTCTGTGCGGGGCGATCTCGCGGTACAACCTGGAGGAGGCGCCGCCGGGACCGCGCAACCTCGGGCTCGCGGTCGGCAACCGGCTGACCCTGCGCGGGTTCATCGTCAGCGATCACGCCGACCGGACGCCGGACCTGCTGGCCGAGGTCGGCGGCTGGCTACGCGAGGGCAGGCTGCGGGTCGACGAGACGGTCGTCGACGGCATCGAGAACGCTCCCGACGCGTTCCTCGGCATGCTCCGCGGGGAGAACATCGGCAAGATGCTGGTGCGGCTCGCCCGGTAAGGCGACCCCGGCCCGTCCGGTGAGGCGACCCCGGCCCGTCCGGTGAGGCGTGCCGGCGCCTAGTCGAGCGGGGTGGAGGCGGTGCCGTCGAGTTCCTCTTCGATCTGCCGCTGGCGTTCGGCCTCGAGCTGGTCCTTCTTGCGGTCGTGGAAGTACATGAACACCTCGGCGATCATGAACATGCCGACCATGGGGACCGCCAGCGCGAGCATCGTGATCGGGTCCTGGCTCGGCGTCGCGACGGCCGCGAAGACGAACATCAGGAACACGACCATGCGCTGGTGCTTGCTCACCAGCTTGAACGGCAGCACGCCGATCATGTTGAGGAACACCATGAGCAGCGGCAGCTCGAACGACAGACCGAAGATCACCAGCATGGCCATCATGAACCCGACGTACTGGTCCATGCTGATGAGCGGGATCACGTTGCCGGGCGCGAAGCCGAGCAGCAGCGCCAGCCCCTTGTCCATCGTGTAGTACGCCAGGGCGGCGCCCGCGGCGAACAGCGGGACGGCCAGGGCCACGAACGCCAGGGAGTAGCGCCGCTCGTTGCGGTACAGGCCGGGCGTCACGAACGCCCAGAGCTGGTAGAGCCAGATCGGCGCGCTGACCACCGCGCCGAACATGAGCGCCACCTGCAGGTTGACCATGAAGCCCTCGAACACGCCCTGCACCACCAGGGAGCACTCGCCGTCCTTGAGCTTGTGGGCGGCGGGCAGGCGGCAGTAGGGCCCCGTCATGAAGACCCAGAGACGGTCGAAGAAGACGAAGCCGACCACGGTGCCCAGGGTGAGGCCCAGGATGGCCTTCACCAGGCGGTTGCGAAGCTCACGGAGGTGATCCATGAGCGACATGCGGCCCTCGAGATCGGGGACCTGCGGGCCGTCATCGGCCGGGCTTGACCGTTTCAGCAATGCCATCGGGCGTCCTGGTCTCTGCGGTCGGTCAGGGCAAGGGGGCGTGTCAGGCGGAGCCCTGGTCCTTCTGCGCCTGCGAGAGCGGAGCCCCGTTCACGGCGTCGGCCGGACGTGCGTCGGCCGGACGAGCCTGGGAGGTGCGCAGGCGGGAGTTCTCCTCTTCCAGCAGGCGCAGGCGGTCCTCGACCGAGGGGGTCGCGGGCGGCAGCGGCTGCGGAGTGGCGACGACCGGCTGGGCGGTGGCCTGCGCGGCGGCCCTGGCGTCGTCCTCCTCGTGCAGCTTGGTGGTCTCCTTCTTGAACAGCCGAAGCGACTGGCCCAGCGCCTTGGCCGTGTCGGGGAGCTTCTTGGCGCCGAAGAGCAGCACCAGGACCAGCCCGATGATGAGCAGTTCGGGTACACCGAAGTTGGACATGTCACACCCTTACGCCGAGCGACGTGCGTTCTCAGCCTCGATCGTACGCTGCCACCACTACTTGATTCACCCCTCAGTGCGCACGGATGCGCCGATGGCGGCCTTGAGCCGTCCTTGGACGGGCGCCAGACGGCCGTCGGCCCGCTCGATTTCACGCGACAGCCCCCGGGCGGCCACCACCACGCGCGCCGAGAGCACGGCCAGCGGGACCAGGCCGGCGACGGCGAGGCCCACCGCGACGAAGATCCAGGTCATGACCGGGCACTCTACCCAAGCCCGCCGTGACGCGCGCGGCGTCCCCGCGAACCGGACGGGCGCGGACTCAGGCGCAGGACTCGTAGCGGGCCAGCGCGGCCGAGGCCGCCTCGCGCACCCGGTCGGCCAGCGACACCGGGGAGACGACCCGCCCGCTGTCGCCCAGCCGCAGCGCCAGCCGTACGAGCCAGCCCTGGTCGCGGGCGCGCAGGGTGACCCGCAGGCGGCCCTCCCCCAGCTCGGTGACCTCCTCGCACGGGTAGTACTCGGCGACCCAGCGGCCCACGGGGGTCAGCTCCAGCTCCACCAGCTCGTCGGAGGGCGAGGGCCGGAACACCCCGTCGGTGACGTCGATCGGCTCGGCCTCGGCGGGCGGGGAGGCGGTGACCTCCAGCATCTCGACCCCGATGATGCGGTCGAGCCGGAACAGCCGCATGCCGTCCGCGCGGTAGCACCAGCCCTCCAGATAGGAGCGGCCGTCCACCATGACCAGGCGCGTGGGGTCGACCTCGCGCGGGGTGATCTCGTCACGGCCGGGCACGTAGTAGCGCAGGGACAGGCGCCGGCCCTCCCGCAGGGCCTGCCGGACCGTCGTCGTGGCGTCTGGGGCGGCGTCCAGCTCGAAGGCCACCTGGGTGCTGACGGCGGCGGCGCCCTCGCCGGCCGCCCGCTCGAGCTTGGCGATCACCCGGGCCAGGGCGTCGCCCTCGGCGAACTCGGGCAGCTCGGCCAGCATGCGCAGCGCGACGAGCAGCGCGCTGGCCTCGTCGATGCCGAGCCGCAGGGGCCGTGCGATGGTCTCGGCGTTGTCGATGAGGATCTCGCCGCCGTCCCAGGAGACGTCGATGAGGTCGCCGGGGGTGTGCCCGGGCAGGCCGCACATCCACACGAGCTGCAGGTCGTCGACGAGCTGCTTCTCGGTCAGCCCGAACAGCCGGGCGACCTCGGGCACCTGGGCGCCGGGGTGGGACATGAGGTAGGGCACCAGGGCGAGCAGCCTGGGCAGCCGGTCGGCCGTGCTCACGCGAGCGTTCCCTTCAGGCGGGGCGCGACGGCCGCGCGGGCGTCCTTGGCACCGGGGTGGACCGTTCGTCCGGCCGCGTTCACGCGATGGCTCCCTTCAGGCGGCGGATCACCGCGTCGCGGACGTCCGGCGGGTCGATCACCTCGGCGTCGGCCCCGAACGCCACGACCGAGCCGGCCACCCACTCCGGATCGGCGAACTCCACGGTGACCTCGTCCCAGCCGTCCTCGCCCGGCCGCACGGCGCCGACCTGCCGCAGCCACTGGCAGGTGTCGCGGCGGACGCGGACGGTGGCGGTGCGCTCGGGCAGCAGGCTGTCGCGGTGGCCCACCATCGAGCGGATGTCGACCCCCTCGGGCACGACCACCGCGCCGGAGCGGCCGACCGGCGCGACCGGGCCGCTGATGCGGCTGAGACGGAACACGCGGGGGGCGCCGCGCTCGCGGTCGTGGCCGACGACGTACCAGCGGCCGCGCCGGCTCACCACGCCCCACGGCTCCACCGTGCGGGTGAGCATGACCTCGCTGCCGGCGGCGCGGTAGTCGAAGCGGACGACCCTGCGGTCGCGGACGGCCTCCCACAGGGCGGGGAAGGCGGGGTCGCGGGTGTCGACCCGCAGCTCCAGCGGCCCGGCGGCGGACTCGTCGGTCTGGACGCCGGCGGCGCGCAGCTTGAGCAGGGCGCCGCCGGCCGCCTCGGCCAGGTTGGCCCGCTGCCACACCTGGGCGGCCAGGCCGAGCACGGCGGCCTCGTCGGCCTCCAGCGTGATCTCGGGCAGCTCGTAGGCCTGGCGCATGATGCGGTAGCCGGGCTCGTCCTCCCAGGGGTCGCGGTGGACCTCCACCGGGATGCCGATCTCGCGCAGCTCGTTCTTGTCGCGCTCGAACATGCGCTGGAAGGCCTCGTCGTTGCCGGCGTCGTAGCCGGGCACGGCGTGACGGATCTGCTCCGCACTGAGCGGGCGGCGCGTGGCCAGCAGGCAGATGACCAGGTTCAGCAGCCGCTCGGTCTTCCGCCGAGACATCGGGCCTCCCTTCTCAGGTGACGCTACCCTTGCCCCGTGATCAGATGGCGCAAGGGCGAGGTGGTCGCGGTCCGGCGCGAGTGGCCGGGCGCGATGGAGCTGGACGTGACCCTCCCCGAGGGGAGCTGCCGGGCCCTGGCCTACCCCCCGCTGGTGGGCCGCCCCGAACCGGGTGACACGGTGCTGCTGAACACCACAGCGCTCGCCATGGGCCTCGGTACGGGAGGTTACGCCATGGTAGTGGCCGTGCCGGACCGATTGCCGGAAGATCCGCAAGGTCCCGGCCACCTGGTCAAGGCACGATACACGCCCTTGCAGGCCACGGTGCTCGGCGCCGACGAGCAGGACTCCCCCCACCACGAGACGCTGCGCGAGGCCGACTCCGTGGACGGCATGCCCGTGGTGGTCGCCGACCTGCACTCCGCCCTCCCCGCCATCCTCTGCGGCCTGTACGGCTCCCGCGATGGCGCCTTGAGCGGCGGGCGCCCGCTCCGGGTCGCCTATGTGATGTTGGACGGCGGCGCGCTGCCTGCGTGGTTCTCCATGTCGGCCGCGCGGCTGCGCGAGCTCGGCTGGCTGTGCGGGGTGGTCACCACCGGCCAGGCCTTCGGCGGCGACGTGGAGGCGGTCACCGTCCACACCGGGCTGCTCGCCGCCAGGCACGTGCTGTCGGCCGACGTCGCGATCGTCACCCAGGGCCCCGGCAACCTGGGCACCGGCACCCGGTGGGGGTTCTCCGGAGTGTCGGCGGGCGAGGCGGTCAACGCGGCGGCCGTGCTGGGCGGGCGTCCCGTGGGGGCGCTGCGCGTGAGCGAAGGCGACCTGCGCGAGCGCCACATCGGGGTCTCCCACCACTCGCTCACCGCCTACGGCCGGGTGGCGCTGGCACCCGCCCAGGTGGTGGTGCCCGAACTGCCCGGCGCGTTCGGCGAGCGGGTGCGTGAGCAGGCCGCCGCGCTGGGCGCCCGGCACGAGCTGGTGAATGTACCGGTGGACGGCCTGGCGAAGCTGCTCGAGGACAGCCCGGTCAAGCTGTCCACGATGGGCCGCGGCCTGGACCGCGACCTGGCCGGCTTCCTCGCCTCCGCCGCCGCCGGCCGCCACGCCGCGTCCCTGCTCGCCTGACGGGAACTGCCGGGTCGCCTGGTCGGGCGCGCACTCGGCGCCCGACACCATCCTGTCCGCCCCGGCGCCCGGGTGATCGCCATCCGGCCCGGCGGCAGGTCACCCTTTCCATGGCGCCCACCTCTACGGCAGGGGCGAGAGCCTCAGTCCGCGAAGAAATCGAACTCGCCGGCTTTGACCCCGGCGAGGAAGGCTTCCCATTCGCCGCGGGTGTAGACGATCACCTCACGGTCCGGGTGATGACTGTGACGCACGGCGACACGCCCACTCCCATCCCCCAGCGGCCCCGCCTCGACGCACTCCCCGCCACCATTGGCGCTTCTTGTACTGATATGCCAGGCGACGTCGGCCAACTCCTCGGGGGTGGCCATGCTTGATGCCTCCGTTCGCTCAGGCTGCGCGTTCTGCCGCGGCCATGATCAGCGCCAGGGTCTCGTTGGGTGCGAGTGTGGCTTCGTGCTGGGTCCTCCGTCCGGGGCGCGGCGGAGGTCGTGACGGATCCGTGGGTCAGCTGGCGAAGAAGTCGAACTCGCCGGCTTTGACGCCGGCGAGGAAGGCTTCCCATTCGCCGCGGGTGTAGACGATCACCTCACGGTCCGGGCGACGGCTGTGCCGCACCGCGACCCGCCCACTCCCATCCCCCAACGGCCCCGCCTCGACGCACTGGGCGTCGCCATTCGGACTGTAAGTGCTGATGTGCCAGGCGACACTGGCCAGTTCCTCAGGTGTGGCCATGGAGGGCGTCTCCGTTCATTCAAGCCATGCGGTCCGCCGCAGCGGCGATGAGCTCCGCCGACTCTTCTCGAGTTAGTGCGGCTTGATCCAGATAATCGTATGTCGTAGTGAAATTTCCTACTCCATCCGATTCGACGTACATGCATCCCGCGCCGGTCTCGGTGAAGGCTATGTCGGGATATGGAGCTGGCATGTTGAAGATCATGAAGGGCCCGCGCGGGCTGGCATGAGCGCCGGCACTGAAGGGCAAGACCCGAATCGAGATATGCGGGCGCGTCCCAAGCTTCGTGAGGTGCTCAAATTGGGCACGCATCACCGGCGCGCCACCGACGACACGACACAGCAGTGCCTCGTCCAGAATCGCCGCCAGTTGGATGGGCCGCTCTCCAGCGAGCACCCGCTGACGGATCATGCGAAACTGCACCCAACGAGAGATGTAGGCATGGCCGGCCTCCGGATCGGCCGCCCTGATCACCGCTTCAGCGTACTCGGGCGTCTGAAGGAGGCCCGGGATCACCAACATGTCGAACGAGCGGAGGACCTCCGCCCGGGACTCCAGCCACGCATGGTCGATCACTCTTCCAGAGGCCTCACCCGCATAGTCGTCCCACCACCCCTTCTGCCAGATGTCACGGCTGAGCCGTTCAAGACCGTCACGGACATCTGGGTCATCGACCCCGTAGAGGTTGAGCAACGCGAGCACATCCGGCGCCCGGGCAGGGGTGAGGCCCTGTTCCCACCTGCTGATGGCGGCCTGGTCGCGTTGGACGTAGTCCCCGGCCTCCCGGAGAGTCAACTTGGCCGCTTCACGTAGCTCGCGAAGTTGCTTACCGAGCCACTGAGCACGAAGTGTCGGGCCTTTCCGTGGTGCCACATCGCCTCCTTAGCCGTCCGAATCGGACAACCTAGCTCATTAGCCTGTTTCTCAATTAAGTTTTCGCTCAATATTGCGCTGAACTCGCTCAGCTGTCACTCTACTGCCGAGAGTTCAACTACGCACTGCGATAGCGCGAACTCATACAGATACATGGAAGCCGGGACGGGGCATGCGTGCGATGGCTGTGCCCGTCCCGGCCGGGGTGGAGAAAGGGGTGATCCGATGGATCAGCGGCCCGATTCCAGCGTGCGCACTGTCTATCACGACGGGGATGCAGAAGGGGCGGCCGTACCTCGGTTGAGGAGAGAGGAGCGGGCGCGGCTGTTCGCGCTGCTGCGTGACGCGGACGAGGAGTGCGGGGACCACGGCGGGGTGGAGCTGTACGGGGTGGAGTTGCCCGGCGGTTCCGCGGCGACGATCACCGTGAACGGGCGGCCTCACGGAAGCTGGACGAGCTGCGAGCGGGTGGCCGACCGGCTCGGCCTGCACCTGGTCTGGCTCGACCCCGAGCCGGGCTTCTGAGGCCGGCGGCCGGGCCCGCGCCCCGGCCGCGGTTCACTCCACTTGCATCTGCTCGTAGGTGACGACGAGCTTCTCGGTGAGGACGGTCGTGTCACCGGACTTCGTGGAGGTGATCTCCAGGCTCTTCGGCCGGACGTCGGCCAGGTTGTACCGCTTGATCGGGGCGCCCTCGGCGTCGAAGACGATGATCGCCCCGTTCTTCCGGGCGTCGCCCGCACGGCCGGAGCCGGACTCCTTCATCCAGGTGTCGAAGCCGTCGTCCGAGGTGAGGGCTCGGGTGAGCGTCACCTCACCGGGCTTCGGGCGTCCGGGGAGCTTCCTGACGACCACCTTGCCGTCGGGGGTGTTCTCCTTCATCTCGACGACGTCCTGCTCCATCTTGAGCCCGGAGACCTCGTCGATTCGCCTGATGACGATCCCGTCCACCTCCAGACCGAAGGAGTGGCCGGTCGAACCGTCCGACCGCGGAAGTGCCACGTTCGCTCCCCTCTGCTCATCACCGACAAGGCGCCGGCCTCGCGGGTCGCCCGTCGGGCGCCGTTCGGGTAGGTGGCTTCCTCACTTAGTTGACCAGTGGCGAGGCGTGCCGGCAATGCGGGTGCCGGGCGGACCGCCCGGCGCGTTCGGGCAGTGTCGCGGCTGCCGTCGCGCCGTGGGCATGCGGACGCCGTGTCATCGTTCGCGGGCCGTGGTTCCGTGGGGGGTGCGGCGGAGGGCTTTGCCGGGGAGGGCGCCGGTGGGGTGGCCGTGCTCGATGACGGGGACGCCGGAGACCAGTACGTGGGAGATGCCTTCCGCCGGGCGGCGGGGGTCGTCGAAGGTCGCGGTGTCGCGGACGGCCTCGGGGTCGAACAGCACCAGGTCGGCGTGGTAGCCGGGGCGGACCAGTCCGCGGCGGTCCAGCTTGAGCCGCCGGGCCGGGCGGCCGGTGAGGTGGGCGACGCACTCCTGCAGCGACAGCACGCCCAGTTCGCGGACGTAGCGGGCGAGGTAACGGGGGAAGGTGCCCCACGCGCGGGGGTGCGGGCGGGCGCCGGCGAGCAGGCCGTCGCTGCCCCCGGTGTGCGCCGGGTGCCGCATGATCGCCTGGACGTTGGCCTCATCGCCCGCGTGGAGCAGGATCGTGGTGGCGAGGTCGTCGTCGATGAGCAGCCGGCGGAAGTCCTCGAAGTCGCGTACCCGGGTGCCGGCCCGGCCGGCGAGCGCGGCCGTCCCGGTGCCGGAGATCTGGACGACGTCCCAGTCGATCGGCACCCCGTGGCAGCCGTCGCAGCCCTCGACCTCCATGGCGTGCCTGATCCGCGCGGCGGTCGCGGAGTCGCGCAGGCGGGCGAGCGCCCGGGCCGGTCCGCCCTCGGAGGCCCAGCCCGGCAGCAGGGAGACCAGCGTGGTGGAGCCCGGCAGGTAGGGGTAGGTGTCCAAGGTGAGGTCGCAGCCGCCGGCGATCGCCTCGTCCAGCAGGGCGAGCAGCTCCCCTGCCCGGCCCTTGTTGACCGCGAAGTTCATGGTCGCGTGCGCCAGGTGCAGCGGACAGCCCGAACGGCGGGAGACCTCGACCATCTCGGCGTAGGCGGCCAGGGCGCCCGCGCCGTAGGAGCGGTGGTGCGGGGCGTAGAACCCGCCGAGCACGGCGACGACCTCGCACAGCGCGACCAGTTCGCCGGTGCCCGCGTACATGCCGGGGGCGTAGGTGAGTCCGGAGGACATGCCGACCGCGCCCTGGTCCATGGCCTCGGCGACCAGGCGCCGCTGCTCGGCGGTCTCGGCCTCGGTGGCGGGGCGGTCCTCCCAGCCGGTGACGAGCATCCGCACCGACCCCTGCGGGACCAGGTAGCAGGCGTTGACCGCGATGCCCTGGTCGAGCCGGTCGAGGTACTCCCCCACCGTCCGCCAGTTCCAGTCGAAGCCCTCGGGGTCGCCGTTCCATCCGGCGATCTGCCGCCGCACCTGCTCCAGCGTGGTGTCGTCGACCGGGGCGTAGGACAGGCCGTCCTGGCCGAGCACCTCGCAGGTCACACCTTGGCTCACCTTGGCCAGGTGGCCGGGCTCGGCCGGCAGCCGCAGGTCGGAGTGGGCGTGCATGTCGATGAAGCCGGGAGCGAGCACCAGCCCGGCGCCGTCGATCGCCGGCCCGCCGGAGGCGTCGGGGCCGATGGCGGCGATGATGCCGTCGCGGACGGCCACGTGGGCGACGTAGGGGTCGGCGCCGGTGCCGTCGACGACGGTGACGTTCTTGAAGAGCATCAGAAGAAGGTCCTCAGCAGGCCGACGACGGCCTCGCCGTCGATGACGGGGATGAGCGTCCACTTGTCCATCGCCGTGCAGGGATGGGACAGGCCGAACCGGACGACGTCGCCGCAGGCCAGGTCGCAGGCGGGGTCGACGGCGAGATGGGTGTGCTGGTCGTTGAGCGCGGTGACACGGGCCCCGTGGAGCGGGCCCTTGCCGCGCACGTGCTGCGGCTCGGGCAGTCCTTCGTCGAAGGGCAGGTCGCGCTTGCCGGCGTCGAGCAGGGCCAGGCCGGGCTCGGGCCGGGAGATGACCCGCGCCCACCCGTGCATGGCGGCGCGGAACGGCTCGCCGGCCGAGGCCCGCTTCCCCGTTCCGGGAGGATCCGCCCCACAGGCACGTCCCGGCCCTGCTTCGGAAGGTTCTGCCGCGCAGGTACGTCCCGGTCCTGATCCGGGGGGTTCCGCCGCGCAGGCACGTCCCCGCCCCGCGCCGGGATGATCGCCGTTCCCGGCGGGACCACTCGTCGTGGAGGCGTCACGGGGCCGGAAGGGGGAGATCGCGCGGTAGAAGCCGTCGTCGTGGATCACGTAGGCGCCCGAGCGCAGCACCAGGCGCGCCTCCAGCCCGCCGAGCACGTCGGCCACCTGGTCGAAGTACGCGCTGCCGCCCGCGGTGACGATGGGCTCGCCGGTCTCGAAGGCCAGGCCGCCGAACAGCTCGGCCAGGCCCCGCAGGTAGCCCCGCACGGCCGCGAGGCCCTCGGGGGAGGCGTCGTGGGCGAAGGAGCCCTCGTAGCCGGCGACGCCGGCCAGGCGCAGCGCCGGGGCGGCGCGCACGGCCTCGGCGACCCGCCGGGCGGCGCCGAGGCGGCGGGCGCCGGCGCGCCCGCCCGGGCCGCCCAGCTCCACGCACACCTCCACCGGCCGCCTCGTCGCCTGCAGGGCTGCGTCCATGATCTGGACCGCCTCGACGGAGTCGGCCCAGCAGATGAAGCGGAAGGCCGGGTCGCGGTCGAGTTCGCGCCCGATCCAGGCGAGCCCGGCCGGGTCCACCGGGGCGGCGGCGAGCATGAGCCGTGCCACCCCGAAGGCGCGGGCGACGCGCAGTTGCGGGAAGTTGGCCAGGGTGAGGCCCCAGGCGCCCGCCGCGAGCTGCCGCCGCCACAGCTCGGGAGCCATCGTGCTCTTGCCGTGCGGCATCAGGGTGACCCCCGCCCCGGCCGCCCAGCGGGCCATGACCGCGATGTTGTGCTCCAGCGCGGGGGCGTCGAGCGTCAGCAGCGGCGTGCCGAAGTCCTGGAGGGACGGCCCACCGGCCAGGAACTGTGCCACCGTGCCGCAGGCGCCGGCGGGCAGCGCCTTGTACCGCCAGTCGAGGGGCTCGTCGCGCAGCGCGCGGACCTTCTCCTCGTCGATGCCCATCGCACCCCCCGCGCATTGCGCAGCCGAACCCGTCGTTGGGGCTATGAGACATCGCGTTCCAGCACCGACGCAACGTGCCGGCCAACGACGCGGACTACCGGGCGGCGAAGACGGTGGGAAGACCACCGGGGAAGATCCACGGCCCCAGGTCAGGACGGCTGGCTCCAGCCGAGACCGCTGGTGGTCTTGAGCCCGAGCTTCTGCGAGCCCTCTTGCCGGCCGGCGGGAAGGATCTCCAGTTCGCCGATGCCATAGACACCGGGCAAGCCCACGATGATGTCGGCGCGGGAGTCGCCGCGGACGTTCGCCAGCCGTAAGGTCGTGCCATATCTGGTCTCGTAGGTGTTGTACCCGTACGTCCGGATCGGCTGTGCGGTCGCGCCGGTGGCGGTTCCGCCGTAGAGCACGGCCCAGTCGTGGTCGCCTTCGGCGGCGATGTGGACGGCCACCTCGGCGCGGCCATCCCCGGTGACATCGCCGAGGCCGACGTTGGCGGGGTAGCCGTCCGCTTGCCGCAATGCCTGTGCCGGGCCGAAGCCGTTGCCCTGGCTGAGCTGGACGAGTACCTGGAACGTCGGGGTCTCACCGTCGGTCGACGTGATACGCACAAGGTCGGCCTTGCCGTCGCCGTTGACGTCGCCGACCGCGAGGTCGCGGGCGGCCCGCTCGGTCGGAGTGATCGACCAGGCACGCTCCAGCGAGAGCCCCGAACGGGAGCCGGGCACGACGGTGATCCGCTGCGGCCCGGCGGCGTCGGGCGCGACCGCGCGGTGTTCGGTGGCCACGAGGTCGGCGAGCCGATCGCCGTTCACGTCTCCGACGGCGAGTTCCGCGCCGAACTGCGGGGCGCCGTCGGTGAGGCGTCCGGCCACCCGCAGGCCGTACTTGCCTCCGCGCAGCACGACGATCTGCTTGCTCCCGGTGACGGCCACGTCCCCGTAGCCGTCACCGTCGAAGTCCGCGGCCGCCATGGCGGGTGCGGTGACGGGCCAGGGGATCACCCTGGCCCCCTGGCCACGCAGCCCGGACCGTGAGCCGGAGAAGACCACGAGCTTCTTGCGGGCCGACGTCAGGACGTCGGCGTAGCCGTCCTTGTCGAAGTCACCCGAGGCGAGCACCTGCCCGAGGTTCTCCCTCGCGACGGGACCGGCGAGGGTGACGATGCGCGCCCGGCCGGAGACCTCGGCCGGGCCGCCGGAGTAGACGACCACCCCTCCGGCACCGCTCTTCCCCTTCACTTTCATGAGGGGGAGCCCGGCGATGACGTCGACGCGCCCGTCCCCGTTGACGTCGCCGGCCACAGCCGGTCTGGCAGCCGTGGCCTCGGCGGGGGCGGCCATCCCCGCCACACCGGCCAGCCCGACCGCGACGGCCACAACGAGGCCGTTCTTCGCTGTGCCCTTGGCAGTCGCGCTCATGACCATCCCCCTGGACGTCGCTCATGATTCAGACGCTCATCCCGGTCGGGATGTTCACGACATCCGGCAGGATTCATCTCGCGACACATCGTCAGCCGGGTCAGGGGTGATCTGGCGCCGCTCGTTCCACCCGGCATCCTCAGAACATGTCACGGTCATCCTGTCGGCGGGCGGGGCCGGGGTGGGCTACCGAACGAGACCATGCTCGTCGAGATCGACGCTCTCACCGCCGCCGGGCGGCGTCGCGGGCGCTTCGTGGAAGTCGGTGAAGGTGAACGCCTCGGGGCCGGGGCCTTGGGCGCGCAGCAGGTGCAGCTTCGTCATGCCCTCCTCCAAGGTCGGGGTGTACCCCTCGGGGATCCACCACATCACGCTGTACGGCTCGGCCAGGCGGGCGAACCATTCCCGGCGGCGGCGCAGGTACTCAAGGTGGGCGGTGCGGTAGACGAAGTTCCACAGCGTCTCGCGCGACTCCCAGACCGAGAAGTTCACCAGCAGCATGTCACCGAAGTCGTGCTGCACGGTGTCGGTGGGGTCCTCGCCGCCCTTGAGCCGCCAGACGAAGCCGGGCGCGGTGTCGGAGATGGCGTTGATGGGTTCCAGGGCGGCGATGAAGTCGGCGAGCTCGGGGGAGTCCTTGGGAGCGAGCATGTGGGCGACGTTCAGCTGGGCCAGATGCATGCGCCTAGGACACCACGCCGGACACTTCTAAGTCAATCTCCATTGTTTTTAGAGAACGCGACGCAGCACTCCCCCTCCCGGGGGTCCAGCCGCGCCGTCACGTGGTCGTCGCCCAGAGCCGACAGCAGGCCCTCGCACAGGGCCAGGTTGAGCGAGCAGACCAGGACCGGACGCTCCTCCGCGATCACGTGGAAGGGGCAGTTGCGCAGGCGGATGACCTCGCCGTCGTGGTAGGGCTCGTAGCCGCGCTCGGTGAGGGCCGCGCGCAGCCCGGACGCCTTGGCCCGCTCCCCCACCCGGCGGGCGGCGACCTCGGCGGCCTCCTCCCCGCCGAGCCCGTCCACGGCCTCGGCGAGCACGAGCGCCAGCGTCCGGTAGTCACGCGGGGGCAGGCTGACCTGGTGCTCCACCAGAGAACGGCGGTAGACCTTGGCGGGACGCCCTGCGCCGGGGCCGGCGCGTCCGCTCAGCCGGCGGAAACCCGACTCCAGCAGGCCGGCCTCAACGAGCTTGTCCAGGTGGAAGGCGGCCAGGGTGCGGCCCACTTCCGCCGCCCGCGCGGCCTCGTCCCTGCCCACCTCGTGCCCCTGCGCGGACACGTAGTCGTACAGCGCCCGCCGCACGGGGTCACGAAGCGCGCCGAGCACGCCGAGGGCATCGGGAAGACCTGGATCGTCACCGCTCACAGGCCGAGTTTAGGACGGCACGGCCGGGCACCCGGACCGGCGGCCGACGCACTCCGCTCCCGGCGAGACAGGGCCCGAACCGGCGGGTCCACCGGATCGCGGTCGGGCACACCGTGAGCGAGCGCTGGTCCGGGCTGGACCACGCCCGTGCCTTTACTATGTAGATTCGCTGCAGGTGCGCCGTATCCCCCGGCGCCGGAAACGCCGCACAGCCCGGCGTCGGAAACACTGCACGGCCCGGCTCCGGAAACACCGTACGGCCGCACCGTCGCGCCCGAGAGGGCACAGGTGCGGCCGTGGCGGCGATGCGGCGATGCGGCAGCCGATACGAAGCGGGCGCGCCCAGGTGAGGCGGCGCGTGGCCCGGCTCGGCCGGTGAGGCGGCCTGGGTCAGTAGGCGCCGAGGACGTCGACGACGAAGACCAGGGTGTCGGTGCCCTTGATCTTGTCGCCGGAGCCGGCCTTGCCGTAGCCCAGGGCCGGCGGGATGGAGACCAGCACCCGGCTGCCCACCGGGACGCCCACCAGGCTCTGGTCCCAGCCCTTGATGACCTTGCCGACGCCGATCGGGAACATCACCGGCTCGCCGCGGCCCCAGCTGCTGTCGAACTCGGTGTCGCTGCCCCAGATCTTGCCGGTGTAGTGGACCAGGATCGTCTGACCGGACTTGACCACCGGGCCGGCACCCTTGATGACGGTCTTGGCGACCAGGCCCTTCGGCGCGGTGGCGTCGGTCTTGGTGGTCAGCTTGGGCGCCTGGTCGCCGCCCGGGTTCTCCAGCTTGACGCCCGACATCCCCGGGTCCGTGGCGGTGCCGTGGGCGGCCTTGACGGTGGGCACGCCCATCACGTCCACGACGTAGACGCTGGCGATGGAGGTGTCGGCACCCTGCGACTTGGCCTGCTCGACCTGGTCGGGGGTCAGGCTGTCCTTGGCGACGACGGCGAGGAACCGCCCGCCGGGCTTGCTGTCCTGGAACGCCTTGTAGACCACCGAGGGGAGCTTGGGATCGACCTTGATGAGCTGGGGCGCGCCGTCGTCGTAGGTGGAGCCCGACGCGGCGTTGGCCTTGCCGTCCCAGCTGTAGGCGGTGAGGTTGGCGACCACCGAGTCGCCGTCCTTGACCTGCGTGCCCTGGCCTGGCTTGATCGTCTGGGAGGACGACGTCGTGGGCGGCTTACCCTTGGGGAAGGTGACCTGCGGCTTCTTGCCGAAGTCACCCGCCACCTGTACGCCGCCGGTGGAGGTGCCGGTCTTGGCGGTGACCTCGCCGCCACCACCACCGCAGGCGGCGGCGAACAGCAACGGCACGGCGGCGAGAAGGGCCAGTCGGCGCATGGGTATCCCTCGGAGAGACGTCACGTTCGCGTAACACTACCCGACCCCCATGACCGCCCGAGTCGGCGCCGCTCGATCTTGCCGAAGCATGACCGCGCGTTCGGATTCGCCATTCCGTCGGTGCGCCGCTCACCTGGCACGACGCTCGCCCGGCGCCGGTCTCCGCCCCCCGCGCGAACCTCGCGCGGGCCGCGTGCGGACGACGCCGGAGCCGTGCCCGGCGCACGGGCCCGAAACTTTCACCGGCCGCGCCGTCGCGGCGCGGCCGACGCGTCCGGCCGGCGGCGCGGGCCGGTCAGAACCGCCCACCGACCGGACCGCCGGCCGAGAGGGCCGCCGGCCGTCCAGGACCGCCGGACGGAGGGGACCGCCGGCCGTCCAGGACCGCCGGACGGAGGGGACCGCCGGCGGAAACCGGACCGCCGGAGCCCGCCGGGTCACATGCCCGCGATCAGCTTGTCCACCCGCTCGTCCACGCTGCGGAACGGGTCCTTGCACAGGACCGTGCGCTGGGCCTGGTCGTTGAGCTTCAGGTGCACCCAGTCGACGGTGAAGTCGCGGCGCTTCTCCTGCGCCTTGCGGATGAACTCGCCGCGCAGCCGGGCGCGCGTCGTCTGCGGCGGCACCGACTTGGCCTCGAAGATCTTCAGGTCGGACGCCACGCGTTCGACGGCGCCGCGCCGCTGCAGCAGGTAGAACAGCCCCCGCTTGCGGTGGACGTCGTGGTAGGCCAGGTCGAGCTGGGCCACCCTCGGCGAGGACAGCGGCAGGTCGTACTTGGTGCGGTAGCGCTCGATGAGCTGGTACTTGGTCACCCAGTCGATCTCGCGCGACACCAGGTCCAGGTCGCCGGTCTCCACGGCCCTCAGCGTGCGCTCCCACAGCTCCAGCACCCTGCGGGTGATCGCGTCGCCGCCGCGGCGCTCGACGAAGTCGCGGGCCTTTCCGAGGTACTCCTGCTGGATCTCCAGCGAGGACGCCTCGCGGCCGTTGGCCAGCCGCACGCGGCGGCGTCCGGTCATGTCATGCGACACCTCGCGGATCGCCCTTATCGGGTTCTCCAGGCTGAGGTCGCGCATGACCGTGCCGGCCTCCACCATGCGCAGCACCAGGTCGGTGGCCCCGACCTTGAGCAGCATCGTCGCCTCGCTCATGTTGGAGTCGCCGACGATGACGTGCAGGCGGCGGAACCGCTCGGCGTCGGCGTGCGGTTCGTCGCGGGTGTTGATGATCGGGCGCGACCGGGTGGTGGCGCTCGACACCCCCTCCCAGATGTGCTCGGCGCGCTGGGAGACGCAGTAGACCGCGCCGCGGGGCGTCTGCAGGACCTTGCCCGCCCCGCAGATGATCTGCCGGGTGACCAGGAACGGGATCAGGACGTCGGCGAGCCGGCCGAACTCGCCGTGCCTGCCGACGAGGTAGTTCTCGTGGCAGCCGTAGGAGTTGCCCGCCGAGTCGGTGTTGTTCTTGAACAGGTAGATGTCACCGGCGATGCCCTCCTCGCGCAGCCGCTTCTCGGCGTCGACGAGCAGTCCTTCGAGGATGCGCTCGCCCGCCTTGTCGTGGGTGACCAGCTCCACGACGTTGTCACACTCAGGGGTTGCGTACTCGGGGTGGCTGCCCACGTCGAGGTAGAGGCGGGCGCCGTTGCGGAGGAAGACATTGCTCGATCGGCCCCAGGACACGACTCTGCGGAAGAGGTAGCGCGCCACCTCGTCCGGGGACAGCCTGCGCTGGCCCCTGAACGTGCAGGTGACGCCGTACTCGTTCTCCAAGCCGAAGATGCGACGATCCATCACATCACACTATGTCCCCGAGCCGCCGGAGGGGAGAGATCTTCTCCCCTGTTTCCGGTCGTGGTGTGGCGGATGGCCCCGTTCGGCCGTCCCGGCCGGATCAGCGGCGCGGCGATCTCCGCAAGCTTGACGATCTCGCGGCCCCGCGAGCACGACGTCCCGGCCCCCCGCGTTCGGGGACCGGGACGTGAAGCCGCAGGCAGGGCGGGGTCAGTCGCCGGAGCCGGTGTCGATCTCGCCCTCGGGGGCGGTGGCCGGGGAGTCGCCCTCGGGCTTGGCGGCCTCGCCGGCTCCCGCCTTGGGCTCGGTGGAGGGCGCCGCGGAGGGCGCCGCGGGCGCGGTGGCCGCGAGGAGACGTTCGAGGCGGCCGCCGGTCAGGCGCTGGAACTTGCGGTGCTCGCGGGTGCGGTCGAGGACCGCCACCTCGAGCTGGGACACCGGCGGGCGCTCGCCGCCGGGCTCGGTCAGGGCGGCCAGACCGGCGTCCAGGGCCTCCGTCAGCGGCATGCCCTGACGGAAGCGCTCCTTCAGGCGGCCGGCCACGGTGTCGGCCACGCCGCCCATCACCACGAACCCGTGCTCGTCGGTGACCGAGCCGTCGAAGGTGAGGCGGTAGATCTGGTCGTCCTCGGGGGCGTCGCCGATCTCGGCGACGACCAGTTCGACCTCGTACGGCTTGCGCGACTCGGTGAACACCATGCCGAGCGACTGGGCGTAGAGGTTGGCCAGGCCGCGGGCGGTGACGTCGCTGCGGTCGTAGGTGTAGCCGTTGATGTCGGCGTAGCGGATGCCGCCCAGGCGCAGGGCCTCGAACTCGTTGTACTTGCCGACCGCGGCGAAGCCGATGCGGTCGTAGATCTCACTGATCTTGTGCAGTGCCCGGGAGGCGTTAGGGGCGACGAACAGAATGCCGTTCTCGTACTGCAGCACCACGACGCTGCGGCCGCGCGCGATGCCCTTCCGCGCGAAATCGGCCTTGTCCCGCATCTCCTGTTCGGGGGACACATATCCAAAGGGCATGGACACCGGTGGTGATCCTCTCGTGGCCGTGGGTGGTGACTAGCGCAGCGGGGCCGTGGGGCCGTCGGGGTCGGTCATGCGGCGGTCCAGCACCTGCCGGACGTACCCCTCGACCTCCTCGTCGGACAGACGGCGGTAGCCGTCCTCGGTGATCACCGCGACCAGCGGCCAGATCCTGCGGGTGACGTCGGGACCACCGGTCGCCGAGTCGTCGTCCGCGGCGTCGTAGAGCGACTCGACGCAGGCCAGGACGGTGTCCTCGACCGCGGCGTTCTCGCGGTAGAGCTTCTTCAGCGCGCCGCGCGCGAACAGCGAGCCCGAGCCGATGGAGGCGTAGTTCGTCTGCTCGTACGGGCCGCCGCCCACGTCGTAGGAGAAGATGCGGCCGGTGTCGGAATCCTCGTCGTAGGCCGCGAACAGCGGCACCACGACCATGCCCTGCATGGCCATCGGCAGGTTGGCGCGGATCATCGCGCCGAGCCGGTTGGCCTTGCCGTCGACCGACAGCATGCGGCCTTCGCGCTTCTCGTAGTGCTCCAGCTCCACCAGGTAGAGCCGGGCGAGCTCGATGCCCGTGCTGGCGGTGCCGGCGATGCCCACGCACGAGTAGTCATCGGTGCGGAAGACCTTCTGCATGTCCTTCTGGGAGATGTAGTTGCCGGAGGTGGCCCGGCGGTCGCCCGCCATGACGACTCCCCCCGCGAAGGTCGCCGCGACGATGGTCGTGGCGTGCGGGATCTGGTCGCCGACGGAGGCCGCCAGGGACTCGAATCTCCCCGGGAGGAGCCCCGGAGCGTAGGACCCGACGAACTCGGTGAACGACGTCGACCCCGTGTCCAGGAACAGAGGATTGTTCATCCAGCCCCGCTGTGCTGCCACGCGACTCCCTCCAGAGCGCCTTACAACTCCTACGCCGACCCTACTCGTGGTGCTGTGGTGGTTGCACTTCCCACGATCAGCTCACGGCGAACCGCTTCCGCCCATCCAGCCTCATCTTCCACGAAAATAATCTTTACGGACGAGACCGGGCATGAAATTGTCGAGTTGTCGTGACATGAAAACAGGCAGCCCCCCACTCGCCCCCCGTCCCCAAGGGGAGGTCCCTCCGTTGAGACTCGCACGACCCCTCGTTCTCGTGGCCGCCACCGCGCTCTCCCTCACCGCCTGCGCCTCCGGAGGATCCTCCGGAGGCGGCGGCGCCACCGTGACGATCACGGCCAACGCCATCTCCGGCGGCAAGAACGCCGCCACCGCCGACTGGACCAAGAACTGGCTGATCCCCAAGTTCGAGGAGGCCCAGAAGGCCAGGGGCAAGACCGTCCACGTGCTGTTCCAGCCGAACGGCGTGGACGACGAGCAGTACAAGACGAAGATCGCCCTGGATCTGAAGTCCGGGGCAGGGGCCGACGTGATCGACCTCGACGGCATCTGGGTGGGCGAGTTCGCGCAGGCCGGGTACATCAAGCCGCTGGCCGACACCGCCGGGCCCGAGGTGGAGCAGTGGGAGGGGTGGAGCCAGATCCCGAAGGCCGTCCAGGACCTCGGCATCTTCGACGGCAAGAAGTACGGTCTGCCGCAGGGCACCGACGGGCGCGTCCTGTTCTACAACAAGACCCTGTTCGCCAAGGCGGGGCTTGCAGCCGACTGGCAGCCCAAGAGCTGGCAGGAGATCATCGACGCCGGCACGGCGCTGAAGAGGGCCGGCGTCCCGGTGCCCCTGCAGATCAACGCGGGCACCGCGATGGGCGAGGCCACCAGCATGCAGGGCGCGCTGCCACTGCTGGCGGGCACCGGCACCGAGATCTTCTCCGGCGGCAAGTGGGCGGGCGCCTCGCAGGGCCTCAAGGACGTCCTGGGCTTCTACCGGCAGGTCTACACCACCGGTCTCGGCGACCCCCGCCTGCAGCAGGAGGCCAAGGGCCGCGACAAGTCCTTCCAGATGTTCGCCGAGGGCAAGATCGGCGTCCTGGCGGAGGGCGACTACTTCTGGCGCTCGGTCGTCGAGCCCAAGGCCGGCGTCGCTCCCATGCAGGACCGCGACAAGGTCGTCGGGTACGCGCTGATCCCCGCCGAGCGGCCCGGCGCCGGGGTGCGCGGCCAGGACTTCGTCAGCATGTCCGGCGGCGCGGTGCGGGCGCTCAACCCCAGGTCCAAGAACATCAAGCTCGCCTGGGAGCTGCTGTCGTTCATGCACTCGGCCGAGGCCACCAAGGCCGGCCTGGCCGGGGAGGCGCGCATCACCTCGCGCACCGACGTCAACGACGAGGTGCTGACCCCTGACCCGATGCTCGGCTTCGTCGCCCAGAAGGTCCTGCCGATCACGAGCTACCGTCCGGGCCTCGCCGTCTACCCGGAGGTCTCGGTCGCCCTCCAGGAGGCCACCGCCGCCATCGTCTCCGGCAAGACCGTCGACGAGGCCGCCACCGCCTACCAGCGAAAAGTCGAATCCCTCGTCGGCGGCCCCGCCAACGTGACCCAGTGAGCACAGATGCGGCGGGGTTGGGGAGGGGGAGGGCGGTCGGGTTCGTGTTGCCGGCCGTGGTGCTCATCGGGGTGTTCCTGATCTTCCCGGCACTCTGGACCATCTATCTCGGGCTCACCGACTTCCGGCTGACCGGGCTCGCGGCCGCCGACCCCCGGCTGGTGGGCGTGGACAACTACGCCGAGGCGCTCGGGGACGAGCGGTTCGGCACCTCGCTGTGGCTGACGGTGCAGTTCGTTACCGGCTCGGCGATCATCGGCCAGGCGGGCCTGGGGTTCTCGATCGCCTGGGCGCTGCGCAACCGCACCGGCCCGGTCAAGCGGGTGGTCGAGGGGCTGGTGCTGCTGGCGTGGATCCTGCCCTCCTCGGTGGTGGCGTTCCTGTGGATCGCCCTGCTCGACCGGGACCAGGGCACGCTGAACGCGGTGCTGCACACGCCCGGGTTCGCCTGGCTGCTGGACCACCCGATGCCGTCGATCATCGTGTTCAACGTCTGGCGGGGCACGGCGTTCTCGATGATGCTGTACGGGGCGGCGCTGGAGAACGTGCCGCCCTCGCACCTGGAGACGGCCCGGCTGGCCGGGGCCTCGACGGCGCAGCAGTTGCGCGACGTGGTGTTCCCCCGCATCAGGGGCCACATGCTGACCAACCTGCTGCTGATCAGCCTGTGGACGTTCAACGACTTCACGAGCTTCCAGATCACGGCGGGCGGCCCCGAGGGCCGGTCGGAGATCCTGCCGGTCTACATCTACAACGTGGCCATCAGCGGCGGGCGGCTCGGGTTCGGCGCGGCGGTGTCGTTCCTGGTGCTGATCATCAACCTGGTGCTGGCGCTGGTGTACCTGCGGCTGCTGCGCGGCCGGAGGGGGGTGGCGGCGTGACCGTGCGAGAGGGCCCCGAGAACGCGGTCGCCGCCCGCCCGGCGGGGGCGGGCGGCGCCCGGGCGCGCCACGCGGTGGCGTCGATCGGGCGGGCGACGTTCCTGGCGGCCGTCGCCGGGTTCTTCGCGCTGCCGCTGCTGTGGCTGGCCACCGCCCCGTTCGACGCCCATCCGACGATCACCGCCTCGGTGCCGGAGTTCACGCTCGGCAACTTCCGGGCGCTGCTCGACAACCCGTACGTGCTGTCCTCGCTCGGCAACTCGGTGCTCCAGGCGGCGGGCAGCGCGGTGCTGGTGGTGGTGCTGGCGGCGCTCGCGGCGTACGCGCTGTCGCGGGTGCGCATCCCCGGCAGGGACGCCTTGCTCTACGTGCTGCTCCTGCTGTCGTCGGTGGTCACCGGCACCGCGGCCATGGTGCCGATCTTCGAGCTGGCCACCCGGCTCAACCTGGTCGACACCCACCTCGGCGTCGTGCTGACGCTGTCGGGCGGCCTGCTCCCGGCCGCGATCTTCATCCTGAAGGACTTCATGGACGCCACGCCGACCTCCTACGAGGAGTCGGCCCGGGTGTTCGGGGCGAGCCCGCTGCAGATCCTGTGGCACATCGTGGTGCCGGTCGTCAGGCCGGGGCTGGCGACGATCGCGGTGTGGGCGGTGGCCTCGGTGTGGGGCAGTTTCCTGACGCCGTTCATCCTGTTGCGCGACCCGGAGAAGTCCCCGGGCGCGGTGATCCTCTACACCCTGTACACCGAGGGCGGCTCGCCCCGCCTCGACCTCATCTCGACGTTCTCGCTGCTCTACTCCCTCCCTGTCGTCCTCATGTACGTGTTCGTCAGCCGCAAGTACGGCTTCCGCTTCCACGGAGGGATCAAACGGTGATCTCGCTGCACGGCCTGACCAAGGAGTTCCCCGGCGGGGTCCGGGCGGTCGACGCCCTGGACCTGGAGATCGCCGACGGGGAGTTCTTCGCGCTGCTCGGCCCCTCCGGGTGCGGCAAGACGACGCTGCTGCGCACGATCGCCGGCCTGGAGACCCCCACCTCGGGCAGCGTCACGATCGGCTCGGCGGACGTGACGGCCCTGCCGCCCGGCCGGCGGGACGTGGCCATGGTGTTCCAGGACTACGCCCTGTTCCCGCACATGGACGTCACCGCCAACATCGCCTACCCGCTGCGGATCAAGAAGGTTCCCCGCGCCGAGCGGGAGGACAAGGCGGCGGCGACGGCGGCGCGGCTGAGCCTGTCGGAGCTGCTCGCCCGCCGGCCGGGCCAGCTGTCGGGCGGCCAGCAGCAGCGGGTGGCGCTGGCCCGCGCCATCGCCTGCCATCCCACGGTGTTCCTGTTCGACGAGCCGCTGTCCAACCTGGACGCACGCATGCGCCTGGAGGCCCGGACGTTCCTCAAACGCCTCCAGCGCGAGCTGGCGGTCACCACGGTGTTCGTCACCCACGACCAGAGTGAGGCGCTGGCCATGGCCGACCGCATCGCCGTCATGTCCGCCGGGCGCATCATGCAGGTCGGCACACCATCGGAGGTGTTCCAGCGGCCCTCCAGCACGTTCGTGGCCTCCTTCATCGGCTCCACGCCGATGAACCTGCTGCCGGGCGTGGTCGAGGACGGCGCGCTGCGGGTGGCCGGGGCCGTCCTGCCCCTGCCTGAAGGGCTCGCCGAAGGCGAGGAGATCGTCTACGGGCTGCGGCCGGAGTACATGGACCTGTCCCGCTCGGCCCGCGAGGACGCCTTCGCCGGCCGGGTCTCGGTCGTGGAGAATCTGGGCACGTCCTTCCTCGTGACGCTCGAGGTGGGCACCCGCACCCGCACCCGCACCGGCACCGGCGAGCACCTGGTGCAGGCGGTGGTCCCCGAGGACGCCGAACCCGCCCCGGGCGCCGCCGCGTGGGCGGTCCCGCGCCATCCGCGCGCCCTGGTGTACCGCGACGGCGGGCTGGTGGCCGCGTGACCGGGCTCGCGCCGATCCGGCTGGACGGCCGCTGGACGCTGGAGGACCGCCTGGTCAAGCAGGTGTGGGGGGTGCCGTTCGAGCTGCCCGCGGCGGCCCGCGCGTTCACCGTGGAACTGTCCTACGACCGCTCGGCCGGCGTCCTGGACCTCGGCTGCGAGGGGCCCGCGCGCTTCCGCGGCTGGTCGGGCGGCGCCCGCTCCCGGTACACGATCGCCCCCTCGTGGGCCACGCCCGGCTACCTGCCCGGCGAGCCGGAGCCGGGCGCCTGGCAGGTGCTGATCGGGCTGTACCGCGTCCCGCTGGACGGCGTGGCCTACCAGGTCACCGTGACCCCGCACGCCGTCCCGCCCGCGCCGCCCGGCCCGCCGGCCGCTCCCCCTCCGGCCCTGGTGGCGCCCGCCTCGGCGCGCCGGGGACTGCCCGTGCTGGACGGGCTGCGCTGGCACGCCGGCGAGCTGCACGCCCACACCGTGCACTCCGACGGCGTCCTCACCATCGACGAGCTGGCCGCGCTCGCCCGGTCACAGGGGCTGGACTTCCTGGCGGTCACCGACCACAACACCGTCAGCCACCACGCCGAGCTGCCCGCCGCGGCGGCGCGCGCGGGGATCACGCTGGTACCCGGCCAGGAGGTCACCACCGACCTCGGTCACGCCAACGCCTTCGGCGACATCGGGTGGATCGACTTCCGGCGTCCCGCCGACGCCTGGGCGCGGGACGTGCACGACCGGGGCGGGCTGCTGTCGGTCAACCACCCGCTGGGCGCCGACTGCGCGTGGCGCCACCCGTTCACCGAGCGGCCCCGCACGGCCGAGGTCTGGCACTCGGGGTGGTGGGACCGCACGTGGGGCGCTCCGCTGTCCTGGGCGCAGGCGTGGCACGACGACCTGGTCTACGTCGGGGGCGGCGACTTCCACCGTCCGGAGGAGAACCACCCGCCCGGCGCGCCGGCCACCTGGGTGCTGGCCGAGCCGGTCGGCGACGGCGCGGGAGGCGCGGCCATCGTGGAGGGCGTCCGCGCCGGCCGAACGGCCGTCTCGGCCGGGCCCGAGGGGCCGCTGCTGCTGCGGCACGGCGGGGAGTTTCTGGTCCTGGACGCCGACGGGCTGGTCCTGTGGGGTCCCGACCACCGCTCGGTCGTCCGCGGCGACCGGGTCACGCTGCCCGCCCGTCCCGGGCCGCACCGCCTGGAGACCACGCGCAACGAGGTCATGGCCCTGTGCACCTGACCGCCCGCCCGCCTGTGAGAGCCCGACGTCCCCCGGCCGGAGGCACCTGGTGAACGAGATCGTCGTCGTCCCGCACACCCACTGGGACCGGGAGTGGTACCTGCCGTTCCAGCGCTTCCGCATGGGCCTGGTGCGGATGCTGGACGAGGTGCTCGACACCATGGCCGCCGACCCGGCCTACCGGTTCACCATGGACGGGCAGCTCGCCGCGGTCGAGGACTACCTGGAGATCCGCCCCGAGCGCAGGGACGAGCTCGCCGGGTTCGTCCGGGAGGGCCGCTTCGCCGCCGGGCCGTGGACGATCCTGGCCGACGAGTTCCTGTGCTCGGGAGAGACCCTGATCCGCAACCTGGAGTACGGGCTGCGCGGCGCCGGGGAACTCGGCGGGGCCATGGAGGTCGGGTACCTGCCCGACCAGTTCGGGCACTGCGCGCAGATGCCGCAGATCCTCGCCCTGGCCGGACTGCCGGTCGCCTGCCTGTGGCGCGGGGTGCCCGCCTCGGTCGAGCGCGACGTGTTCGCCTGGGAGGGCATCGACGGCACGGTGATCCCCACCCAGTACATGCCGGGCGGTTACGGCAACGCGGTGGCGCTGTTCACCGGCCCGGAGGAAGGGATGGGCGACCGGCTGGCGGCCTTCGCCGGCGTCATGCGCCCCTGGCGCGCCGAGGGGCCGCTGCTGGCCATGTACGGAGCCGACCACTCGGCGCCCGCCGCCGGGATCACCGCGGCCGGGCTGCGCCTGGCCACCCTCGGCGAGTACCTGTCCTCACCTGGCGCCCTGGACGGTGCCGGCGGGCCGGCGCCGGTCGTCCGCGGCGAGCTGCGCTCCCACGCCCGGGCCAACATCCTGCCCGGCGTGATCTCCGCCCGCGTCCACCTCAAGCAGGCCATGGGCCGCGCCGAACGCGTCGTCACCCGCTACGCCGAACCCCTGTCCGCCCTGTGGCTCGGCCACCGCCCCGGCGAGAGCGAACCGCGGGACGAAGGGCACGGCGAAGACGAACAGCGGAGCGAGAGCGGACGGCACGGCCACGGCGGACGGCGGAGCGAGATCGGACGGGACGGCCACGGCGGACGGCGCGGCGAGGGCGAGCGGACGGCGGCGCGGCGGCTGATCGAGCTGGCCTGGCGCGGGCTGGTCGCCTGCAGCGGCCACGACTCCATCACCGGGTGCGGCGCGGACGAGACCGCCCAGCAGGTCGGCGCGCGCGTCGCCGAGGCCGAGCAGATCGGGCAGGCCGTGGTCGACCTGGTCTCCGCCTCGCTCGCCGCGGGCGCCCGGCGCGACCAGGTCGTGGTCGTCAACCCCTCCCCCTTCGCCCGCACCGCCCTGGTGACGGCGGACCTGCCGGCGGAGCGCTCCGGGCTGGCCGCCGAGGACGGCTCGGCGGTGCCGGTGCAGCGGCTGGCGCAGTCCCCGACGCTGCTCGACGAGTCGGCCATGGACGACCTGGGCGCGCTCCTCGGCCGGATCCACGAGCGGGAGCTGTTCGGCCACGAGATCGTCTCCTGGGCCGCGGGCGACGGGGTGTTCACGGTCGTCGTCGGCCGCCACGCCTCCACCGCCTACCGCCACGCCGACCTCAGGGCCGACATCGAGGCGGCGGTCGCCGCCCGCCCGGGCCCGTGGCTGGTCCGCACGGTCGCCGAGCCCGTGGTGACCGTCGCCGCCCAGGTCCGGGTCCCCGCCCTGGGACGCACCGTGCTGACCTCCGCGCCCGCCTCCGCCCCCGTCCCTTCCTCCCCCGGGGCGCCGGGCGGGCACGGGGTGCTGGACAACGGTCTGCTGCGGGTGGCCACGCAGGACGACGGCACGCTCGCCCTCACCACGCCGTCCGGCCTGACCGTGCGGGGCGTCGGCCGCGTCGTCGACGGCGGGGACGCCGGCGACACCTACAACTACGCCCCGCCCGCGGGCGACCGCCTGGCCGGCACGCCCGCGTGGGTCACGGTCACGCCGGTGTGCTCGGGCCCGCTGGTGTCGGTGATGGAGGTGGCGCGCGGCTACCGCTGGCCCGTTCGGCTCACCGGCGGCGCCCGCTCGCCGGAGGAGACCGAGGTCACCGTGACCACCCGGGTCGAGTTGCGCGCGGGCGAGCCGTACGCCCGGCTGGCCGTCACCTTCGACAACGCCTGCCGCGACCACCGCGTCCGCTGGCACGCTCCCCTGCCCCGTCCGGCCGCCGAGTCGTTCGCCGGCGGCCAATACGCGGTCGTCCGGCGCGGGCTGAGCGCCGAGGGCGGCTGCGGGGAGGAGCCGCTGCCCACCTTCCCCGCCTCGGGCTTCGTCGCCGCCGGCGGCCTGGCCGTGTTCCCCGGCCACGTCACCGAGTACGAGCTGCTGCCCCCGGAGGCCGGACAGGCTCCGGACGCCCCCGGCGCCACCGCGTCCGGCGACTCCCCCGCCCCGGACGTCCCCGGCGACCCCAGGATCCCGGACGGACCTCGTGCCGCCGCGTCCAGTGCGCACGGCAGCCCGGCCGACGTGGCCGGTGAGGCGGCCGGTGAGCTGGCGGTGACGTTGCTGCGGGCGGTCGGGTACCTCTCGCGCAACCACAACGCCTACCGGGACGAGCCCGCCGGGCCGCAGATCGCGACGCCCGGCGCCCAGTGCCCCGGGCCGATCACGACCCGGTTCGCAGTGCACCTGTACGAGGGCGGCTGGGACCGGGCCGCCCTGCCCCACCTCGCCGAGGAGTACCACCTGGACCTGCTGGCGGTCCCGGGCTCCGCCCAGACCGCGCCGGCGGCGCGGACGCCCAGGCCGGAGGTGAGCGGCCCGGCACCGCGCCCCCGGCCCGAGGCGAGCGGCGACGCGCCGGAGCCGTGGGAGGAGGCGCGCGGTTCCCGGACGGAGCCCTGGGCGGACACGAGCGGTGCGGGGGCGGAGTCGCGGCTGGAGGTGGGCGGCGATGGCGTGATGATGGGCGCGCTGCGCGAGCGGGACGGCGCACTGGAGGTACGCCTGGTCGCCGAGCATCCCGCGCCCACCGAGGCGGTGATCAGAGGCGCGTTCACCGCCGCGTGCCTGGTGGACACCCTCGGCCGCCCGATCGGCCCCCAGCGGCCCGTTCAGGGCCTCCTGCGGCTCCCGCTGCGCCCCTTCGAGATCGCGACGGTCCACCTGACCTGAGGGACACCCAGGGGCGGCCGTCGCCCGCGATCCACGACCGCCGCGGTCCACCTGGCCTGAGAGGCGCCGGGCTCAGTCGTCGCTCGCGACCCGCTGGATGGCACTGGCGAGCAGGGCGAGGTCGATGCCTTCGAGGTGGTCGAAGAAGTGCCGGCGCACGCTGGCCAGGTTGGCCGGCCACGCCTGCTCCAGGCGGGTGAGGCCGGCGTCGGTGAGGACGGCGTTCCACCCGCGGGCGTCGTCGTCGCACCTGACCCGTTCCACCAGGCCCTGGTCCGCGAGGCGGGCGACGATGCGCGTCATCCCGCTCAGCGAGAGCTCGCAGGCGGCCGCGAGGTCCCCCATCCGCATCCGCCGCCGCGGCGCCTCCGACAGCCGCATCAGGGTGACGAACTCGACGAGCGGCATCCGTTGCTCGCGCATCATGTCGGCGTCGATCGCGCGCGGCAGCGCGTACATCACGCGGGTCAGCGCCCGGAGCAGCGTCTCCTCGTCGGGAGTGAGCGGCCGCGGCGGCTGGGCTGTGGTCATGCATCGGACTTTACTTGCTTCGCGAAGGAACTACCTGCTATTACTTGCTTGACGAAGCAAGTAAAGTCATGAACCACCCGGCGGGAGGAGCGCTCCATGGGAACGCTTGACGAGAAGACAGTGCTCATCACCGGCACCGCGGGAGGCATGGGCCGCGTCGCGGCGCTCATCTTCGCGCGAGAGGGCGCCAAGGTCGTCGGCTGCGACATCCAGGCCGAGCCGAACGAGGAGACGGTGGAACTGGTGCGCGGCGCCGGCGGCGAGATGACGGGCATCGCGCCGAGCGATCTCAGCGATCCGCGGCAGGCACGGCAGGTCGTCGAGGAAGCCGCGGCCGCGTACGGCGGGCTCGACGTGGTCTACAACAACGCCGCCTATTTGCGCTTCGGTCCGATGCCCGATTTCTCGGTCGATGACTGGAAGGTGACGATGGCCGGCGAACTGGACATGCCCTTCCTGGTGTCGAAGTTCGCATGGCCCCATCTGGTCCGGCGCGGCGGCGGCGTCATCATCAACGTCGCGTCCATGGCCGGCATGATCGCCGGCCGGGTCCCCCCGATGGTCGCGCACGGTGCGGCGAACGCCGGTGTCATCGGCATGACGCGGCAGTTCGCGCTCGAAGGCGCGCCCCATGGGATCCGTGCGGTGGCGATCAGCCCCGGGCCCGTCCTGAGCCCGGCCAGCGAGCGCGACCTCGGCGACGACCAGGCCGCGAGGGACGCGATAACCGGCAAGACGCTTCTGAGGCGCTTCGCCCGCCCCGAGGAGGTCGTCGAGGTGGCGGCCTTCCTCGCCTCCGACCGGGCGTCGTACATCACGGGCGCCAACATCCCCGTCGACGGCGGTGCGACCGCCTGGTAGCGGGGCGGGCCGTCCTGCGGTCGGGGCGGTGGAGAGAAGGCCGTTCGACAGTGGTGCGGGCACCTCCGGTGCGCGACGTACGGCCGGGCTGGGCCGTGCCTCGCCGCGGGCGGGAGGGCGGTGGAGTCAAGGGCGTTCGACCGAGGGCGGCCTGGGCGGGAGGTACGGCGCCGCGGCGGCCCCCCGTGATCGGCCGAGGCGCCCCCCGGGGGGCGCTGCGGGGCTCATGATGCCTGAGCGCCCTCCGGGGGCTGCGTACACCTGTCTGGGTGGCGCGGAGTCGACCGCCTCGCCTCTGGGTGAGGCGGGGTCGTCCTTCCGCCGGCGGTGACGTGCTCGACGTGCCTCGGCCCGAGGGCGGGGGTCGTTTTCACGACCCAGGGTGGGCGAGGTCGCCGCGCTCGTCGCCGGGCGGGTGGGGCCGGATCAGATCAGATCGGCCGGTCCTACTGGCCGCCCTTCTGCACGTAGCTGCGGACGAACTCCTCGGCGTTCTCCTCGAGGACCTCGTCGATCTCGTCGAGGATCGCGTCGACGTCGTCAGTGAGCTTTTCCTGACGCTCCTGGACGTCCGGAGCCGCCTGTGCCTCGGTCTCCTCGACCTCGGTCTCCTGCCGGCCGGTCTGCTTCTGGCCGCCGGTGTCCTTCGTCGCCATGTGGTACCTCCGCTTGGGGGACGCATCTGATTCATATCTTCCCCGAACCAGACGACATTTCGCGCGGATCGTCCTGTGATCTACGCCAGACGCCTGGAAGAGGACCGTCCCGTCAGACAACCTCCCCGGAACAGGCCGCCGCAAATCTGGTGACTTGCCACCATTTATCCGCCCGATAGCGCCCGCATCGGAGCTTCGAGGGGCCCGTTGCCGGGTTCGCACCGCGGTGGGCGAACGACCGCCACACCCATGCCGGACTGGTGCAAATCTGATCGCCACCCCTTCTCATATGGCATTCTGTGAAGATCCGCCCATAGGCATCCCGCTCCCGAGGAGCGGCCGTGGGGGCTGGGTCACGATGCCGGATATGAACGGGTGAAATGAAAGCGGACCACGCACAGCTGCTCGGAGATCGCTACCGGCTGATCTCGCCGCTGGGCCAAGGTGGCATGGGCATCGTCTGGCGCGCGCACGACAGACGGCTCGCCCGCGACGTGGCGATCAAGGAACTGCGCCCGTCGCAGCACGGGGACCGGTTCGACGTGCACACGGCCAGGCGCCACGCGCTGCGCGAGGCGCGATCGGCGGCGCGGCTCAGCCATCCGGCCATCGTCACCGTCCACGACCTGCTGGAGGAGGACGGCCGGCTCTGGATCGTCATGGAACTGGTGGAGGCGCTGACCCTGCAGGCCACCGCCTGGCACCTTGGCCGCCTGCCGGTGCACTGGACGGCCTGGATCGGCTTCCACCTGCTCAGCGGCCTGCGGCACGCCCACGCGGCCGGCGTCCTGCACCGCGACATCAAGCCCGGGAACGTGCTGCTCACCGGCGAGCGGGTCGTGCTCAGCGACTTCGGCATCGCGGTGCTCCAGGACGAGACCTCCCACACCAACACCATGCCGATCGTCGGCTCCCCTGGGTACATCGCCCCGGAGCGGCTGCACGGCCACCCGGCGACGCAGGCGGCCGACCTGTGGTCCTTCGGGGCCACCCTGTACTTCTCGGTCGAGGGCAGGCCGCCGGCGACCGGCGGCGGGGACGTCCTTTCGACCACGCCGCCCGAGCAGGCGCGGATGCCCCGGCGGGCCGGCGCGCTCCGGACGCTGCTGGAGGGGCTGCTGCGGCCCGACCCGGCGGAGCGGCTCACCAGCGACCAGGCCGCCCTGTTGCTGTCGGAGATCCTGCGCAAGGAGGGCATCGCGGTGCCGCCCATGCGGCTGACCGGCAGCGGCATCTTCCCGCCCGGCGCCTTTACAATGTAGATCGGGTCTGGCCCGCCCGGCGCGGGCAGGGCTGGCGCGGGCCGGGCTGGGTGGACGGGTCGCGGGCCCGCGGCCGGCGTGGTGGCCGGCCGGCGGCCCGGGCGGGGTCAGCGTTCGCCGGTGAGGGCGCTGACCAGGTCGGCGGCGGTGCGGCAGCGGTCGAGCAGCTCGCCTACGTGGGCCTTGGTGCCACGCAGGGGCTCCAAGGTGGGCACGCGCTGGAGCGACTCGCGGCCCGGGATGTCGAAGATCACCGAATCCCACGAGGCCGCCGCCACCGACTCGCTGTACTGGCGCAGGCACCGGCCGCGGAAGTAGGCGCGGGTGTCGTTGGGCGGCAGCTCGATGGCCCGCTGGACGTCGTCCTCGGTGACCAGCCGCTGCATGCGGTCGCGGGCCACCAGGCGGTTGTACAGGCCCCGCTCGGGGCGGATGTCGGTGTACTGCAGGTCGACCAGCTGCAGGCGAGGGTGCGACCAGGGCAGACCGTCGCGCGAGCGGTAGCCCTCGAGAATCTCGAGCTTGGCCACCCAGTCGAGCTCCCTGGACAGCTGCATCGGGTCCTCGGCCAGGCGGGTGAGCACCGACTCCCAGCGGTTGAGCACGTCCTTGGTCATGTCGTCGACGGCCGCGCCGAAGCGGTCCTCGACGTACTTGCGCGCCTGCTCCAGGTACTCCATCTGGAGCTGGACGGCGGTCATCTTGCGCCCGTCGCGCAGGGTGATCTCGTACTTGCAGGTCGGGTCGTGCGAGACGGCCCGCAGCGCCGCCACGGGGCTCTCGACCGACAGGTCGCCGGTGAGGAACCCGTCCTCGATCATCGCCAGCACCAGGGCCGTGGACCCCAGCTTGAGGTAGGTCGAGATCTCGGACATGTTGGCGTCGCCGATGATCACGTGCAGGCGGCGGTACTTCTCGGGGTCGGCGTGCGGCTCGTCGCGGGTGTTGATGATGGGCCGCTTGAGCGTGGTCTCCAGGCCCACCTCGACCTCGAAGAAGTCGGCCCGCTGGCTGATCTGGAAGCCCTCGCCGCGCGAGTCCTGCCCGATGCCGACGCGGCCGGCGCCGCAGACGACCTGGCGGGAGACGAAGAACGGCGTGAGGTGGCGCACGATGTCGGCGAAGGGCGTGGCGCGCCGCATGAGGTAGTTCTCATGGCAGCCGTAGGAGGCGCCCTTGTTGTCGGTGTTGTTCTTGTACAGCTGGATAGGAGCGTTCCCCGGCATGGCCGAGGCGCGGACGGCGGCGTCGTGCATGACCCGCTCGCCGGCCTTGTCCCAGATCACCGCCGCACGGGGGTTGGTGCACTCGGGAGTGGAGTACTCGGGGTGGGCGTGGTCGACGTAGAGCCTGGCCCCGTTGGTCAGGATGACGTTGGCCAGCCCGAGATCCTCGTCGGTGAGCTGGGTGGGGTCGGCGATCTCGCGGGCCAGGTCGAAGCCGCGGGCGTCGCGAAGTGGATTCTCCTCCTCGAAGTCCCATCGGGCCCTGCGCGCCCGGGCGGCCGAGGCCGCCAGGTAGGCGTTGACCACCTGTGAGGAGGTCACCATCGCGTTCGCGCCCGGCTGCCCGGGTACGGAAATGCCGTACTCGGTCTCGATGCCCATCACCCGCCGTACCGTCACGCTCTCAGCCCTTCATCTGTGCTCTGTCGCACCCGGACCATCACCGTCACGCCGCCTGTAACCACGAGCCTAGACCGTCGCCCGCGCATCCAGACCCTCTGGTGGCTGCCCGCTCCGCCGGGGCGGAAACAGCGACGGCGCGGCTCCGGAGGAACCACGCCGTCGCATGCCGGTGTCAATCAGAGGTACTGGCCGGTGTTGGCGACCGTGTCGATGGACCGCCCGGCTTCCGTGCCCTGCTTCCCGGAGACCAGGGTGCGGATGTAGACGATCCGCTCGCCCTTCTTGCCGGAGATGCGGGCCCAGTCGTCGGGGTTCGTGGTGTTGGGCAGGTCTTCGTTCTCGCTGAACTCGTCGACGCAGGCCGCGAGCAGGTGCGCGATGCGAAGGCCCTTCTGCCCGGTCTCCAGGAACGCCTTGATGGCCATCTTCTTGCCGCGGTCCACGATGTTCTGGATCATGGCCCCGGAGTTGAAGTCCTTGAAGTACAGGACCTCCTTGTCGCCGTTGGCGTAGGTCACCTCGAGGAAGCGGTTCTCCTCGGACTCGGTGTACATCCGCTCGACGACCCGCTGGATCATCCCGCCGACGGTCGCCTCACGGGAGCCGGTGTGCTCGCCGAGATCCTCCTCGTGGAGCGGCAGCTCGGTGGTGATGTACTTCGAGAAGATGTCCTTGGCCGCCTCGGCGTCCGGCCGCTCGATCTTGATCTTGACGTCCAGGCGGCCGGGCCGCAGGATCGCCGGGTCGATCATGTCCTCGCGGTTGGAGGCGCCGATGACGATGACGTTCTCCAGGCCCTCGACGCCGTCGATCTCCGACAGCAGCTGGGGGACGATGGTGTTCTCGACGTCGGAGGAGACGCCCGAGCCGCGGGTGCGGAAGATCGAGTCCATCTCGTCGAAGAACACGATCACCGGGGTGCCCTCGGAGGCCTTCTCACGGGCCCGCTGGAAGACCAGGCGGATGTGCCGCTCGGTCTCGCCGACGTACTTGTTCAGCAGCTCGGGGCCCTTGATGTTGAGGAAGAAGCTCTTGCCGGACTGGCCGGTCTTCTCCGCGACCTGCTTGGCCAGGGAGTTGGCCACGGCCTTGGCGATGAGCGTCTTGCCGCACCCGGGGGGACCGTAGAGCAGCACGCCCTTGGGGGGACGCAGCTTGTGCTCGCGGAACAGGTCGGCGTGCAGGTAGGGCAGTTCGATGGCGTCCCTGATCTGCTCGATCTGCCGGGACAGGCCGCCGATCTCCTCGTAGGAGATGTCGGGGACCTCTTCGAGCACGAGCTCCTCGACCTCGGACTTGGGGATGCGCTCGTAGACGTAGCCGGACCGGGGTTCCAGCAGCAGCGAGTCGCCGGCCCGGATGGGCTGGTCGAACAGCGACTCGGCGAGGCGGACCACGCGCTCCTCGTCGGCGTGGGAGATGACCAGCGCGCGCTGGCCGTCCTCGAGGAGCTCCTTGAGCATCACGATCTCGCCGACGCTCTCGTAGCCGAGCGCCTCGACCACGTTGAGCGCCTCGTTGAGCATGACCTCCTGGCCGCGCTTGAGCGTGTCGACGTCGACCGCGGGGCTGACGTTCACCCGGAGCTTGCGCCCCCCGGTGAAGACCTCGACGGTGCCGTCGTCACGTGCCTCCAGGAAGACGCCGAAGCCGGACGGCGGCTGAGCCAGCCGGTCGACCTCCTCCTTGAGGGCCACGATCTGGTCCCGGGCCTCCTTGAGCGTGGCCACCAGCCGTTCGTTCTGCCCGGTGACCGCGGCCAGATTGGCCTGCAACTCATGGAGACGTTCCTCGAGGACCCTGGCTTGCCGTGGAGACTCGGCGAGCTTCCGGCGCAACGCGGTGATCTCCTCCTGGAGGAAGGAGACCTGAGTTGTGAGGTCAGCGACCTCCCGTTCGCGCTGGGCGGCTCGAGCCTCAGCGTCATCGCGAGCTGCCACAGTCACCTCCTTCCCAGTCGAGGGCGACTACTCAAGACCCTACCTATCTCGGGGGCATCCGTAACCTGGCCAGGGAGTGTTCGTGTCATTACATCCAGTGTTCAGTGTTAAATGCCTTATAGGCGGCTATTGCTAGTAAGCAGCGTCACACGGGTTTCTGTTCCCATGGTTGGCGAGCCGGCATGATTGCCCGCCGAACCTCATGGTCGGCTTCGGGAGCTCATGTGCCCGACTCCTCCCCGTACGCGCCCTTGGCGGGGCGCCGGCGCCTGGGCGGGGGCGTGACGCCGTCCGCCATGCGACGGGCCATGACGAGGAAGCCCGTGTGCCCGACCATCCGGTGACCCGGGCGGACGGCGAGACCTTCCACATGCCAGTCGCGGACCAAGGTTTCCCACGAATGCGGCTCAGTGAAACTTCCGTGATCGCGGAGGCTTTCCACCGTACGCGACAACTGTGTTGTTGTCGCTACATAACAGCAGATAACACCGCCAGGCGTCAGGGCTTTGGCCGCCGCGTCCACGCACTCCCACGGCGCCAGCATGTCGAGGATCACCCGGTCGACGTCGCTCTCGTCGAGGGAGGCGACCAGATCGCCCACGACCAGCCGCCACTGCTGCATGGGGCCGCCGTAGAACTTCTCGACGTTCTTGCGCGCCACCTCCGCGAAGTCCTCGCGCCGCTCGTAGGAGGTGACCGTGCCGCTCTCGCCCACCGCGCGCAGCAGGAAGCACGTGAGCGCCCCGGAGCCGACGCCGGCCTCCACGACCCGCGCGCCGGGGAAGACGTCGGCCATGGCGACGATCTGCGCGGCGTCCTTGGGATAGACGACGGCCGCGCCGCGCGGCATGGAGACCGCGTAGTCCTGCAGCAGGTGGCGGAAGGCCAGATACGGCGTCCCGCCGGAGGAGCGCACGACCGAGCCCTCGGGAGACCCGATCAGGTCGTCGTGCGGGATGGAGCCTTTGTGCGTGTGGAAGACACCGCCCTCTTTGAGCGTCACGGTGTGGCGCTTGTCCTTGGGGTCGGTTAGTTGTACCTGATCACCGGGCCGGAACGGCCCGTGCCTGCGGAAACCCATGCGCGCAAGGCTATATCCGCCCGCCGCCCGCTCGCGCGGGCGCGCGATGCCACTGGGGTGACCGGTATCAGGTGGAACGCGACCTCTGGGGTGGCGCATCCCCCTCAGAAATGGATTGGCCCTCCGCGCCCGATCCTGGTAGCTCTTTGCCATGCTTCCCCCGCTTCCCCGGCTTCCCGGGCTTCCCCGGTACCCCCGCGAGACGGTCCAGGCGGGCCCGTACCTGCTGCGCCCGCCCGCCAAGGACGACATCGACGCGATCACGCGGGCCTGCGCGGATCCCGAGATCGCCGCCTACGTCCCGAGCGTCCCGGTCCCCTACACCGCCGACGACGCGCGCGTCTTCGTCACCGAGACCGCCCCCGGGACGTGGGAGGCGGGCGGGGCGTACTTCGCCATCGCCGACCCGGCCACCGGCGACTGGCTCGGCAACGCGCTGCTCAAGCCGCCGTCCGCGGCGGGCAACGCCGAGATCGGCTATATGGTCGCGCCCTGGGCCCGCCGGCGTGGAGTGGCCACCATCGTGACCCGGGCCCTCAGCGAATGGGCCTACCAGCACGGGACGCACCGGGTCGAACTGCTCACCGATCTGGAGAACACCGCGAGCCAGCGCGTCGCGATGGCCGCCGGCTACCGCCGCGAAGGCGTCCTGCGGGAGGCCGCCTCCCGCAAGGACGGAGGCGGCCGCACCGACCTGGTGCTGTACGGGCGCCTGGCCACCGACCCCGGCACCCCCCAGCGGTCCTACCTGCCCGACCTGCCCGGGGGGTCGCTCTCGGACGGCGTGGTGCGGCTCGCGCCGCTCACCCTGGCCGACGTCGACGCCTACCAGGCCATGATGAGCGAGCCGGACGTGCTGGTGCGCAGCGTCCCGCCGCTCGCCCCGCTACGCGAGGAGAGCGTGTACCGCGCCCGGTGCACCGGCATGTGGTGGCTGGCGGGCGAGCGGGCCGAGCTCGGCGTCCACGACGCCGCCACCGGGGAGTTCGCCGGCCACATCCAGCTCATGAACGTCAACCAGGCGCTCGGCCAGGCGATGATCGGCTACAGCCTGGCCGGGCGCTTCCGCGGCCGCGGGTTCATGACCAGGGCCGTGGACCTGCTGTGCGAGTGGGCCTTCACGAACACCCCCCTGCACCGCATCGTGGCGGGCACCGCGACCGACAACACCCCCTCCCACCGCGTGCTGGAGCGCGCGGGCTTCGAGCGGGAGGCCCTGGTAAAAGCGCTGTTGCCGGGCGCGGACGGCACCCGGCACGACGACCTGCAGTGGGTGCGACTGCGCGGCTGAGCCGCCCCTCCCCCGGCCGCACCGCCCTCCCGCCGTGAGGCGCGGCTCCCCCCGGGAAGAGCGAGGCGCGGTCGGAGCGCGCCTCGCGGCAGGAGGCGCGCTCCGGAGCGGAGGCCTCGGCTCAGTCGGCGCCGAACTTGGCGCGCAGCGCGGCGAAGGCGGCGTCGGTGCCGGCCAGCGCCCGGTCGATGTCGGCGTCGGTGTGCGCCGCCGACAGGAACCAGTTGTGCCACGGGTGGAGGTACACCCCCTCCTTCAGGCACGCGCCGGACCAGTACATGCCCTTCTCCAGGGTCGTGTCTCCCTCGAAGGAGAGCCACGGGATCTGCACCGGGCCGGTCTGCCTGACCACGAACCCGTGGGAGGCCGCCTGCGCCGCCAGCCCCTCACGCAGCCGCGTCCCGGCCCGCTCCATCAGCGCCGGGCCGTCGATGTCGCGCAGCGTCTCGATGGTGGCCTTGGCCGCGGCCATGGCGACGGCGGAGAACCAGAACGACCCGGTGGAGTACAACGTCTGCGCCGGGCCGCGCAGCGCGTGGGTGCCGGTGACCGCCGCGATGGCGTAGCCGTTGGCCATCGCCTTGCTCCAAGCGGTCAGGTCGGGGCGCACGCCGAGCGGCTCCCACGAGCCGCGCAGGTCGAGCCGGAAGCCGGCGCGCACGTCGTCGATCACCAGGGCGGCGCCGATGCGGTCGGCCAGGGCGCGCACCCCCCGCGCGAAGGCGGGGTCGACCGGCTCCTGGTCCTCGAAGGAGTCGTGCTTGAACGGCGTGACGATGATCGCGGCCACGTCCCCCTCAGCCTGGGCGGCGGCGGCCTCGGCGCCGGCCAGGTCGTTGTAGGGGTACTCGATCAG
This sequence comes from Sphaerisporangium rhizosphaerae, assembly GCF_042665155.1. Classification (NCBI taxonomy): domain Bacteria; kingdom Bacillati; phylum Actinomycetota; class Actinomycetes; order Streptosporangiales; family Streptosporangiaceae; genus Sphaerisporangium; species Sphaerisporangium rhizosphaerae. The sequence goes on along the minus strand of NZ_JBHTCG010000012.1, from coordinate 19,975 downwards.
GTCGGCGCGCTCGCTCGGGGTCGTGCCGGCCAGGCTGGGGGTGCACCACGGGTCGGCCCCGTGGTAAGCGCCGTGGGCCACCAGCACCTTGGAGCGCCCGGTGGCGGCGCGGGCCACCATGAGCGCCTGGGTGGTGGCGTCGGTGCCGTTCTTGGAGAACATCACCCAGTCGGCCGAGGGGATCAGGTCGACCATCAGTTCGGCGAGCTCCACCATGACCGGGCCCGGCCCGTTCAGGCAGTCCCCCGCGGCCTGCTGGGCCGCCGCCGCCTGCTCGACGCGCGGGTGCCGGTGGCCGAGGATGACCGGCCCCCAGCTGCACATCAGATCGAGGTACTCGCGCCCGTCGGCGTCCCACTGGCGGCAGCCCTCGCCCCGGACGAAGAACTGGGGGTAGCCGGGGGCGAAGATCGCGGCGTTGAGGTGGCCGTACATGCCGCCGGGGACGACCTTGGCGGCCCGGTCGCGCAGTTCGGCGTCGGACACTCTGTCGGACATGTGCTCAGATCCCTTCGGTGGCGGGCAGCGCGCCCGCGCCCTCGTCGGCGAGGCGCTGGAGGTGGTCGAGGGTCAGGCCGCCGAGGCCGGCGTCGGAGCCGAGGCCCCCGGCGACCCGGGCGGCCAGGGCGGTGCCCAGGCGGGCGGCGCCGGTGACCTCGTGCCCGGCGAGCAGGCTGGCGATGAACCCGGCGCAGTAGGCGTCGCCGCATCCGGTGGTGTCCACGACGGGCGTGCGCAGGGCGGGCACGCGGACCGTCCCGCCGGCCGTGGCGACCAGGCTGCCCTCGGCGCCGAGGGTGATCAGCACGCCCGCGGGGCCCTCGGCGAGCAGCATGGCCGCCGCCTCCTCCACCGACGACGCGCCGGTGATCATGAGTGCCTGCTCCTCGTTGGGCAGGAAGTGGTCGACGTGCGGCAGGAAGGCGCGGGCGCCCTGCATCAGGTCGGGCATGTTGGACAGCAGGTCCATCGTGACCAGCGTCCCGCCCCGCCTGGCGGCGGTGAGCAGTTCGAAGAAGGCCGGGTCGTGCAGGCCCCAGGTGACGTCCATGCCGCCGAGGTGGACCACACGCGCCCCGGTCACCTGGGCGGGGTCGAGGTCGGCGGTGGACAGGGTCAGGTTGGCGCCGGGGACGTGGAAGGAGGGCCGCCCGCCGTCGGGGCGGATGGGCAGGATGGAGGCGGCGGTCTGCTCGCCGGTCTTGCGCACGATGCCCCGCACGTCCACGCCGTGCCGTTCCATGAGCATCAGCAGCAGGTCGCCCAGCTCGTCGTGGCCGACCGCGCCGGCCGAGGCGACCGGCACCCCGAGCTTGGCCAGGTCGACGGCGGTGCCGGCGGCGGCGCCCGCGGCCGTCACCCTGATCTGCTCCAGCAGGTGGGTGTCCTGGCCCTCTGGGATGGACTCCACGGGCCGGGCCAGCACATCGACGATGTGCACCCCCAGCGTGAGGACGGTCATGGCGGTTCCTTCGTCCGATACGGGGATTACGCGGATTGCCGGATAATAGACGGGCGCCCGACTAAAATGTCAAGGCGTGGTCGGGTCACATCGGGACCCGCCGTGAAGGGACGGGCATGCCGAAGATCGTCAATCACCGGGAACGCCGCGAGGAGGTCGTGGACGCCGCCCGCAGGGTCATCCTGCGCGAGGGCATCGACGCGGCGACCACCCGGGCCATCGCCAAGGAGGCCGGCTACTCCAACGGCGTGCTCACCCACTACTTCGCCGACAAGGACGACATCCTGCTGTCGGCGCTCAGGGCCTCCCATCGGCGCATCGTGAGCCGCCTGAAGGACAAGCTCACCGGGCGCTCGGGCCTCGCGGCGCTGCGCGAGGTGCTCCTGGACAACCTGCCCCTCGACGAGGAGCGCGCGCAGGAGACCGCCCTGGAGGTCGGTTTCTGGGGCCGCAGCCTGGCCGGCGGCCGGCTGCTGGAGGTGCAGCGCGAGGAGGCCGGCGAGCTGCGCTATCTGGTGCGCACCCTGCTCGACGCGGCCGCGGCGGCCGGCGAGATCGCCACCGGCGAGGACCTCGACGACGTCGCCGCGCGGCTGCTCGCCCTGGTGGACGGGCTGAGCCTGCACCGGCTGCTCTACCCCGACCGCCTGCCGCCCGGCTCCCTCACCCGGCTCATGGGCGCCGAGCTGGACCGCCTGACCCCGTGAGCGCGGGCGGGACCGCGCCACGGCATCTTGACCGCACGCCGGCACGCGGCGGAGACCACGAGGAGAACGGAGCGAGATGAGGCTTGCGCGCGAGCGGGAACGGCTGTGCGACATCGGCCGCCGCATGGTGGAGACCGGGCTCGTGCTCGGCACCTCGGGCAACATCAGCGTCCGCGACGGCGACCTGGTGGCGGTCTCGCCCGGCGGGGTCGCCCTGGACCGGCTCACCCCCGAAAGCTGCCCCGTCCTGGACATGTCGGGCCAGGTGCTGGAGGGCGGCAGCAAACCCTCCTCCGAGGTGCCGATGCACCTGGCGCTCTACGAGAGCACCGGCGCCGCGGCGATCGTGCACACCCACTCACAGAACGCCGTCGTGGTGTCGGCCACGATGAGCGAGCTGCCGGCGATCCACTACAACGTGATGCTGCTCGGCGGCCCGGTCCGCGTGGCGCCGTACGCGACCTACGGCACCCCCGAGCTCGCCGGCAACGTCCGCGCGGCCCTGGAGGGCCGCCTGGCGGCCCTGATGGCCAACCACGGGGCCGTCGCCGTCGGCGCCGACCTGGAGCAGGCCCTCGAGGCCGCGCGCCTTCTGGAGTGGCTGTGCGCCGTCTACATCCAGGCCCGGACGATCGGCGAGCCGCGCATCCTGTCCGAGGCCGAACTGGCCGCCGTCGTCGAGCGCGCCGTCCGCGGCTGACCACCACGCCCCCGCGACGACTCCGGGCGGCCGCCCCGGTGGGGCGGCCGCCCGGAGTCGTCGTGGGGCGGAGGTCAGGCCGTGCGGTGGGACTCGTAGCGCATGGTGCGCGACACGCCGACGCGGACGGTGGTGCCCGGCAGGATGGGCACCGGCTCGTTCGGCGGGATGTCGTAGAAGTTCGGGTCGCCGGGCGGCTGCACCTGGGTGCCGTTGACCGAGCCGAGGTCGATCAGGTTGACGTCCCAGCCGTCCAGCCGCACCCGCAGGTGGCGGCGGGAGACCGAGCCGTCGGGGCTGGTGACCCTGGCCGGGCGCGCCTCGCCCGAGGTGACCTCCGGCGCCCGCTCGGGGTCGCGTCCGAGCAGGTAGTCGCCGTCCAAGGTCAGCGTCAGGCCGTCGTCCAGCAGCAGCACCCCGAGGGGCGGGCGCTCCCCCTTGTAGGGCACCAGCGTGCGCTGCACCAGGGCGATGCCGCAGACCGCGCAGTAGGGCACGCGCGGGTCGTTGAAGTGGTCGTTCTTGCAGTCGACCCCGTAGACCATGGGCCGGCTGAGCGGCTCGGGCGCCGGGCCGGCCTCGGTGGGCTCCAGGAGGGCGCCGGGCGTGTCAGGCCGGTCCTCGCCGCCCTCCAGCAGGTAGGACTCGAAGCCGGGCGCCTCGCCCTCGCCGGGGCCGCCGGGCGCCGCGCCGGGGTCCACGGCGGCCATCTCGGGGTCGGTCAGCAGGGACGGCGACGCCTCGTGCTCGGGGGGCGGCGTGGAGGCGAGGGGGGCCGGCTCGGGCAGGGAGGGCACGGAGGGCACGGAGGGCACGGACATCGGCGCCGCGCCCATGCCGTACGGCGCGCCCGCGCCGGGCTCGGGACGGGACGGCTCGGGCTCCGCCAGGCTCGCCCTGGACGGCTCTGACCGGCCGGGCGACGCGGACGCCCCGGAGGGACCGGACAGCCCGGAGGGGCCGGACGCCGTCACCGGGTCGGGACCGGGGAAGGGATCGGCGGCCATCGCCTGGCGCACGTTCCCGGACCCCTCGGCGGCCGGGCCGCCGGCGTCCTGCCCCTCGGTGAAGGAGCAGATGACGCCGCCACCGGGGATCACGCCCGCGTCCAGCCGGGCCCGCCTGATCGGCGGCCCGGCGTCCGGCAGGCGCAGCTCGACGGCCGACACCGGCCCGGCGACCAGCCGGTCGGTCCAGGTCAGGGCGTCCTTGCCGTCGAGGCGGACCTCGGTGCCCGGCCCGGTGATGGACGCCTGGGCGTCCCCGCTGACCAGCACCGCGATGCCGCCGCCCACCGGGCCGGCGAGGGCGCAGGCGATCGGCTCGGCCGTCATCGACCGCGCGAGGACCTGGGCGGCGCGCCGGGCCAGGGCCCTGCCGTCGCCGCCGGAGGCCGCGGTCTCGCGCACCGCGGACAGCAGCTCCTCGGCGACGGCGTCGGCCGCGTCGCACACCAGCAGCAGGCCGCCCACATGGGCGATCAACCCGTCGCCGGGAAGCGGACGCACCACCCCCACGCCTTGCTCCGTCACAGAACTCTCCCTCTCCGAAAACGCCACCGGATGGACGGCACCCGCATCGGGCCGCCCACCACCAGCCAAACACTAATCCGGACGACGGCGAACCGTGTCCGGAGGGTGGCGGGCGGGACCGGGTCGATGAGGCTACCGATGGCACCGGACCGTAGCAAAAACCACAGCAGAAGTCCCTCCGCGACCAAGGTGAGCAGACCGAACAAGCTCCGCCTTTCTCCCCGCGGATCGGCTCCCCATGCCACGCCGGAACCGGGCGGAGGCGAAGGCCGAGGAGCGCCGTGCCGGGACGGGCCCGGTCGCGGCGCGGCCCCGGTCGCGGACGGGGGGCGGGTCAGACCCCGCTGAAGACCCGGTTGACGTCGGCGGTGACCAGCACGCCGTAGACGTCCCCGCCCCGCTCGACCAGGAGGTACTCCCCCGAGGGGGTCTCGCGCATGGCGTCGATCAGCGACTCGCCCGCCAGGTCGGCCGGCAGGACCAGCGAGGGTTCCAGGCTGCGCGACAGCGCGCCGACGCTCACCCAGGGCCGCCGCTGCTCGGGCGTGGCGGCGACGGCGGCCTCGTTGACGATGGCCGTGGGGTGCCCGTCGTGGTCGACGACGACCATGGCGCCGGCCTGCGCCTCGCGGGCGCGGCGCATGGCCTCGGCCAGCGGCACCTCGGCGGTGACCGCGATGGCGCGCCTGGCCAGCGTGCGGGCCTGGAGGTGGGGCATGCGGGCGCGCACCTTGGCCACCTGCAGCGACTGGCTCGCGCCCATCCAGATGAAGGAGGCCAGCAGCACCGACCACAGCACCTGGCCCCAGTCGGGCTCCTGCTCGGTCACCCAGGAGGAGCCGAGGGTCAGCACCACCAGGGCGACGGCGAGCCCGCGCCCGAACCAGGCGGCGGCCTTGGTGCCGGTGACGGAGTTGCGGGTGAGCTTCCACACACCGGCCCGCAGCATGCGGCCGCCGTCGAGCGGCAGGCCGGGCAGCAGGTTGAACACCCCGACGATGAGGTTGGAGACCCAGAGCTGCAGGATCAGCACGTACGGGATGGTCTCGGCGGGCACGACCAGGCTGACGGCGAACCCGGCGGCGGCCAGGCCCAGCGACACCAGCGGGCCGACGAAGGCGACGAGGAACTCCCGCGACGGCGTCTCGGGCTCGCGCTCGATCTCGGAGACCCCGCCGAGCATGTAGAGCGTGATGCGCCGCACCGGCAGCCCGAAATGGCGGGCCATCACGCAGTGGGCCAGCTCGTGCAGCAGCACCGAGATGTAGAGGAAGACGGCGAAGACGAAGGCGACCAGGTAGGTGGTGAAGGTGGTCCTGCCCGGCAGGTGGTCGGCCACCACGGGCTGGAAGGTGTAGGTGATAAACGCCGCGACGATCAGCCACGTCGGCGACACGTAGATGGGAATGCCGAACGGGCTTCCCATGCGCAGCCCCGGAGACGCAGGCCGTTGCGGGGTCTGGGTGCTCATGATTGTCGTCGTCCCTCCTCGTGCCTCGATGCTACGCGCCTCGCGGCGCGGAAAGGCCTGCCCGAAGGGCGTCCCCGGCCTGAAGTGTCGCCCGGCTGACCTACAGTTCCGGCATGAGCATTTCGGAGCCGCCCGCGATCATCGGCAGTCTCTCCCCCTCCCGCGCGGGTGACTTCATGACATGTCCGCTGCTCTACCGCTTCCGGGTGATCGACCGGCTTCCCGAGCGCCCCTCTCCGGCCGCCGTGCGCGGCACGCTGGTCCACGCGGTGCTCGAGCGGCTGTACGACCTGCCGGCCGCCGAACGCGACGTCGCGGCGGCGCAGGCACTGCTCGACCCGCAGTGGACCCGCCTGCTGGAGCAGTCGCCCGAGTACTCCGCCTTGTTCGAGGACGACACCGAGCACGAGCGCTGGATCGGCCAGGCGCGCCAGATGCTCGAGCGCTATTTCGCCCTGGAGGACCCGCGCCGCCTGGAGCCGGCCGAGCGCGAGCTGTACGTCGAGGCGGTGCTCGACAGCGGGCTGATGCTGCGCGGCTACATCGACCGCGTCGACGTGGCGCCCACCGGCGAGGTGCGGGTGGTCGACTACAAGACCGGCAGCGCGCCGGGCCGCGACTTCGAGGCCAAGGCGCTGTTCCAGATGAAGTTCTACGCGCTGGTGCTGTGGCGGCTGCGCGGCGAGGTGCCCCGGCTGCTGCAGCTGATGTACCTCGGCAACGGCGAGATCGTGCGCTACGCCCCCGACGAGGCCGACCTGCTGGCGACCGAGCGCAAGGTGCAGGCGCTGTGGGAGGCCATCGAGCGCTCGCTCACCACGCGCGAGTGGCGGGCCCGCCGCTCGCGGTTGTGCGACTGGTGCGACTACCAGGCCCTGTGCCCGGAGTTCGGCGGCACTCCCCCGCCGGTGCCCGACCGGCGCCCCGGCGACACCATCAGGGGCGCCCGCCGCGCGGCCACCGACGAACTCTGAAGCTCAGGCGCCGTCGGCGGCGCCCCCCTCCTCGTCGAGGTGGGGCGGGATGCCCAGGGCGGCCTCGTCCGGCCCGCGGTGTTCCGGGCGCCAGGAGACGGCCGGCCCCTCGGCCTGACGGCGGCGCTCGGCGCCCACCATCTCGCTGACGGTCTCGCGCACGCGCCTGACGGTGTCGAGGTTGGCGTGCCGCTGGGCCTCGGGGATGTCGCGCCGTCCGTAGCCGAAGTGCATCACCGGACCCCCTCCGCCCGCCGTCGCTCTGGACGAGATCTCCCCGCACGCTCACGATGAAGCTGTGGCATGTTCGTCATCGCCTCCGCCGTTCACGCCGCCACCGACCGCTCACCGTTCCCAGAATGCCGCCGGTCGACTACGTACGGTACTCATTGAGATCCATTGCGTATTCGACACTTTGTGTGTAAAGACTTGTGGAAGGCGTCAGGAGACCAGTAAGAACCGACGAACGGAGCGAGATGCCCGCCCCCCGAGAGCTCGACCCGGCCGCCTCCGCCCAGGCCCTGTTCGGCTACGAGCTGCGGCGTCATCGCACCGCGGCCGGTTGGACGATGGAGCAGCTCGCGCAGAAGATCTGCTTCTCCGTCGCGCTGGTGGGCATGGTGGAGAACGCCCGGCGCACCCCCTCACGCGACTTCGCCGAGCGCTGCGACAAGGCGTTGCAACTGGACGGCGCCCTGCTGCGGCTGTGGCCGTTCATCAACCGCGCCTCGACCCCGTCCTGGTTCCGTCCGTGGCTGGAGGTCGAGCGCGAGGCGGCCACCCTGCGCACCTGGGAGCCGCTGGTGGTCCCGGGGCTGCTGCAGACCGAGGAGTACGCGCGGGCGATCTTGCTGGGTGAGCCCCGCGTGACCCCGGAGGACGTCGAGGAGCAGGTGGCGGCCCGCATGGAGCGCCAGCGCATCTTCGAGCGTCCCGAGCCGCCCATGCTGTGGGCGGTGCTCGACGAGGCGGTGCTGCACCGGCCGATCGGCAGCGCGCAGGTCATGACCGCGCAACTGCACCGCCTGCTGGAGGCCGGAGCGCTGCCGTGCGTGACGATCCAGGTCGTCCCCCTCAGCGCGTACTCCACCACAGGGCTGGAAGGGGGGTTCATTATCGCCCAGACGCGCGGCCTGCCCGATACCGTTTACCTGGAGTCCGCAGGTCACGGCCAGGTCGTCGAGCGGGCGGCGGAGGTCGAAGAGCTCACCGTTCGGTACGAAGTGATCCGCGCTGAGGCGCTTCCCCAGCGCGCGTCACTCGAGTTGATCAGGGAGACGATTCAGCGATGGACCACCTGAAGGACGAGCTGCGCGAAGCGGCATGGTCGAGATCCCCCTACTCCGGCAGCAGCGGCGGCAACTGCGTCGAGGTGGCCCGCCTGCCCGGCGGCCGCGTCGGCGTGCGCGACAGCAAGCGCCCCGCCGGTCCCCCGCTGGTCTTCGCGGCCAGCGAGTGGACCTTGTTCAGTCACGGCGTGAAGGCAGGGCACTTCGGCGCCTGAGCCCTCCCGTGGTCCGTACGGTCGCCGGCGAGACCGTGCGGATCCCCGAAAGCGGCCGGTCCTCACGACGGCCCGCCCGGAAGGCGGGCGCCCGCGTCCGTCCACCGCCGCTCAGGCGGCGCCACCAGGAGACCGGCGATCCTTCCGGGTTTCGGAACCGGCCGGGATGTTGCCCTCTTCGACGTACTTGACCAGCAGTCGCATCGCCTCGGCCGACGGCGTGCCGGGCTCGACGGTGTAGACGAACAGCGTCTGGTCGGGGTCTCCGGGCAGCGACAGCGTGTGGTAGGTCATGACGATGTCCCCGACGATGGGATTGTCGTAGCGCTTGATCCCCCTGACCCTCTCGTGGACGTCGTAGCGTGCCCACAGCCGCCGGAAGTCGGCGCTGTCCTTCGTCAGGCCGTGGATCACCTCGGCCAGCCGGGGGTCGTCCGGGCGGCGGCCGAACTCGAACTTCAGTATGGCGGCGACGTTGGCGGCCACCCCCTCCCAGTCGTCGTGCAGCCTGCGGGCGCGCGGATCGCAGAAGATGTACCGCGCCATGTTCCGCTCGGCGGCCGGCATGGCGTAGAAGTCGCAGCACAGCGCCCTGAGCAGCCGGTTGGCGGCCAGCACGTCGCAGCAGCGGCCGATCACGAACGCCGGGATGCCGCCCTGTTCCAGGCTCTCCAGCAGTTGGTAGGTCTCCCGGGCGACCCGCTGGGGCCGGCGCGGAGGATGTCCGCGCGCGGGGCCCGCCTCCGCCAGGTCGAGCAGATGGGTCCGCTCGGTCTCGTCCAGCCGCAGAGCGCGGGCGATGGCCGCGAGGACCTCTCGGGAGGCGTTGCGGCTGCGGCCCTGTTCCAGGCGGGTGTAGTAGTCGACGCTGACCCCGGCCATGCGGGCCAGCTCTTCGCGCCGCAGCCCCGGGACCCGCCGCCGCCCGGCGGAACGGTCGTCCTGTGGCTGCTCGGGACTCAGCCGGTCACGGCGTGATCGGAGGAATTCCCCCAGTTCCGTAGCATGGGCCATATGTCCAGTATGTCGGGTTTGCTGAATGTCGCCATGCCGGGGCGCACCTAGCCTGGTACTGGTGGTCCCGGTCTGAAGAGTGCCAGTTCAGAGCCCCTTTTCCGCCCTCCCGCGTGCTTTGCTGGAAGCAGCATCGCATGACAGGCCCACCAGTGACGCCGGACGTTCACCTCCAGACGGCCGGAAGGAGGACGGCATGACCGATTCGATACTCAAGGCGACGCTCGAACGGCTCGACCGGGCCGGCAGGCAGGCCGACCGGGCCACGGCCCGCGCCGAGCAGGCCATGCGCCAGACCGCGGCCGTGCTTGAGGAACAGCGCCGCTTCGCCATCGACGCCTCGCACGAGCTCCGCACCTGCCTGGCCGGCCTGCGCGCCGAACTGGAGGAGGCGCGCATGCACCCCGACCAGACCGACCTGGGCGAGCTGCTGGAGCGGACGCTGGCCGGCGTCGGCCGCCTGCAGGCCGCCATCGGCGACCTGCTCCTGCTCGCCACCACCGAGCAGGGTGAGCCGCGCGAGTCCGAGCGGGTCGACCTCGGCGAACTGGCCGCCGAGGCGGCGCCGGAAGGCGCCGATGTGGTCTGCGTCCCGGGCCACGGGGTCACCGTCGAGGCGGTGCGGCCGGACCTGACGCAGGCTCTGGCCATCCTGCTCGGGCGGGCGCGACGGGGCGAGGGCGACGGCACGGTGGTGCGCGTGCGGGTGCGCCGCGACGGCGACTGCGCCGAACTCACGGTGACCGGCGACGGGGCGGCCGCGGAACACGAGCGGATGGAGCGCCTCACGCGGCTGGACACCTTCCCCCGGGGCGACCAGGCCGGCCTGAGCCTGGCGGTCGCGCGGGGCATCGCCCACGCCCACCACGGCACGCTGTGGGCCTACCTGCGGCCGTCGGGCGCGAGGAGCTTCGTGCTGCGCCTGCCCGTGGCCGCGTCCGGCGACGGGGACACCGCCGACCTGGAGCGGGTCGCGCGCGCCCCCCGCCCCTTTCGCGCCGCCTGAACCGACCGGCCGGCCGGCCCCCGCGCCGGCGTCGCGATCAGCGGCCGGCGGCCTGCGCGGACCCACCGGACCCGAGCCACCGCCCGCCGCCCGGCCGGTGGTCCTTCCCCGGGATGAGGACGATATCCATCCTCAGCAGGGTGGCGAACAGCACGGAAGTCCTAAATTGAGAGGGTGCGCACGACCCCCGGCAGCCCGCGAGCCTGGCTCAGAGCCCATCCCCTGATCGGCGACTCGGCCCTCGCTCTTCTCATCACCGCGCTGTCGGCCGCCACGGTCGTGGTCAACGCCGCCGGCGCCCCCACCGCCGGGTACGGCCCCACCAGGTCCCCCGACGCGCTCAGCCTCGTCCTGATCACGCTCACCTGCGCGGCCGTGGCGCCGCGCAGGCGCTGGCCGCTCGTGCTGCTGTGCCTGGCCGAGCTGCCGCAGGTGGCGCTGGCCGCGCTGGACTACGACGCCGGGCTCACCGGGCTGGTGTCGCTCATCCTGCTCTACACCGTGGCCGCCTATCGGGGGCTGGCGCTGAGCCTGGTGGCCGCCGCGGTCGTCTCCCTCTCCCATCTCACCTCGATGCTGCTCGGCGCGGACACCGGCGGCTGGGGGCAGCAGACGTTCGTCGTGGTCGTGGCGCTGACGGTGTGGGTGGTGGGCCGCTCGATCCGGCTGCGCCGGGCCTACCTCGCCGAGCTCGTCGACCGGGCCGAGCGGCTGGAGCGGGCCCGGGAGTCCGACACCCGCGCCGCCCGCGCCGAGGAGCGCTCGCGCATCGCCCGCGAACTGCACGACGTGGTGGCCCACCACGTGAGCGTGATGACCGTCCAGGCCGCGGCGGCCCGCAAGGTGCTGGACACCCGTCCGGAGGCCGCCAAGGACGCCCTGGTCGCCATCGAGGAGATGGGCAGGACCGCCATGCGCGAGATGCGGGGCATCGTAGGAGTGCTGCGCACCGACGGCGAGGCCGGGGAGCGCGCGCCCCAGCCCGGCATGGGCGACCTGCCCGGGCTGGTCGACCAGATGCGCGAGGCGGGGCTGCGGGCGCAGCTGTGGGTCGAGGGCGAGCGGCAAGTGCTCCCGCCGGGCATCGACCTGGCCGCCTACCGCCTGGTCCAGGAGGCCCTGACCAACAGCCTGCGGCATGCCGGGCCGGCGGCGCGGGCATGGGTGACCGTCCGCCACGACCCGGGCGAGCTGCTGGTGCGGGTGGAGGACGACGGGACGGGCGTCAACGGGACGAGCCCGCGGGGGCCGGACGACCGGCAGGGACACGGTCTGGTGGGCATACGCGAACGAGTCTCACTCTATGGTGGAATCCTGCGAATCGGCCCGCGCCAGGGGGGCGGATTCGAGGTACGGGCCCGTTTCCCCCTCAAGGACTCACACACATGACAATCAGGGTGCTGCTGGTCGACGACCAACCGCTGCTGCGCACCGGCTTCCGGCTGATCCTCGAGGCCGAGCCCGACATCACGGTCGTCGGCGAGGCGGGAAACGGGTCGACGGCCCAGGACCAGTCGCGGGCGCTGCTGCCCGACGTGGTCCTCATGGACATCCGCATGCCCGGAGTGGACGGCATCGACGCCACCCGGCGCATCGTGCGGGACGCCGCGCCGGGCGCCCACGTGCCCCGCGTGCTGGTGCTGACGACCTTCGACCTGGACGAGTACATCGTCGAGGCCCTGCGCGCGGGCGCCAGCGGCTTCCTGCTGAAGGACGTGCCGCCCGACGAGCTGGTGCAGGCGATCCGGGTGGTGGCGGCCGGGGACGCCATCGTCGCGCCGAGCGTGACCCGGCGGCTGCTGGACAAGTTCGCCACCCGGCTGCCCTCGGCCCATCAGCAGGCCACCCCCGCCCGCGTGCACCGGCTGACCGAGCGCGAGCTGGAGGTGCTGCGCCTGATCGCCCGGGGCATGTCCAACGCCGAGATCGCCGCCGAGCTCGTGGTCAGCGAGACCACCGTCAAGACCCATGTGGGCAACGTGCTGACCAAGCTGGCGCTCCGCGACCGGGTGCAGGCCGTGGTCCTGGCCTACGAGACCGGCCTGATCACCCCCGGCGCCATCCCCTGATCACCGACGTGACCGCCGGCTTCCGCCTCACCCGGTCCTGCCCCGCGTCACAGTGACGTCAGCGCCTCGAACGACACCTCCACCGAGACCGGATCGTCGAAGGACAGACGCCGGGTGTGCCCGCACCTCAGCTCGTATCTCCCTTCGGACAGCCGATGCTCCTCGATGAGTTCCACCTCCTCGCCCGCCTGGTCGAGGAAGACCAGGAGATAGACCGGAATCCCGGCCGCGGCATAGGCGGCCTTCTTGTCGACGGTGTCGGTGCGGTACGAACTCTCCGGCGAGACGATCTCCACCACGAGCAGGGCGTCCGTCGCGTACAGGCGCCGGTCGTGGGGCAGGCAACGGAACACCGTGACATCGGGGCGCCGGAGGTTGAGGGGAAGGTCGCTGATGCGGACGTCGACGTCGGTCTCCACCATCAGGCAGGGCTCCGGCTTGCGAGCCTGCTCCAGCGTCGCGGCCAGCCGTCTTCCCACCCGGTTGTGCATGCGTGAAGGACTCTCGCACTTGACGATATGACCATCGATCACCTCGATCGTGCGACAGAAGTCCTCAGGCAACGCCTTGTAGTCCTCCGCCGTGATCTGGTCGGGAATCCAGCGGTACCAGTCACCGGGCACGCGACTCGTCATGGCCATACCTTAACGACCACCCTTCGCCCCTCCACGTCCACATCCACTCGGCGTGATGACATGGACACTCTAAGAAGTCGCCAAGGGTGCGTGCGGCCGAACGGGGGATTTCATCTGGGAGATGAGCCCCCGCCGCCGCGGCGATCGGGCAGGGTTACTCCGCGGCCGGGCCGGGCGCGGCGGGGACGGCGTCCGCGGGGGGCGCGTCGTTCGGGGAGGGGACGTTCTCCGGGAAGTGGCAGGCGGCCTGGTGGCCGGGGGCCAACAGCGTGAGGGGCGGCTCCACGGTCTTGCAGATCTCCTGGGCCTTCCAGCAGCGCGTGTGGAAGCGGCAGGCCGGCGGCGGGTTGATCGGGCTCGGCACGTCGCCCTGCAGGCGGATGCGCTCGCGCCCCCCGCGCCCCTTGACGTCCGGCACCGGCACGGCCGACAGCAGCGCCGTGGTGTAGGGGTGCATGGGCGTCTCGTACAGGCCCTTGCGGTCGGCGATCTCGACGATCTTGCCGAGGTACATGACCGCCACCCGGTCGCTGATGTGCCGGACCACCGACAGGTCGTGGGCGATGACCACGTAGGTGAGGTCCAGCTCGTTCTGCAGGTCCTCCAGCAGGTTGACCACCTGGGCCTGGATGGACACGTCCAGAGCGGACACCGGCTCGTCGGCGATGATGAGCTTGGGCTTCAGGGCGAGCGTCCGGGCGATGCCGATGCGCTGCCGCTGGCCGCCGGAGAACTCGTGCGGGTAGCGGTTGTAGTGCTCGGGGTTGAGCCCGACCAGCTCCAGGATCTCCTGGACGGCCTTCCTTGTGCCGTGCTCGGTCTTGACGCCCTGGATGCGGAACGGCGCGCCCACGATCGCGCCGACCGTGTGGCGCGGGTTGAGCGAGCTGTAGGGATCCTGGAAGATCATCTGCATGTCGCGGCGGAGCGGCCGGAGCGCGCCCTGCGACATGTGGCTGATGTCCCTGCCCTCGAAGACGATCTTCCCGCCGGTGGGCTCGAGCAGCCGGGTGATCAGCCGCCCGGTCGTGGTCTTGCCACAGCCGGACTCGCCCACCAGGCCGAGGGTCTCGCCCTTGCGCACGTCGAACGACAGGCCGTCGACGGCCTTGACCGCCCCCACCTGGCGCTTGACCAGGCCCTTGGTGATCGGGAAGTGCTTCTCCAGCCCGTCGACGGACAGCAGGGCCTCGGGCGTCTCGCTCACACCGACTCCAGGTTGGGCTTGATCTCGTTCTCCCAGATGGCGCGCCGTTCCTCGGGCGCCATGTGGCAACGCACCAGGTGCCCGCCCTCGCTCTCCAGGAGCTCGGGCACCACGGTCTTCGCCCTGCCGTCCGTGCGCCCCTCGAAGGCGCAGCGCGGGTGGAACGCGCAGCCGGGCGGGACGTTGATCAGCGACGGCGGGGTGCCCTTGATGGGCATGAGACGCTCGGTGCGGTCGCGGTCGAGCCTCGGCATCGAGCCGAGCAGGCCCCAGGTGTAGGGGTGCTCGGGGCGCTCGAAGATACCCTCGGCCGAGCCGTACTCGATGCACTTGCCGCCGTACATCACCAGGATGTCGTCCGACAGCTCGGCGACCACGCCGAGGTCGTGCGTGATGATGATCAGCGCGGAGTTGAACTCCTGCTGCAGGTCGCGCATCAGGTCCAGGATCTGCGCCTGGACGGTCACGTCCAGCGCGGTCGTCGGCTCGTCGGCGATCAGCAGCTCGGGGTCGCACGACAGCGCCATGGCGATCATGGCGCGCTGGCGCATGCCGCCGGAGAACTCGTGCGGGTAGCTGTCGACGCGGCGGTCCGGCTGCGGGATGCCGACCCGGCCGAGCATGTCGATCGCGTGCTTGCGGGCGACCGCCTTGCTCACCTGGTTGTGGATGCGGTACGCCTCGATGATCTGGGCGCCCACGGTGTAGTAGGGGTGCATGGCCGACAGCGGATCCTGGAAGATCATCGCCATCTTCTTGCCGCGCAGCGTGCGGACATGCTCGGCGCTGCTCGCGACCAGTTCCTCCCCGTCCAGCCAGATCTCGCCGGAGATCTTGGCCCGGCCGCCTTTGTGCAGGCCGAGGATGCCGAGGCTGGTCACGCTCTTGCCGGAACCGGACTCGCCCACGATGCCGAGGGTTTTGCCGCGCTCAAGGGAGAACGACAGCCCGTCCACCGACTTCACCAGGCCGTCATCGGTCGGGAAGTGGACCCGCAGGTCCTTCAGCTCCAGAAAACTCATGCGAGCCTCACTCTCGGGTCGACCACCGCGTAGAGCAGGTCGACCACCAGGTTCGCCAGGACGACGAAGAACGCGGCGACCAGCACCACGCCCATGACCTTCGGCAGGTCCTGGTTGGTGATCGCGTCGATGGCGTACTTGCCGATGCCGGGCAGGGAGAAGGTGCTCTCGGTGAGCACCGCGCCGCCCATCAGCAGGCCGAGGTCGAGGCCGAAGATGGTCAGGATGGGGGTGAGCGCCCCGCGCAGGCCGTGCTTGAAGACGACCACGCGCTCGGTGAGCCCCTTGGCCCTGGCCGTGCGGATGTAGTCCTCGTTCATCGTCTCCAGCATGCCCGATCGCGTGAGGCGCGCGTACCCGGCGGCGTACAGGAAGGCCAGGGTGATCCACGGCAGGATCAGGCTGTAGGCCCACTGGGCGGGGTTGACGAAGAACGGGGTGAAGCTGCCGCCGGGCGCGGTGATCGCGAGCGGACGGCCGTAACTGAACAACACGAGGGAGACGATGCCGGTGAAGAAGATGGGCAGCGACACCCCGGCCAGGGCGATGCCCATCGCGGCCCGGTCGAACACGCTGCCGCGCCTCAGCGCCGACACCACGCCGGTCGCCACGCCGGCGATCAGCCACAGGACGGCCGCGCCGAGGGCCAGCGAGATGGTGACCGGCAGCCGGCTGATCAGGTCGGGCCACACCGGCAGACGGCTGAGGAAGGAGTACCCCAGGCAGGGCGCGGGGCAGTGCTCGGTGGTGGGACCGTAGCTGTAGTCGGCGCCGACGACGATGCCCTTGGCGAACCTGCCGTACTGGACGATCAGCGGATCGTTGAAGCCGAGCCTCTCAGCGGCGATCTTGACCTGCTCGGCGGTGGCGGTACGGCCGACGTACCGGGCGGCGAGGCTCTCGGAGGTCGCGCCCGCCAGGCGCGGCACCAGGAAGAAGATGGCGAATGTGATCATGCTCACGATGGCGAGCATGACGACACCCCAGATCAGGCGCCGGATGATGTATGTGACCACAGTCCCCCCGGCTCCGGGGGCCGGCCGGTCGGCCGGCCCCCTGCCGCGTTCACGTGTCTGTCGGATCTATCGGATGGTCCGGGCCTTCTACTACTGCAGGCCCATGTTGAGGTAGTCGTACATGCCGAACGCATCGCTGACGTAGACGTTCGTCACGCCCTTGCCGCGGATGAGCAGGCTCTTGGCCCAGATGCCCGGAAGGATGAACGCGTCGTCCATGACCTTCTGGTCGATCTGGCCCCAGATCGGCTCGCGCTTGGCGACGTCGGTCTCCAGGCTCGCCTGGTCCAGCAGCTTGTCGACCTCGGGGTCGCGGACGCTGATGTTGGAGGAGCCACCGGTCTCGCGGATCACCCGGCTGTCGACCATCTGCTGCAGGAAGCCGTAACCGTCGGGCCAGTCGGCGCCCCAGCCGTTGACGGCCAGGCCCAGCTTGTTCTCCTTGGCGTAACCGGGCTTGCCGGCGTACAGCGCGAAGTAGTCGGCCTGCGGGAACGGCTTCAGCGTGAGCTTGATGCCGACCTTGCCCAGGGACTGCTGCAGCGCCTCGGCGGTGGCCTTCTCCTTCGGGCGCTCGGCGCGGTAGGAGATGTTGGTCTCGAAGCCGTTGGGCTGGCCGCAGGCCGTCAGCGCCTCCTTGGCCTTGGCGGCGTCGCCGTGGTTGTCGGCACCGGCCGGGTAGGGGTTGATGTCCTTGTGGCCGGGGATGCCCGGGGGCAGCAGGCTGGTGGCGATCTGGCCGCCGGAGAACTCGCCTCCGTAGGCGGTCTGGTAGGCGACCTTGTCCGCGGCGTACTCGACGGCCTTGCGGCAGTCGAGGTTGTCCAGCGGCTTCACGTTGCCGTTGATCGAGGTGTACCACAGACGGGTGATCGTCGGGTTGTCGGTGGTGGCCTTGAGGTTCGGGTCGGTCAGCACCCGCCCGAGGGTGGCCGGCTGGGCGCCGGTGCCGGCGAGGTCGACGTGCAGGTCGCCCGAGAGCAGGCGGTTGTCGATGTCGTCGGCGTTGACGTTCGTGGTGACCTCGTAGCCGTCCGGCAGCGCCTTGCGGTTGGGGTCGGTGGCGGCGTCCCACTGGTCGTTGCGGACCAGGTTGAAGCCCTTGCCGATCTCGTTCTTGTCGAACTTGTACGGCCCCGAGGAGATGATGTGCTCCTTGTACTTGGCGCCGGTGTCCTTGGCCTTGGGGACCGGGATCGTCGCCGGGAGCTGCGCGAAGTAGTCGAAGCCGCTGTAGGGCTGCTTGAGGTGGAAGACGATCGTCTGGTCGTCGGGGGTCTCGATCGCGCTGTCGGTGTCGGCGTCCTTGGACTTGTAGGCGCCCTTGTAGTCCTTCGGCCAGTTCAGCGTGTCGTTGAAGTAGGTGTACCCGTCGGGGAACACCTCCTTGTCGAAGGACCGCTCGACGGCGTACTTGACGTCCTTGGAGGTGATCGGCGTGCCGTCCTCGAACTTCACGCCCTGCTTGAGCTTGTAGGTCCAGGTCTTGGCGTTGTCGCTCGGGACGCCCAGGCTCTCGGCGAGGTCGGGGATGAGCTCGGTGCTCTCCTTGCCGGGGGCCGGCTTGAACATCACCAGCGAGCGGCCGTACAGGCGGATGAAGTTCCAGGAGTAGCCGTAGTAGGTGTCACCCGGGTCCAGGGAGTCCCAGTCGCCGGCGTTGGCCAGCTTGATGATGCCGCCCTTCTTGTCGGAAGGGTTGTACACCTGCGTGAGGGCGGCGTTGAACTCCGCCTTCGCGCCACCACCCGCGGGCGCCGCCGCGCCCGACTGGCTCGGCGACGTCGCCGTGCCGCCGCCACAGGCGGACAGCCCCAGGGCGAGAACCGCACCCAGGGCGGTCACCCCCAGTGTGGTTTTTCTCTTCATCTACAAAACCCCTTGTTGTCGGGAGCCAGAGAACTTGCGGGGAGATCGGGTCGAGCTCAGCGGGCTCGCGGGTCCAGGGCGTCGCGGAGGCCGTCGCCGAACAGGTTGAAGGCGAGCACGGTGATGAAGATCGCCATACCGGGGAAGAACATGAAGTGCGGGATCGTGTAGAACCGCACCGCGTCCGAGAGCATGCCACCCCAGGTGGCGGTGGGCGGGCGCACACCCACGCCGAGGAACGACAGCGCCGCCTCGAACAGGATGTTGGTCGGGATCAGCAGCGTGGCGTAGATCAGGATGGGCGCCACCAGGTTCGGCAGCATCTCGCGGAAGATGATGTACGGCCCGCGGGCGCCGAGGCTGCGGGCGGCGTCGATGAACTCCCGCTCGCGCAGCGACAGCGTCTGGCCGCGCATGATGCGGCCGATGTAGGGCCAGTTGAAGAATCCGATGATGAAGACCAGCAGCGAGACGCGCAGGGCGTCGCCGGACAGGCCGAAGGCGGAGTCGGGCACGACGCCGGCGAGCGCGATGGCGAACACCAGCAGCGGGAAGGCGAGGAAGATGTCCATCGCCTTGCTGATCACCGAGTCGACCCAGCCGCCGAAGTAGCCGGCGACGATGCCGAGCACGGTGCCGATGCACACCGAGAGCAGCGTGGCCAGGAAGGCGATCAGCAGCGAGATGCGGGCGCCGTAGACGACGCGGCTGAAGATGTCGCGGCCGTTGACCGGCTCGACGCCGAACAGGTGGTCGCCGCTGATGCCGGTGCCGTCCTTGGGCGCGAGGGTCTCGGAGCTGATGAGGTCCTGGTTGAAGTCGTTCGGGGGGTGCCCCAGCCAGGAGACGATCAGCGGGGCGAAGATCGCCACGAGGATCAGGAAGATCACCACGCCGGCCCCGGTGAGCGCCACCTTGTCCCGTTTGAGGCGCGTCCACGCGATCTGGCCGAGCGATCGGCCCTCGATCGCCTTGCTCTGCGTCCCCTCGAGCACGGCTTCCGGCATGGCCTGAAGCTCCGCGCCGGAGACGTCGAGCGGTGAGGTCATAGTTGTCGGCCCCCTGGATCCCAGACGACTGTGGCTGTCCGATGCGCCGCCCGCCGCCGGGTGGCCACAGGCTTCGCCCATCTTCGGGCAGGCCGCGGGTGTGCGACCCCCGGACGCAGAATCTACGTGCTGAGCTGCACTGACCAGTACCTGAGCACGCTATGTGGCTCAACTGTGATTCATGCGAAATTCATTCGTGTTGATCTTGAAGCGAATGTCCTGGGGGTGTGGGGATTGTGTCGCGGAACCGTGACACTGCGCCGGAAGCCTCGCGGGCGTAGGGTCTGCGGCGCCACAGACCCTCCGGCGTCCCTCCCGCGAGGCCGGAAATCATGGCCGGAAGACCCTGCCGGTGATCTTATCGCGGGCCCCCCGGCCCCCGAATTACCGATCTTGAGCTCGATGCCGACGTTACCGGAACGTTACCTTCAGTCCATCCGGCGGCACCCGGGCGGCCTCCTTGCCCGGGCCGTTCCTTCACGACACGACAGACCCGCGCCAGGGCCAGAGGGGCGCGGCGCCACCCGAGCCCAGGGCGACCCGCGCCGGGCCAGGACGAATCGAGGCGGGCCGGAGCGCTAGCTGATGCCCCGGCGCTTGAGGATCTCCTCGATGTCGGACAGGTCGTCGTCGGCGGCCGGCGCGGCGGGCTGCTTGCCGGGCAACGGGCGGCGCAACGGCTGGGTGGGGGCCGCGGCGCCGGGCGGCGGGCCTGCCGGCGCGGCGGCGCGCCCGGGC
>NZ_JBHTCG010000011.1:0-240086 GCF_042665155.1 Sphaerisporangium rhizosphaerae | reverse complement strand
GGGTCTACGCTGAGGCCCGCGGCCATCGCATGATCTTCGGATGTCTTCACAACCACTGATGATCACGCGGTGGCCGTACCCATGCCCCCATAACCAGCGAGATCACGAACAGTCACTGGAGTACTAGGCGAGACACGGTTCCACCAGGCTCGGCGGGTCGGATAACCTCCTTCCGAATCCGAACTGCACACAAGTTGGTCTCATTCGGACCACGAGCGCCTCAGGGGTCTTTCCGACTGTGATACCGCCTGTCAATCTGCCCGCGTGAGCGAGATAACCGCACCTGTGACCCGGCCGGCCGGACTGCTCGGCTGGCTCGACCGCTATTTCCTGATCTCCGAACGACATTCGACGCTTGACCGTGAAATCCGTGGCGGCCTGGCCACGTTCTTCACGATGGCGTACATCGTCGTGCTGAACCCGTTGATCCTCGGCGGGGCCAAGGATGCCGACGGCCAGTTCCTGGGCGACGGCACCGGCTCGGCGAACATCGCGGCGATCGCCGCGGCCACCGCCCTGACGGCCGGTGTGCTGACCATCCTGATGGGCTTCGTCGGCAAGGTGCCGTTCGCGCTGGCCGCGGGCCTGGGCCTGAACGCCTTCGTGGCCTTCGGCATCGCCTCCCAGATGTCGTGGGAGGACGCGATGGGCCTGATCGTCCTGGAGGGCATCGTCATCACGATCCTCGTGCTGACGGGCTTTCGCACGGCGGTCTTCCACGCCATTCCAAGCCAGTTGAAGACCGCGATCAGCGTGGGCATCGGCCTGTTCATCGCCCTGATCGGCTTCGTGGACTCCGGTTTCGTCCGCAAGGCGGCCGGTACGCCGCTGGAGCTCGGCATCGGCGGCGCGCTGACCAGCTGGCCCATCTTCGTCTTCGTGATCGGCCTGCTGATCACCGCGCTGCTGGTGGCCCGCAAGGTCAAGGGCGCGATCCTGATCGGCATCATCGGCACCACCGTGATCGCCATCATCGTCGAGGCGATCGCCAAGGTCGGCCCGTCCATGGGCGGCAAGAACCCCACGGGCTGGAGCCTGGTCGTCCCGGCGATGCCCGATCAGATCATCGGCGTGCCCGACACCAGCCTGATCGGCCAGTTCAGCCTGTTCGGGTCGTTCGGCAAGATCAGCGCCGTGCTGGCCGTGCTGTTCGTGTTCACCCTGCTCATCACCGACTTCTTCGACACGATGGGCACCGTGGTGGGCGTCGGGGCCCAGGCGGGCCTGGTGTCGGAGGAGGGGACGCTGCCGCGCACCCGGGAGATCCTGCTGGTCGACTCGATCGCGGCCGCGGCGGGCGGCGCGGCGTCGACCTCCTCCAACACCACCTACATCGAGTCGGCGGCCGGCGTCGGCGAGGGCGCCCGCACGGGCCTGGCCAGCGTCGTGACCGGCGCCCTGTTCCTGCTCGCCGCCTTCCTGTCGCCGCTGGTCAAGATCGTCCCCTACGAGGCGGCCGCCCCGGCCCTCGTCGTCGTCGGCTTCCTGATGATGACCGCCATCAGGGCCATCGACTTCAACGACTACGAGATCGCCATCCCGGCCTTCCTCACCATCGTCCTGATGCCCTTCACCTACTCAATCTCTACCGGAATAGGTAGTGGGTTCATCACGTACGTCCTGATCAAGCTGGTCAAGGGCAAGGCCAGCGAGGTCCACCCCCTGATGTGGGTCGTGAGCGCCCTGTTCGTCGTCTACTTCGTCATAGGCCCGGTCAAGATACTTCTTGGGCTGTCTTGACCGACAGGAGCCTCTGGGGCCGTCGCGGTGACATCAACGATCACCACGGCGGTCCCACGTCGTTTAGCCATGGCCTACAGCGTGATTGAGTAGATGGCCTACGTGTTGCCTCGCCCGTGCACTGGCTTCCCGCCACCTGTCCGAGCCTCCTCGATCTTGACCGAGGCGACGCCGTACCAAGCCGGGCGACGCCCCGGCCTAGGGTGCGTAATGCGGGGTGAGTGTCATGAGGAGGTAGAGTCCACGCACTTGATCGATCGGCTATTGATTGCATTATGTGGTATAGCGTTGTTTTTCCGCATAACAGCGCACACCTCCCCAATCTACGACAGAATTGGGGCAACGCTGAGTCGTCAGCGTCTGGAGGTGCTGTGCTGGAAGTATTACAGGAGACAGCGAACGATTGCGTTGGAGTCACGGTATGCGTTGCGGAGAAGGAGTGGTTGATCTCATCACCTTCCCGAGTGTGGCTCTTGACTGTAGCGCTCCCTCGAAGCGAAGCCCGATTTGTCCGAGATGAGGTTGAGAGAGCCTACCTTCGGCCTGATCACGTTAACCACGCCATCGAGGAACGTGCAGGTAGAGGTAGTTGGGGAGCCGACGGCGGTCTCTTTCACGAAGTTACGCTTTTCATCGCTCAATCAACCGTAGACGGCGTGATCGCAGCCGCAACGATGAAGCTGTTCGAGAAGATGATTGCAAGACACCGCGCCTACGCAATGAAGCCGCCGGGTGATGGTTGGCATGAATCGTTCGACCGAGAGAGCGCCATTGCCTGGGCGCAATGGATCATCGAGACTCGATACCTTGATCTTGCAAGGGGATGCCTCGATGCACCCCCCGGAGGTGAAGACTTGGTAGAAGTTGTCTCCGACACTCATGATGCGGCACACGATCGTTGGACCATCTCGCTAAGAGACGTCGCCGGAGTTTCATACAAGGTGACGCTGGGACTCTTGGATGGTTTTCCCGCGGCTCAAATGATCGAGCGATCAGAACCCTCGAAGGAGGTTCAGAAATTGAGTGATCGGTCAACCTCTATCGGAAATGCATGAAAGGCTAGATAGTGGCCAAGAAATCAGTTGCACCAGAACTCCACGTTGGACAAGTTGATGACGAGGAGTTGAGAATAGTTCTTGGATCGATACTTCCCAGATGTGCGCAGTTCCGTACACAAGAAGTTGAGTATCGCACCCAGAATGATGATTGGGCACTCAGCTTACATTACCGTAACGGCAAGATAGTTGATGCCACAGCGGGGCCGGCCATGACATCCGAAATCAAAAGTAGGATGCAGGAGGCCATAGAACGAGAAATCTTGAGCCCATCAGATAAGAAAATCGTGCGCTGGACAATGTTTAGCGGGAAGCCTGTCGAAGGTCAGTGGCGTCATGGAGGTGGCCTTCGCATTGTCCCTGCCCCGGTCGAAGCTCCACGCCCTGAGGAGTTAATGGCCGAACACCCGTTCATTGTGGATATCACATTTAGGGGATCGTCGAATTTCGTTATCGAACAGATGCGTTACGTGAGGCGAGCGCGGGAACTCGCCCTACTGTTCAACCTCTTTCTATCAACCCGTATCACCTCGTCGACAAACTCTTCGAGAAAGCACTGGGTCTTGGTGCGTCAGGGGTCGACCGTAGCCTCAACCTGGGCAAATGAAGGCTACTTTATCCCCAAATTCACCTATATCGTCGACGACTTCCCTGTCGACGACTCTCCCCCACTGGCAGAGGTGGAGTCGAACATTTACTACAGCACAAGAAGCTATGCAGGTGATACGCTGGCGATCCCGGCAGAATTCTCGCGATTGTTGGATATCTTTTCCACCTTGGGTGCTGATGCTCGCGATCGATACATGCGAGCCTGCTATTGGTATCACACCGCTGCAACCGTCTGGGACTACTCGAAGTCCCTGTATTTCACATCGTTGATCAACGCTATAGAGTGTGTGGCTGGCCTGGATATCGATCGTTCGTCGCAGTCAGGGGTCAGTCCCGACTTCAGGCCAAGTACCCTATTCAAGACGTTCATGCAGAAGTTCGCACCTGGAGAGCCGAGTGGCGCCCAACTCGATCGAATCTACGAGGCTCGAAGTGAGATTACGCACGGAGAACGCCTTCTGGTAAATGATGGTGTGGTCGCTTCGTGGGGGCTGGATCAAACGTCCGCGAAAGATCGAGATATCAGCGAGAATGCGCGTATTCTCTGTCGTGCAGCACTCATCAACTGGCTATGGAGCAGTGATTCTACGTCTGAAGGGCTACTCATTAGCGCAGGAGTCGAGGTTGTCAAGCCACCTCCTCCGGGTACGAAAAGCGGGGTGATAGTCTTTGTTCCAGATTCTCAGTGATTTCTGTCGCGACTCCATTGTCGAGACGGATTCGATTCAGCATAATAACGGCTTGCCTGGAAGTTGAGGCGATAGCCTAGGTGGCTCGTACGCCGCCGGTGAACGAGCATACGGTGGTGAAATCGTCTCATAGATGGAATGGTTGAGAGAGTGGGCGATGTCGGAATACTTGCAGGCTATAACGACAGTGCCAAGCATGGAAGAGGCGGTGAAGCTCGCGCGGAGCATCGCTAGCGAGCGACTGGCTGCCTGCGTGCAGATAGTAGGACCCATCCGCTCCGTGTACTGGTGGCAAGGACAGATGGAGGACGCTCAAGAGTGGCAGCTACTCATCAAGACAACAGCTGCCCTATTTCCTACTCTCGAGACGCATATAAAAGCGAACCACAGCTACGATACCCCTGAGATTATCGCTATGCATATCATCGCGGGGAGCCCCCAATATCTGGCCTGGATCAGCCATGAGACGCGGAGAACTGACGCTTCGTCATAGCTAGGTCTTCCATGAAGGCTCGGACGACTGGTTGGGTCTGCCAGCGTCTTAAAGCTTCTGCGAGGACTTCGAATCTTGGGAGCCAGAGGGCGTATTCGGTTTCTCTGACTGCTGCGAGGCCGTCTCTTGCAAGTTTGGCTGCGGCGTCGATGGACCCTTGGACGAGGTGGGCTGTGGCCATGTCAGCGAGGATGATGGCGGCTCGCTTGCGCTCGACTTGAGGGAGTCGCGAGATGACGGCATGTGCCATCTCTTCGGCCTCGTTGAGTCTTCCTATGCGTGAGTAGGTCGCGATGCGGAAGGAGTCGAAGCGGTCTTGGTCGAGGAAGCGAGTCCAGACGCGGTCTTCCTCGGGGTCGGAGATGCTGAAGGCTTCTTCGGCGCGTGCCCAGGAGTGGACGGCGCTCTCTTTGTCGCCGAGTGCCGCGCTCTCCTCCGCGTGCCGTGCGGCGAGCCATGACATCGTGCCCGGGGAAGAGGACGGGGGAAGTACCTCTAACGCGCTTGCCAGGAGTGCTCTCGCTCGCCCGTGGGAGCCTTTGGCGCTGGGGATGTAGCTGCGGTAGGCGTAGGCGCACGCGATGATGCTGGGGTCGTTGGCCTCTTTGGCGGCTCGCTCGGCAGTGGTGTAGAAGTTGCGGGCGGTCGTCGGGCTGCCCATGTCGCTGGCGATCCAGCCGGCCAGGACGCTGCTCTCCGCTGCCACGACGATCAGGCGTTGTCTCAGCTCGTCTTTGGGGTCGGTGGCCGTGCCGTTGAGGATCGTCCCTACCTCTCTGAGGTGGAGGGCGAGACCCTTGTAGATGCTGCTCGCGGGCATGATCTCTTCGAGGCGGTGGAAGCCGGCGGACCGTGCCTCCATCTCACGGATCACCGCTTCGTCCAGGGCGGACGGCTTGGTCAAGGCGTAGGAGAGCCGTTCCCATACCTCGTTCTGGGCGAGTGTTGTAGTGGCACCAAGTCGCGCGATCATGCCGAGCAGTTCACGGCGTTTCAACGCGTCACCCCGCTTCCCGACTTCTTCCGCTAGGAGCTGCAAGTCGAATGTGTCTGTGGCGATCTGGCCTTCGCCACTGATCACTTGAGCACCGCCTGCACCAGTGCTCTCACTCATCGGAGAAAGCCCCAGATGGTGACGCAGGTGTGCAGGCATGCCCAAGCCATCAGCGAACGCCTCAAATGTAGACTTTGCGGTCGGGATGCGCTTCCCCGTCTTGTACTCGCTAATACGGCCCTGAGTGATTCCGGTCAGGCTGGCGATCTGTCCTTGGGTGATCCCGAACTTGGCAAGGATGCGGATAACGCCCCCAACATCGCGCCGCCGGCACACGTCGTCCATGTCCTGACGTGCGAAAACGGCATCGAGGATGTCTCTGATGCTGCGCTGGTCCATCGCCATGGCGCGCGTTCCGCTCCTCTGGTTATCCGCTTACACGGAAGTTCGGTACCGCTAAGTCCATCACACCGTGAGATATCACGGCGAGATTAGCTGAAAGCCCTTTGCTTGGAAACCTCTCCTCAAGGCAAGACGCAGGTCAGAGCCAAACAGGGAGGCCAATGGGGCATATCTCCGCGAATGAGGTAGTGCGCAAGGTAATCAGTTGAGCGCGACCCGTCGAGGCCGGTAGCGGTCCCGACGCATGGAGACGCGAAGAGATGATCAAAAAGCCCAAAGACGACTCTCCCGTCGCCCTGGCCGCATCACGCTTGTCCCAAGCTCTGGAGAGCCACGGGATCACCGCTGATGTCCATCCCGGTGAGAGAGTGGCAGCGCTCTCCGTCCGGTGTGGCCTGGTGGTCTGGTGTGAGTACGGGCCCGACGGGCCACACTTCCGCTGGTGGACCGGACGCTGTTCCGACAGCACGGGCCGAAGGGTCTACGCCTTCTCCCCGATCACCCTCCCGGACTCGGCGGCGCAGCGAATCGCCCTCCTCTACTGGGAGATGGTGCGGGACCAGTGGCTCCCGGCGGCTATGCCAGAACGACTGGAAGTCATCTCACAGATCCCAGAGCAACGGATGAGCGCAGACAACGGGTCCGGCGATGGATGAACCACAGATCACGTGGGTGCAGTCGCCGAAGATCTTCGCATTCAGGCACGGCATGGTCGGCGGGGTTCGCGCCTTCACCTTGGACGTGGTCTCCCGCCCGATGGAACTGCACTGCAAGTTGCCCGGTCCCAAAGGATCACAGCCGATCGAACGGCTGCCCTCGGAGCAAGCCGCCCACAAGCGGGCGCGTGAAAAGGTCATTGAGTTCCTAGAACTGTTCCATCAGAGACAACCGCCACCCTCGGCGTAGACCCTTTCCGGTATGTGATCTCCGAAGCCGCCCCCGGCGGAGCCAGAGCGCTCACCCGCTCCTTCCCTGGCTCTTCCGGGGGATTTTCGCGTCTGATCAGCCCTTCTACCTGCGGGTTATCTCACCGCATGATCTGTTCGATCTCACCGCAGAATCTCACCTCGTGATGGGTGCGCCCCTTCCGCCGAACCTACCTTCGCTTCGCAAGGTTCCGACGGCGAAAGGAAGTGATCCCCATGGCGTATCTGACCATCCTGCTTGCTGCCTTCGGCCTCGCTGTGGCCGGCCTGGTCTGGTTCCTCGCGATGTCCGCGAGCATCCGCCGGGCTGACCGGCACATGAGCCTGTCAGGTGCGCCCCGTACCTCCATCGACGGCGCGACGCGCCGTCTCGTCGGCGTCCATGTCCGCCGCTGACCGGAGCACCGCCTTACTTCTGCGACATGAGGAGGTGAACAAGTTGCGCATCCCCCGTCTGTTCGACCGCCGCTGCCCCTGCGGCGCGCTCACCGACCCCGGCACAGTCCGGTGTCGAAAGTGCCGCGCCCGTGCTCGCTGGCACCGCCGGAAGGCATATCACGACGGCATCTGACCTGGTGCAACGCCGACTGTCCGCGCGACAAGACGAGAGGAGGTGAGGTCCCCGTGACGGTGTCGATTCCCCTGGTGGTGCTCCTGGGCGCGGTCGTGTTCATCGCCTGGCGCTACTTGGGTTTGCGACTCTGGCAGGCCATCACGTGTCTGCTGTTCGGCTTCTTCCTGGCCGCCACCGTCGTCGCCCCCGACATCCGGCGCGCGGTGAGCGCCGTCCTGAGCTGGCTCACCAGCTCCTGACCCTGTCCCCGACCCAAGGAGTTGATGCCTGGTGGCCCACGTCCACCCATATCCCGATCCGGCGCTTCAGGAGGTCATCGACCGCAACCGCACCGCCCGACAGCTCATCACCGCCTTCTCCTCCACGACCCTGACCCTTGCCGACATCTGGCAGCACGTCACCATCGCACTGGACGACACGCTCACCCTCGCAGCGCAGATCACCAGACTCCACGCCGCACTCTCCCGAGTCCGCCGGCAGCGCGCCGACATGATCGCCGCAGCTCGCGCTACCCTGGCCGCTCACCACGACGGCGAAGCCGACCCGCTCTTCTACCTGCGAGACGAACTCACGGCACAACACGCCGACGAGGTCGGGCGGGGTGAGGCCGGATGACGAGGCACCGGCACTCTCGGCACCGGTTGCGCCGCAACGCCCGCCGCATACGGCGCGACGGCATCGAGCCGATGATGATCCTGTCCGATGACCTGGAGTTCGCACCCATCGCCCTGGTGACCATCGGTCGGGCGATGTGGCGCTACCGCTCCGAACTCGCCCCGTTCACCATGACCTTCCTCATCCTGACGGGCGGGACGATCCTCCACGCGGCATACGCCACATGGTGGCCGACCGTGCTGATCCTCACCGCGCTGACCTCGTGGGCGCTCGCGTTCTTCGGCCGATGGGTGAACCTGACCCGTCCCGCGGAACGCGGCTACGCCGCGGTGACCGTGATGCTCGCCGGAGGATGGACCGCAGCCGCGACAGCCGTAGGGCCGTTCACCGTGCCACTCCCTCACGTGCTCGCCATGGGAGCCTTCGTCGCCGGCCTCCCATGGTGGGCACACCGCCGCCGCCGTGCCCGCGTACGCGTGGAACGCACGCTCGCAGCGTGGCCGGAGATCTCTCAGGCCGTCGGCCTGGCCGGTTCTCGCATTCAGTCAGCGGTCGTGGATCTGTGGGGCTACCGCGCCCGGGTAGCTCTGGCGCGCGGGCAGACGGTGGAAGAGGTCGTGTCCAAGCTCCCCGCGCTTGAGTCGGCTCTGGGCACGCGGCGGGGAGCCGCACGCGTCCAACCTGTGCCCGAACGCGCCAACCGGATGGAACTGCGGGTCATCGAGACCGACCCGCACGCCGACGCGATCGCCTGGCCCGGTCCCTCCGTCAGCTCCATCAGCCAACCCGTCAAGCTGGGGCTGTTCGAGGACGGGAGCCCGGTACGGGTGTCCCTGTTACGACGTCACGCCCTGGTGGGTGGCGTGGCCGGCGCCGGTAAGAGCGGCGGGGTCAACGTCATCCTTGCCGACCTGTCCGCCTGCCCGGACGTCGTCATCTGGGGCATCGACCTCAAACGCGGGATGGAACTCCTCCCGTGGGCATCCTGCCTGGACCGCCTCGCCACCACCGCCCAGGAAGCCCAAGCACTGCTGCGCGACGCCGTAGCCGTCCTAGACGGTCGCGCTGACATGCTGGCCCAGCAGGGGCAACGTGTCTGGCAGCCACGCCCTGACGCGCCCGCTCTGGTCATCCTGATCGATGAGTACGCCGAACTCGTCGACGAGGCACCGGAAGCCGTCAGGCATGCCGACTCCATCGCCCGACGGGGGCGCGCCGTCGCGGTCACCCTCGTAGCCGCGACACAACGCCCCTCCCAGAAGGCCATGGGGCACGGCGCGGTGCGCTCACAGATGGACGTACGCATCTCCTTCCGCGTACGGGAACGGCGAGACGTGGACCTGATCCTCGGACAAGGCATGTTCAAGGCCGGCTGGCACTCCCACACCCTCAACGCCCCCGGCAAGTTCCTCGTCAGCGCACCGGAACACGACATCCCCCGCCGCGCCCGTACCTTCCTGCTCGCCGACGACACCGTTCAGCGCACCGCCATCCGGCACGCCTCCAACCGTCCGCCACTCGATGACATCTCCGTCGCCGCCCTCGAAACTGCCCCCATGGAAGCCGACAGAGGCACCCTCAGCGGTTCATCGGCCGTCCCATGCGAGGTACACCAGGCAGCGTCACAGGACGCCGAGAACACGCTGTGGGTGGCTCTCCGCGACGCCCCCGCAGAAGGGCTCTCGATCGATGACCTGATGCGCCGGACCGGCATGGGGCGCTCATGGGTCTACTACCGGCTACGAGAACACGCCCGCTCCGGCCGCGCCGCTCAAGTCAGCCGGGGACGCTGGCGCGCACTGCCTGACAGTTGACAGTCGGTAATCGTCCACGTCCACGCGCGCGCCTGCACGTAAAGGGCCGCACAGCCGTCCATGGACGAACACGTGGACGATCACTGTAGGTGACGGCGAAGGGAGGTGATGTCCCAACGACTAAGCCCGAGAGAAGAAGCGTTCCGTCTCCAGAAGAGTGGGCCGAAGACCAAATGAAGCACGCGCCGCCACGCTCTCGAGAGTGGGCGCGACGCGTGGCCCGGATCTATCAACTGGAAATCGATGAAGACGACCTCTGAGGAACCGGTGAGGCCCCTGGCTCTCGCAGCCAGGGGCCTCGTTGTCTCTGCCGTCGTCACTGACGCGGACCTCGATCTTCCTTCCAAATCGGCTCGATCAGGTTCGGATCGAACTGTCGCTGTCCTGGGCGTGTTGGGTGGATCACCACAGCCTGGAGACTCTGTGCGATCGCGGTTTGCCGCTGGTCCAGCGTGAACGTTGGGTCCGTCCACTTCTCAGCCAGGTTCACGACTCCCTCGGTCCGTCGCACGCGTGCTGTCTGATGCCTGCGCTGGTCGGCTTCGAGGCGACGTTCTTCGGACTCCAACTCCTCCAGGAGCGTGAAGTACCGGCTGCCCTTGATGCGTCGTTCCTTGTAAGCGGCCGTGATCTCGTGGAGCTGTTCTCTGACTGCGATGAGGTCGTCTTCCCCGTCCCACTCCGGCAGTTCGCCGATCTCGCGGAGTTGGACGCGCTGATGGTCTGCGATCACGAGGGCCGTGATGTACTCGTCCACCTTCTCAGCGATGCGAGCGCAGCCGCCGCATCCTCCCTCTGTCTTGTCGCGGCACGCGTAGATGGCCGTCTTGACGCCGTTTGTGCCGGGGCGCATGCCGCCACGCATGCGGTTGTTGCACTTGCCGCAGCGGACGAAGGGGGAGAGGAGGTACTTGGTCGGATGGCCACGACCGTCACGCCCGTAGTCGCGCTTGTAGGTCTTGAGTACCTGGATGAGCGCGTTGTGCTGCTCCTCCGTGATGATCGGTTGCCACACACCCCGTACCGGCTGGCCGTCCTTGTCCTTGAGTACTTCTCCTCTGTACGTCTGGATACCGCAGAGACGAGGACTGGTGAAGATCTGCTCTATGGTGCGGGTACTCCACTGGCCCCCGGCGACGGTGGGTACGCCTTGCTCGGTCCACTCACGGACGATCGTGCGTGCTTTGACTCCGGCGATGATGCGTGCCGTTGCCTCCCTGATGAGGTCGGCTTCGCGGGGGTTGATATCGATCTTGTTGTCCTGCCAGCCGAACGGGCGCAGCCGGCCTCCCATCGCACGCCCTTTCAGCGCCGCGCGACGCTTGCCCGCCGTGATCCTGCGGGAGAGGTTGCGGGATTCGAGGTTGCGTTGGTTGACCTCGTTGCGGGCCATGGCGATGCCTGCGTCTGTGGTCAGATCGAGGTAGCCGGTCATGCCGACGACCAGCACGCCGAAGTGCTCGACAAGATCGATCAGGTCTTCGAGGTCACGAGGGTCGCGCATGCCGCGATCGATGTTCGGGAGGGCGAGCGCGTTGTAGGTGCCCTTGCGCAACTCGCGTAGCACCTCATCCCACACGGGTCTGACGACGCGGAACGCGACAGTGCCGTCTTCGAGGGGGACCCGTACCTTCTTGAAGGCTGAGGTGTCGTTCTCGGCGTACTCCTTGCCGATCCTCCCGCCCATCTCGCCGACGAAGGTGCGGAGGTCATCGAGCTGGTTGTCCACCTGCTCTTCCTCGCCGTCGGCATCGAGGGACTCACGGGCGTACAAGGCCCAAACAAGCTGGTCAGGGACGATGTCCAACTCTGTGCGACCGCCGACACGGCGGGGGCTCCATGTCATGCACCGATCGTTACCCAATCTGATAGTGAAGTCCATCTCCAACGGAATCGGCGCCGGCTTCATCACCTACGTCCTCATCAAGCTGGTCAAGGGCAAGTCCCGCGAGGTCCACCCCCTCCTCTGGCTGGTGGCCGCCCTCTTCGTCATCTACTTCGCCATCGGCCCCGTCAAGATCCTCCTCGGCTTGTCCTGACAGCGAACCTCTGGGGCCGTCGCGGTGACACCAGCAGTCACCACGGCGGCTCTACGCTGTTTCAGCAGTGGCCTACGAGAGAGACCAGAGCTTCAGGATTGGCTGAAGTAGGAGAACGGGGCTACGGATACGCCCTCGGACACGGATCTCTCGTCGTCCTCGGTGGCGTCGGGATCCAGGTCCTGGGCCCACAGTGAGTCCATGGACCAGACGGAGAAGCCGGCGTGGAAGTCGAACCCGATGTCTGATGGGACGCTCGTGTATCCCATTGCCGTCAGGTCCGCCACGACATCGTCGATGAACCGGAAGGTCAGCTGAACGCCGTCGAAGAAGACTTCTTCGCCTCCCTGGCCGTTGTAGGCGAGTTCGACGAGTTCGACAGTGTCGTCTGGCGTGTAGCTGATGACCAGCATGGGCGTGGTCGAGTAGACGGCCTTCGTGTCGCCTGGCCCGTGCACTGGTTCCCCGACGCGGCCCTCGACGTCCGTCCGAGCTTCACCGATCTTGGCCAAGGCCACGCCACAGCCAGGAATGATCTCCATGTCGTGACATGCTGCCATCAGCGGGGGCTTAGGAGAGCCAGAACTCGGCCACTGTCATGAGCCGCTCTGTATGACGGCCCTACCTAGCCCGACTCCACTTCGGTCAAGGTTTGCAGCGCGTTGTCGAGGTAGAAGGCATCCCCTGTGTCGATTCCCCAGCCCTGCTCTTTGAGCTGCCGCAGGTGGGGGAGGAAGCGAGGATCGCCGAGTTCCTCCGCGGCTTCGAGATAGAGATTTCCCACCTCCAGGTTGGTGAGCTTCTCCTTGAGCACGGGGAGCACTCTTGGGTCGTGGCGGATGGCGAGTCCCACGGCCGCCTCGCCGGCGGTGTTTCCATCCGTGTCGTCCGGACGGTCCGCAAGAGCGTCACGGATCTTCGCGGTGTCGTTGCGCGATTGCACTCCTAGAGTGAAGGTGGCCCAGTCCCGAACGCTGGAGTCCGGATCGCACATGAGCCGCAGCAGTACCGTGACCGCCTCGTCCGGGAGCAGACAGAGTCCGGCGGGTGATGCGCCGGCGGCGACCTGCCATCGCACGTCCGAGGCCGGGTCGGCGCCAAAGCGGAGCAGCGGATCCAGGGCACGCTCGTGATCTACGGAGGACAGCGCTTGGGCTGCCGACCAGCGGACGGCGTATGCGGCGGATGCCAGATCGAGTGCCTCCGCGGCTTCGACGAGCGGGTCGAGGTGCCAGGAGGCGTCGGATGCGCTGGCCCGTGAGGCCGTCGCGATGACCTGAACGGTCACTCGCGACGGCCTCACGTCGTTTCATCGTCGCCCCTGTGCCAGGCCCGGATGGGATGCCGCGAGGACCCCGCCGCGGTGGTGCTGGGCGGTCGGTGAGACGTCGTCCGAATGTTTGTCAAGACGGTGAGAATATCGCCGATTGGCCTCCTTTAGTGCTCTTGTAATGCCCCTATGTCGGCGCTTTGGATCTAGGGAGGCGAACTTCTGTGGCGGGGCACAGGCGTCAGGTCCCGGATGCATCTCCTGTGTCACCGCCTGTCCGGCCCGGTCCTTTCGTTGTGCGCCGTTCATCGGTGTGCGCCGTCCTGCAAGAGAAGGAGTCGTGACCATGACCCTGCTGACCTACACCCTCCTCACGGACCCGGCGCCCCTGGAGGCGTCAGCGGCCGGGCGCTCCCCGTCCACGGGGACGGTGTACCTGGTCGTCACCAACACCGGGCAGGTATCGGTCTCCTGGCGAACGTTCCGGGTGCAGGTGCCCGTTGGCGACGGCGCCGGCCACCTCACCCCGAACATCACTACGGTCACGGCCCAGGGCCGGTACACCACCTCGTCAGGCACCAAGCCGGTGGACGTCCAGCGGCAGGACCCCGACGCCTTCTTGGTCACCGCGCCCGCCGGTGCGAGTTTCGCGCCCGGCGACCACCTGGTGCTGACGCTGGAGAACATCACCGTAGCCGCCACCGCCGGACTGGCCGTGCTAGGAGTGAAGGAGAATGCCAAAAGAGGGAACCTGCGCCTCGATGATCGCTCGGCCGCGCTGGCGGTGGTGAAGACCGCCCCGAAGGAGATCCCGGCGCCGCGCGACTTCCGCGCGGACGACGCCATGGTGGCCGCCGGAGCGGACATCACGCTGCGCTGGGAGGGGTCCGACGACTTCGACTACAAGATCCTGTTCCCGGACGGGCAGGCGACCAACCTCTCGGGCGGTTCTTGGTCACCGGCCGCCGACGACGCCCCCAAGCGGGCCACCACCTACACCCTGGTCGCCACCTCCCGCACCACGCCCAAGCGAGAACACGTCCTCACCACGACCGTTCAGGTGCGCAACCCTGTCCTGGAATCCCTCACCGCCAAGGTCGCCGTCATCACCCCATTGGTAGTGGGGCCGAACAGCGGCGAGGGAGGGATCGCCTTCCTGCAGGGCGGGGTGACCGTACGGCGGACAGGAGACTCGCAGGATCGGGGCGCTCTCTTGGCAGACAAGGCCACCTTCACCGGGGTGCACACCGAATGGGTGCAGGGGAGCAGCGTTGACGACGGATGGATCGGCTTCCGGAAGGATGGCGTACACGTGCGCCAGGGGTACGGACAGGACTGGGGAAACGTGTACGCCGACATGGCCAGCCTCAACGGCGTGAAAACCGGCGCCGTGTACACCGAATTCATCTATGCGAAGGACACCTCCGAGCACCGTTACTCGTGGATCAACCTCCACGGCGATGGGATAACCGCGTACCTGACAGACGGGGGGAGTAATGGACTCGGAAGCGTGACGGCCTCTCGCTTCAATACCTAGAAATCCGCGATCAGTCGGATGCCCACTACCCCCTCAGCGCTCTCCGAAGACCGCTCGGCCGAGGGGTGGGATGGCTCCGCAGGTGCGGAAGAACCAGCGGGTCGCCGACCGCTTGAGAGGGTTGCGGATGATCGCGGCGTTGGTGTTCCTGACGACGTCGCGGACGGTGCGGAACCCGTGGCGCAGCATGTCCGCCTCGTAGGCGTGCAACGCCTGTGGCAACGGCTCCTCGCCGCGGTCGGCCGCGGTGAGCGCGGCGCAGAGTCGGTGCGCGTCGCGCAGCGCCGTGTTGCCGCCGAGTCCGCCGACCGGGGGCATGTGGTGGACGGCGTCCCCGAGTCCGGTGACGTTGCCCGTCTTCCACGGTCGGAGTGGTTCGGCGGCGGTGAACGCGGTCCGGTAGAGGGTGTCCGGTGTCGATTCGGCGAGCAACCGGCGCAGGT
The DNA here is from genome assembly GCF_042665155.1 of Sphaerisporangium rhizosphaerae. Classification (NCBI taxonomy): domain Bacteria; kingdom Bacillati; phylum Actinomycetota; class Actinomycetes; order Streptosporangiales; family Streptosporangiaceae; genus Sphaerisporangium; species Sphaerisporangium rhizosphaerae. Next base: position 224,886 of record NZ_JBHTCG010000011.1, on the reverse strand, counting down.
CGGGATGCCACCCGGCGGTCCGTTGGGCCAGCATCTGCCGCACCGCGGCCGGGTCGGCCTGGGCTTTGGTGGTGAAGTCGCCCGGAAGGGAGTCACGGTGCGCGATGAACGCCCACAACACGTAGTCGTCGTCATGCGAGTTCGCCAGCAGTTGCTCCGGCTCCAGTCCGAGCGCCCGTAACCGGTCACCGAGCCTGGCGGTGATCGCCGCCGGGTCTTCGCGTCTGCGGAAGATCGCGGTGAACAGGAAGTCCTGCTGTGGCCAGAAGACGTTCATGCCGGCGAGCAGCCGCTCCGGCAGCCATCGCCGGTTCTCCTCGGTGAGGAAGAGTTTGCCGGCGACGGCCGTCGCCGGCAGTGTGGTCCGGCCGGCCGAGGGATGGAGTTGCGCCCACACCCGGGAGTTGGCGCCATCGGCCGCGACGAGCACGTCGGCGGTCGCAGTGGTGCCGTCGGCGAACTTCGCCGTGACCGTCCCGTCGTCCACCCGGGTGAAACCGGTGAACTCCTTGCCGAAGCGGACGACGTCCCCCAGGCCGGCCAGTAGCAGTTTGCGCAGTGTGACGCGGCTTACCGCGTGCCGGCCGGTCGCAGGGTCCAGCGGGTCTGAGACCCGGCCGTCCTGGCCGATGCGGACGAGCGGTCGCATCCGCTCGTCGAGGAAGCCGATCCCAGGCCCAGGGTCGCCCGCGCTGGCCACCAGCACCTCCCATAGCGCGGGCGGTAGGCAGGCGTGCAGGGCGAGACTCCCGGCCGGCTCGATGTTGAGCCGGAAGCCCTGGAGCCGGGAGTCGGGAGTGAGATCCCGTTCGTACACGGTGACGTCAACGCCGGCCTGCCTCAGGCCATGTGCCAAGCAGAGCCCGCCGACGCCGCCGCCGATGACGGCGACGTGTAAACGCCCAGGTGACATTGGTTTTCGCTTTCTGGTAGAGGGCGCCTTTTCGCGGTGCCCGTGCCGTCAGGCCGGCTCGGCCGTGTCCGCGAGTTCCGTGAGCAGGCGGTCGTGCCAGGTCAGCTCCGTCTCCAGCCGCATCAGGGTGTAGTCGAAGGCGATGGCCTCCAGCCTGGTCAGGTATGGCTGGGCTTCGACGCGCAAGGTGCGCCAGAAGTGGAGTTGCGTGGCGTAGGCATCGCGGCGCTGCTGGATGGCCGTGTGCAGTTCGCCGGGGCCGATCGCGCCGCCGTGGAGGAGCACCACCTGGATCGGATCCGGCCGGAGCCTGGTGTCGGCGAGGATGGATCTGATCAGCGAGACCAACTCGGTGCGGCCCTTGTCGGTGATGCCGTACACGGTGCGGGCAGGCAGGTTGCCTTCCTGTTCGGTGCGGACCACCTCGACGCTGCCTTCGTCCGCCATCCGGCGCAGCGCGCCGTACAACGATCCGGGCTTGATGTCCGCCCACAGCTCCACCCGGTCCATCTGCGCGGCGGCCCGGATCTTGTGCCCGTGCATGGGGCCGTCGTCGGCCAGGGCGCCGAGAATGAAAAGGCGTGTCGCTCGCATGCGAGTACTCAAACACGAGCATCCTCTCAAGGTCAAGAGAGAGTACTCAAATGTGAGTGATCGGAGTGACTGTGAGGCAAGGGCCGCCTACGCTGAGTCGCATGCGACGACTCTCGCGCTGACGACTGGGCGATGAATGATCGAACGCATGTTCGTGACGCGGAAGAACCTGTCCAGCGGGCGGATTAGAGTCGTGCCATGCCGTCGCTCGAATCGAAATGGGAGACTCAGGCATTGGTCCGGGCCGCCCAGCTCGGCGATCGCGCAAGCTTCGCCGAGTTGTTCGAGCAGCACTATGCCGGGATGCTGGCCGTCGCCTATCGGATCCTCGGCTACGGGCCCGACGCCGAGGACGCCTGCCAGGACGCGGCGATCACGGCGTTCGGCCGGATCGGTGAACTGCGCGACCTCGCCGCGGTGCGACCCTGGCTGCACGCGATCGTCCGCAACAACTGCCGCACGATGCTGATTACACGAAGGCCCATCCCGGTCGGTGTGGCCGGAATGGATCTCCTCGCCCCGGAGCTGGACGACCCGGCCGCGTACGTCGAGCGAAGTGCCCAGCGCGACTGGATCTGGCACGGCCTCCAGCAGCTCTCGCCGGCCGCGCGGACCGTCGCGCTGCTGCGCTACTTCACGGTTCAGAACTCCTACGAGCAGATCGCGATGTTGTGCGGGATCCCGGTCGGCACCGTGCGCAGCCGGTTGAGCGAAGCGCGGCGGCAGCTCGCCGTCGTCCTGCCCCGGGTGCGGGACGAGCGGCACGACAGCGCCGCGACCCTGGTCGCCGAACGCCGCGATGAGGCGACGACGATCCTGTCCGCGATCGTGAACGGCGTGCCGCTGGGCCAGGTGAGCGGACGCTGGGCCGACGATGTGACCATCTGGTGGCCCAGCGGCGCGCGGCTGACCGGACTGGCGTCGCTGTTCGCCGTGATGCGGCGCGACTACGACGCGGGCGTGCTCGCCCGGCTGACCGGGCTGGTCGCCGGGCGTGGCATCACGGTGTGGGAGAACGTCTTCGTCAACCCGCCGGAAGACCCCGACCACTGCCCGCCCGGCGGTACCTTCCTGCTGCGGGAGAACAGGGGGCTGGTGAGCGAGGTGCGCCTGCTCCACGCGCCGCGCCCGGCCTGTCCGGAAATCGGTGGTCCGCCGGATCGAACTTTCGCCCGCCGCCCCAAGTCCTGAGGGTATGACGACACTTTCCATCCATGATCTGGAACCGCAGCTCGCCGCCAACCGGCGGTTCTGGTGCGGCTGGGCCGGTGACCGGCCCGACACCGATCTGACCCTCTACCGCACCGACGTCGATCACGTGCTCTTCAATGGAGTGCTGCGAGTATGCGACCAACCGCTCGACCAGGCGGTCGAGAAGGCGAAGAAGCACCTGGCCGGCACCCGGTGGAGCTGGTGGGTGAGCGCGGACAGCGACGAGGGCACCGCCGACGGCCTGGCCGCTCGCGGCGGCGAGCTGATCAGCGACATGCCGGTCATGGCGATCGACGTGACGACCGTTCGCGACGCCCGGATGCCGGAGGGGCTGACCATCCGGCCCGCGGCCGGCGACTCCGAGGTGCACGATTACGTGTACGCCTACGCCGGCCCCCTCGGCCTCGAGGGTGACCTCGACCTGGTGGTCGACCGGGAACTGAGGTTCAGCTACCCGGACGTCATCCGCCTCGCCGGCATCGTCGACGGTGAGACCGTCGGCACCTGCACCGTCTCGCTCGGAACCGGCGACGTGGGCGCCCTGTACTGCATCGCCACCGACCCGGCGTACCGCCGCCGTGGGATCGCGACCGCACTGACCCGGGAGGCGCTCCGGATCATCCGCGAGTCCGGCCGGCGCGTCGCGACTCTCCAGGCGAGCAGCGAAGGGGAACCGGTGTACCGGAACATCGGCTTCGAGACGGTGACGCGCTACCGCCTGTTCACCTTCTCCGAGTGAGCACCCGCACACGCTCGACCACGGCCCCGCGACCTCCGGCGGCTACTCGGCGTAGGGCTGGTCCTTTCCCTGGGCGCTGTATCCGAGGCTCCAGATGTAGCCGTCCGGGTCGGCGAAGGTGCCGCCGTAGCCGCCCCACGGCAGAGCGCCGGCGGGCTTGAGGATCGTGGCGCCCGCCTTCTCGGCCTCGGCGAGGATCTCGTCGACCCGCGCCTCACTGCGGACGACGTAGGTGAGGACGAGCCCGCTGAAGCCGCTGCCTTCCGGGCTCGTTCCCACCTGACCGGCCAGGCCCTCGCGGCCGTAGAAGCCGACGGGCGAGGCTCCGTCCGACTCGAAGAACACCGAGATGCCGTAGTCGTTCTGGATCTTCCAGCCGAGCCCTTCGGTGTAGAAGCGCTTGGCCCGGTCCATGTCGCGGACAGCGAGAAGAATCGAGCTGACGTGTGCTTTCATGCCTTGTCTCCTTGATGCGTAAGGGATCGTGCACATGCGGCTCAGGCTACGAAGGCCCCCTGATCCGGCGCTTCTCCATTCCTGACCGGTTCGGTCATCTCGCAGCGCTGTGGCGTCATCGCGGTGGCTTGTTGAGATGATTCGATCGTGGATGGGAGGACGCGGGCGGACGGGGTGCCGGCCGGGGGAGTGGTGGCCGGCCGTGAGTCGGGTCGGTCCACGGGATTGGCCATGCGGCCTGCGGAGCCGGGGGATGTCGAGGTGATCGCGGAGCTGCGGGCCATGGTGATGCGTCCTGATCTGGAGCGGCTGGGCCGGTTCGACGAGCACCGGGTGCGGCAGCGGCTGCGGGATGCCTTCACCCCGCAGTACACCTCGGTCATCTCGGCCGATGGCCTTTTCGCGGGGTGTGTCACCTTGCGACCGGCCGAGGACGGACGGTGGCTGGAGCACTTCTATCTCGCGCCGCACCTCCAGGGCAGGGGGCTCGGTTCGGCCGTCCTGCGCGGCCTGTTGAGCCGCACCGACGCCGACGGCGTGCCCGTCCGCCTGCAGGTTCTGCAGGGCAGCGCCGCCCGCCGGCTGTACGAGCGCCACGGGTTCACCGTGGAGACGCAGGACCCGATCGACGTCTACATGGTCCGGTCACCGGGAGCGGACGCCGCCGTCTGAAGCGCTGGGCATGCCGACATGGGTCGGTCGAATCGCTGAACGGCGGGAGAGGATGGCTTCGAGGAGGGGGAGGGCCTGGTTGGTTCGGCGGGCGCGGATGAGCAGGTCCCACAGGGGTTCGAACTTCTTCCAGCCCGCGGCGTAGGCCAGGTGCCTGGCCTGGCCGCGGAGGGTCGGCTTGACGCTCGCGCCCTGCCAGATCGATTTCCACCGGTAGAAGTCGCGGTACGCCCGCCAGTAGCCCTCCTCCAGTTCGGCGGGGGTCATCCGGGCCGGCTGGAAGACGGTGTGCCGGGTGTCGTAGCGATCCCAGTCGCTGTGCAGCAGGCGTCCCTGCGCGGCCATCCGCTCGTACAGGCGGGTGCCGGGGTAGGGGGTCATGATGTGGAAGGTCGCGGTCTCCACGCCCTGGCCGACGGCCCATTCGACGGTGCGCTCGAACACCGAGGCGTCGTCGGAGTCCATGCCGAACACGAAACTGGCGTTCACCATGACCCCGAGGTCGCGCAGGCGCCGCACCACCGCGTCGTAGTCGCGGTCGATGTTCTGCCACTTGCGCTGGGCGGCCAGGTTGCCGGCGTTGACCGTCTCGAAGCCGACGAACAGGCTGCGCAGCCCCGACTCGACGGCCTTCTCCAGCAGGTCGGGGGCCAGGACGGACTTGACGGTGCCCGCGGCCTGCCACAGTCTGCCCATTCCGCGCATGCCGTCGAACAGCGCCGAGGCGAACCTGGCGTTGCCGAACAGGTGGTCGTCGAGGAAGTACAGGTGCCGTCCGGGCAGCCGGTCGATCTCGGACAGCGCGGCGTCGACGGTCTGGGTGTAGAAGGACTTGCCGCCCTCGAAGAACGCCTCCTTGTAGCAGAAGTCGCACACGTGGGGGCATCCTCGGGACACCACGATCGAGTTGGGGACCAGGTAGCGGCCTCGCCTGATGAGGTCGCGCCGGACGGGAGGCAGGGCGGCGAGCGTCCGTTCCCGGGAGTCGTAGCGGGCGAGCGGCCGTCCGGCCCGGTAGTCGGCCAGGAACCGCGGCCAGGTGTCCTCGCCCGGCCCTGTGAAGATCGTGTCGGCGTGTTCGGCGGCCTCGGCGGGCAGCGAGGTGACGTGCAGGCCGCCGAGGCAGACGTGGGCGCCGCGGGCCCGGTAGTGGTCGGCCAGTTCGTAGGATCGCCTGGCCGAGGTGATGTAGACCTGGATGACGACCAGGTCGGGCTCGTCGTCGGTGCGGACCTTCTCCACGTGCTCGTCGACGAGGGTGACCTCGTCCTCGTCCCCGAGGTAACCCGCCAGCGTGGCCAGGCCGAGCGGGGGGAACAGCGAGTACTTGACCGGGCGGAACAGCGGACTGGTCGCCTCCGTGAGCGCAGGGAGGATCATCTTCACGCGCATGCGGCCAAGCATGAACGGACGGCATGGCGACCGGGTGGGGCCTTTGTCGAGATCCTGTGGAGATCTGCGTCCGGCCTGATCGGTTCATGGCGGCCTTCGTCCCGCCGTCTCCCGTAGGCCTTCGGTCAAGCGCCTTCTGTGTGTTGTGGCTCCGCCGCACGGTCGGGGCCGGGGCCGTACACGGGGTGGAGGTCGGGGCGTTTGGCGGTGCGGCCGTCGCCCGAGGAGCGGCCGCGCAGGCGGCGGACCAGCCACGGGCCGAGGAAGCCGGCGGCCCAGGTCAGTTCGGTGTGGGCGCGGCGCCAGGCCGGCGGGAGAGGCAACGGGGGGAGCGGGGCGGTCCAGGAGGAGTCGCTGCCGGGCAGGGCCAGCGCCTCGGCGACCGCCGCCGCGATGAGCGCGTGCCCCAGCGGGCCGGCGTGCAGACGGTCGGGGCTCCACAGCCGGGGGTCGGTGGTCACCGGGTGGGGGAAGGTGTCCACCACCAGGGCGCCGTGGCGGCGGGCCGCGTCGCGGACGCGCTGGTTGAAGTCCACGACCCGGGGGCGCAGGTGCCGGGTCAGCGGGGAGATCGCGGCGACGTCGGGGAAGGTGAAGGTGACCACGCGGGCGCCGGAGGCGGTGAAGGCGGCCAGCATCGCCTCCACGTCGGCGGCGACGGCGGAGGCGTCGCACCCGGGACGCACCAGGTCGTTCATCCCGGCCATGACGGTCACCAGGTCGGGTTCCAGCGCGAGGGCGGCGCCGGTCTGCTCGGCGCGGATCCGCGCGGCGAGCCGGCCGCGGACCGCCAGGTTGGCGTAGCGGAACTCCGGCTCCTGCGCGGCCAGCAGTTCGGCCAGCCGGTCGGCCCAGCCGCGGTAGCCGGTCCGCTCGTCGCCGTCGTTGAGGCCCTCGGTCTGGCTGTCGCCGACCGCGACGTATCTCAGGTACCTCATCAGTCCACTTTCATCGTCAGAAACGGAACGCGGGTGGGATGCCGGGGAAAGGCGGGTCAGGTGGCGGGGGCCGAGCGCCGCTCCAGCACGGCCATGGCCCACCGGCACCACTGCGCGTTCTCGTGCTCGAAGGCGAGGCCGCGCGTCAGCGTCAGGTAGGGGCCGATGCGCTCGGCGTGGGCGAGGAACTCCTCCTCCTCGCGGCCGTCGAGCAGCCGGGCGCGGAGCCGTTCGAATCGGGCGATCTTGGCCTCGGCCCAGGCCATGCGCTCTTCGATGGCGGCGCGCACGGCGCCGGTCTCGCCGGCGTCCACGGCCTGCACCTTGACCATCAGCTCGTCGCGGATCGCGCCGGGGCGCGGCGGCGCGGCGGTGAACTCGCGCAGCACCCGGCGCCCGGCCTCGGTGAGGGAGAACAGCCGCTTGTTGGGGCGGCGTTCCTGCTGGACGACGCGTGCTCGGACCAGGCCCTCGACCTGCATCCGGTCCAGTTCGCGGTACAGCTGCTGCGGGGTGGCCATCCAGAAGTTGGCCACGGACGCGTCGAACCCCTTGGCCAGGTCGTACCCGGACGCTTCGCCTTCGAGGAGCGCGGCCATCACCGCGTGGCGCAACGACATGGCATCACGATAACGCGCAGTTGATTACTTGTCCCGTTTCATAGTCAATTAATTGTGTATATGCACATGGCGGTCGAAGTCGATCAACAGCCGAGGGTGGGAGCGCCGCAGGCGACCGGCGTGCGCGTCTGGTGATGTTCCGGCCGCACCCTGCCATGACGAAAAGTGTCGGGGCCGTCGGTTAGTGTCGGCGGGTGGCCGCCAAGGGGGAACGGACGGTGCCGGTGGAACTGCTGCCCCGGCTGCGGCTGGCGCGCGACCACATCGACCGGCACTACCAGTCCAAGCTCGACCTCGACCGGCTCGCGGCCGTCGCCGGCATCTCCAAGTTCTACTTCGTCCGCTGCTTCGAGTCGGCCTACGGCGAGACGCCCAACCGTTACGTCCTGCGCCGCCGGCTGGAGCGGGCGCAAGATCTGCTGCGCTTCGCCAACCTCACGGTGACCGAGATCTGCATGGCCGTGGGCTTCACCAGCCTCGGCTCGTTCTCCTCCAAGTTCACCCAGGTGGTCGGCGAGAGCCCGAGCGCCTACCGCGACCGGTGGGCCGCCCACGGGGCCCCGACGGTCCCCGGGTGCTACCTGTTCATGTCCGGAGCGCTCGATCCGGCCGGCACCGTGGCCCCGCGCGAGCAAGATCGCGATTTGTGCAATATTGGAGAAGTCCCTGGTGAGGGGCAGGGAGTAACTTTCTCGGCATGATTACGAACGTCAATCTCGTCACCGTCTACTGCCTCGACCAGGACCAGGCCCGCGACTTCTACGTGGACGTCCTCGGCTTCGCCGCCAATGCCGACGTCACCATGGGCGACGACTTCCGCTGGGTCACCGTCATCCACCCCGACCACCCCGAACTGCAGGTCACGCTCATGAAGCCCGGCCCCCCGCTCGACACCGAGGCCGCCGACTTCGTCCGCCGCCAGCTCGAGAAGGGTCAGATGGGCGGCCTCGGCCTGCGGGTCGACGACTGCCGCAAGACCTTCGAGGAGCTCACCGCCAAGGGCGTGACCTTCCTCCAGGAGCCGTCCGAGCGCCCGTACGGCGTGGAGGCCGTCATGCGCGACAACTCCGGCAACTGGCTGGTTCTCGTCGAGCCGAAGGAGTACGCGCAGAACACCGGCGGCTGAGCCGGGCAGGGGGTCATTATGGCTCGGTGACCACTCCCGAGAGCACCGCCGGGAAGGCCGAGGCGCCTTCCGCCGACGTCGGCACGCCGTTCGGTCTGTTCGACGGCTTCGAGGCCTACCGCACTCCGACCGAGCAGGATCATCGCGACCTGCTCACGACCGGCTTGGTGGTGCCGGACACCAATGTCCTGCTCAACCTGTACCGGTACAACGACCGCACCCGGCATGACCTGCTGGACGTGCTGCGCGGCCTGGGGAAGACCCTGTGGGTGCCCCGGCAGGTCGTGGTGGAGTTCTGGCGCAACCGCGAGGCCGTGCTGGCGGACCCGCGCGAGTCCGCCAAGACCACGGAGAACCTGGAGCAGAGGCGGGAGGGCGCTCTTCGCGTCCTGCGCGGCTGGGCCGGGCGGGTCGATCTGCCGCACGAGCGCTGCGCGGAACTCACGGACGGGCTCTCCCGGGCGTTCGAAACGGTGATCGCCGCGGTGGGGGAACTCGACGACGCCGAGGCCGCCGCGTTCGTCGGCAACACCAGCGACGACTGGGTGCTCAGCGCTCTGGAGGAGATCCTGCGCGGCCGGGTGGGCGCCCCGTTGGGCGAGGATGAGCACGCCGAGGCGCTGGCCGAGGCCCGGCGGCGCGGGCAGGCGAGAATCCCGCCGGGGTACATGGACGCGGCCAAGGACCCTGAGGCGGCGGCCGGCGACTACCTGATCTGGGTCCAGACGCTCCGCGAGGCGCGACGCCGGCGCGTGGACGTGCTTCTGGTCACCGGCGACCTGAAAGAGGACTGGTGGCGGCGGGAGGGCGGCGAGCCGCGGGGTCCCCGGTACGAGCTCGCCGAGGAGATGGCGGCCGTCGCCGGTGTCGGGCTGTTCATGCTGAGGCCGGACGATCTGCTGAGGCGGGCCCGGTCGATCCTGCGCGTCGCGGTGCGGGAGGAGTCGGTCGAGAACGTCGAGAGGGTCGGCCGTTCGCTCGCCGAGGCGGCGGAGGAGGACCGGTACCCGGGCGCGGACGTCCCTGCGCCTCCGCTCCCTCTGACAGGCGGGCTGGACGACCAGGCGGACCTGGTCGACTGAGCGGCGGTCCGTCGCCTCCCGGGGGGACCTCCGGGAGGCGGCGGCCGGGCCGGGCCCGGTCAGACGGTGGCGCAGGGGACGCCGTTGACCAGGAATCGCGTGGGGACCGGGGGGTGTCCGTTGTGGGCGGCGTTGAAGCCCATCAGCACCGAGCCGCCCGGTGGTATGACCTTGTTCCACGGCAGGTTCGTCGCGGTGATCCGGGAGCCGGTCTGGGCCCAGATCGCCGAATGGGCCGTGGTCAGGGTCAGGTCGGGCGCCGCGTACTCGATGGTCAGCGTCCAGCCGTCGATCGGCGTGGCGCCCGTGTTCTTGATCGACAGCCAGGCGCTGAGCCCGGTGTTCCACACGGTGGCCGCGTAGGTCACGGCGCACGACAGACTCGGCGTCGGCGTCGGCGTCGGGGTGGGCGTCGGTGTGGGGGTGGGCTTCGGGGTCGGCGTCGGCGTGGGGGTCGGGACGGGGAGGCCCGAGCGGGCGGTGGCCACGATCGGGACCGAAGGCGCGCTGAGGTTGCCCGCCGCGTCCCGGGCGACCACCACATAGGTGTAGCGCGTCCCGGTCACCAGGCCGCCCTCGGTGAAGATCAGGTAGGACGAGGGGTTGACCGTCCCGGCCTTGAGATACCCGGTCGCGGTCTCGCGGTACACGTCGTAGGCGGTGACCGCGACGTTGTCGGTCGAGGGGTCGAAGCAGAACGCCACGCCGGGGAAGTCGGCCAGGCACCCTTCTCGCAGCCCGGTCGGCCGGGACGGCGGCACGACGTCGCCGGTGGGCGTCGGGCTCGGCGAGGGTCCCGGGCTGGGCGTCATGCCGGTGCTCGCCCCGACGGTGATCAGACTGGAGGGCGGGCTGATGTTGCCCGCCGCGTCCTTGGCCACGACGTACAGGGTGTACGCGCGGCCGAGGACCCCGGAGAACCCGCCCACCGTGCCGGTCGTGCTGCTCGCCCGCACGAAGCCGCCGGTCTCCAGCCGGTAGATGTCGTAGCCGGTGACTCCCTGGTCGTCGGTCGAGGCGGTCCAGCATACCGCGACGTACCCGGTGGTGGCGCTCGGCACCGGGCAGTTGACCAGCCCGGTCGGCCGGGACGGCGGCGTGGTGTCGGCCGCGCGTGCCGTGAGGGCGCCGGCCGCACTCTCGGCGGAGGTGCCGGCCGCGCGTTCGGCGGACGTCGTGGTGAAGGCGGCGGCCTGTACCGCGGGGGTGGCCGCCAGGACGGCGGTGAGGAATGCGGCGGCGAGGGCGGCGCACAAGGGCGGTGTGCGGAATCTCATCGTTCCCCTGTCGGTCAAGGACGGCCCGTGGGTGTCAGCACCGAGCGTGAGGCGGCTCCGGCGGGGCGTAAAGGGCGGGACCGGTCGCGGCGGCGGACGCGCTGGTCGCGGGTGAACGGTTCACCGGTGCGGCCCTGCTAGGAGAGCGGTTTCACCGGTGTGGCTCCGCGCCGGGGAGGGGTTCACCGGTTCTGTCGCGTGCTGGAGGGAGGGGTGGTGGAGTGGGCGCGGGCGAGGGCGAGGAGGGTGTCGACGGGCCACTGGTCGTAGGCGTGGTCGCCGTACTTGACGGCCAGGACGCGGCCTTCGCCGTCGATCAGGAGGTCGGCGGGCAGGCCCAGGTTTCCGCCGGGCGGGACGAGGGAGGGAGCGGGGCGGCGCCGGAGCAGGACGGGGCCGAGGTCGCGCAGCACCCCCTGGATGATCGCCCACAGCGCGCGGGGGTGCAGGAGCGAACGCGGCGCGGCCTCGACGCCGAACTCGGCGTAGAGCCGCTTTCCCGGGTCGGGGACGACGGCGAAGGGGAGGTCGGCCACGTGCGGGCGGAGGTCCTCGGCGGAGGAGTGGAACACGACGACCTCGCGGATCCCCGCGGCGAGGATCTCGTCGTGCCGTGCGACCACCGAGCGCAGATGGAGATTGCACACCGGGCAGCCGGCGAAGCGGCGGAACTGCAGGTGGGTGAGCCGTCCGGCCTCCGGGACGGCGACCGGTCCGCCGGTGACCGTGGCCAGGCGGCGCCCGGTGATCGACATGCCGGGCGTGACGCGCCGGGGGTTCGCGGGTCGGGACATGGTGCACCTTCTCAGAAGCGGGACGCGGGCCCAGGGGCCCTTGAGGTGGCCGGGTAGCCGTGGGGGGCGTGGCGAGCGCCGAGGGGAAGGCCGGGGACGTAGGAGTGCGGTGTACGCCTACGACGCTATGAGCGTATGTTGTACGCTGTCAAGCCGTGCCCCGACCTCGTTCGCTGACCCAGGACGACCTGGCCGCCGCCGCTCTGGCGGTGATCGACCGGGACGGCCTCGCGGCGCTCTCCATGCGCGCGGTCGCCGTGCGGCTCGGCATGGGCACGATGTCGCTGTACCGCTACGTCGCCGACCGCGAGCAGTTGGAGGGGCTGGTGGTCGAGCTCGTGCTGTCCGGCGTGGACGTCCGGCCGCCGCACGGCTCGTGGACGCGGCAGCTGACCGCCCTGGTGGAACGGGTGCGCGCGGCCGTCCGCGCCCACCCCGAGGTCGTGCCGCTGACCCTGACCCACCGCCACACCTCCCTCGCCGTGCTGCGCTGGTCGGAGGCGGTGCTCGCCGTGCTCGCCGGCGCCGGGTTCACCGGCCGCCACCGCGTCGTCGCCCTGCGCGCCCTGCTCGGCTACCTGATCGGCTCCATCCAGATGGAGCACCTCGGGCCGCTGTCCGGCGCCGGCACCGCGCGGATGGCCGAGTTGCCGCGCGAGGAGTTCCCCCTGCTGGCGGAGACGGCCGTCGAGGGGCGCCGCGTCCCGGTCGCCGAGGAGTTCGGCGAGGGGCTGGCGGTCATGCTGGCCGGCCTGCGCGCGATGGCTCGCGGGGAGGAGTGAGCCGGCGGGGCCGCCCGCCGGCCACACGGGCGCCGCACTGGACGCCCGCCCGTGCGGGACGGCCGCGTGACGGAGACCGGCACCATGAGGAACCGCAGCTCATGCGGGGCGCGTACTCTGGTCCGCGGGCCCCCGGCTGGGCTGACGTGCGTGCCGGGCGGTGAATCGTCTGGTCCGCAGGCCGCCCGGCTGGGCTGACGTACCGGGCGGTAAATCGATTGCCCGTCGCGCGCGGGCCCGGTTACCGTCGAAAGTCGTTTCCAACCCGATCGGACCGTGGTCATGCTCTGGCGCGCCCTTGCCCGCCGCTTTCCGGTGTTCGAGATCCGCGACTTCCGGCTGCTGCTCGCCGATCGCTTCCTCGCGCCGGCCGCCGTGGCGTTCTCGCTGGTGGGCGTCTCGTTCGCCGTGCTGGACCTCACCGGGTCCACCGCCGACCTGGCGTACGTGCTCGCGGCCCAGATCGCGCCGTCGCTGGTCTTCACGCTGATCAGCGGGGTGATCGCCGACCGCGTCCCGCCGCAGCGGGTCATCGTCGCGGCCAATGTCATGATCGCGGTGGCCGAAGGACTGCTCGGCATCCTGGTGCTCACCGGCCAGGTGCGGCTCTGGCACATGATCGTGCTGGAGTCGCTGACCGGCGTGGGGCTGGCCGTGTTCTACCCCGCCTCGCAGGCCCTGCTGCCCAAGATCGTGCCCGACGGGGTTCTGCAGCAGGCGAACGCCGTGAGCAGACTGGCGATGAACTTCGCCCAGATGGGCGGCGCGGCGGTCGCGGGCGTGGTCGTCGCGGTCGCCGGGCCCGGGTGGGCGCTCGCCGTCTGCGGCGTCGGGCTGCTCGGGACGATCCCCATGCTGCTCTCCATCCGGGCGACCGGGCACGGGCGCGCGGGGGGCGGCAGCATGATCGGCGACCTGCGGGACGGCTGGTCGGAGTTCGTCTCGCACACGTGGCTGTGGGCCATCGTGGTGCAGTTCTGCGTCGTCCTCATGGCCTGGTACGGCGGCTTCATGGTGCTCGGCCCCGCCGTGGCCAAGGCCGAGATGGGCGGTCCGGCCGCGTGGGGGCTGATCAACTCGGCCGAGGCGCTCGGCCTGATCCTCGGCGGCGTGGTGTCCCTGCGCTACACCCCGCGGCGTCCCATCCTGGCGGTGGCCATCATCGGCGCGTCGATAGCCGTCGCCCCGCTGTCGCTGGCCATGCACTGGCCGCTGCCCGTGGTGTGCGTGGCCGCGGGGCTCCTCGGCCTCGGCATGGAGGTCATGATGGTGCAGTGGAGCGTCGCCCTGGCCCGCAGGATCCCCACCGAGCGGCTGGCCCGTGTCTCGGCCTACGACGCGCTGGGCTCGGTCATGGCGATGCCGCTCGGCGCGCTGCTCGCCGGGCCGATCGCCGAGCACATCGGGCTGTCGCCCACGCAGTACGGCGCCGCGGCGCTGATCGTCGTGGCCTCGGCGCTCACCCTGCTCTCGCGCCAGGTGCGCACCATGCGCGCCTCCGAGGGGGGCGCGGCGGAGGACCTGGCGGCCGCTCCCGCCTCCACCGCGCCGTGATGGCCGGCCGCTCCCGCCTTCACCACCCCGTGGCGGTCGGCCGTCCTTGCTCCCTCTGACCTGCGGCCACGGCCGCTCGGCGCTTTCCGTGGTGACGCGCGTCTCGGAATCCCTCCTAGCCATCGGGAATCATGTGTTGTCGTATATAGTTAGCGAAGGTAATGACCTATGCTAACGAACACCCCAAAGACGGAGCGCCAGTTGGACCTGCGCAGCGACGCCGGGCTGGCGTCCGCGCTACGCGTGTCACTGGCGCGGCTGACCAGGCGGCTCCGGCGTCAGGGCGGAGCCCACAAGCTGACCCCCACGCAGGCCGCGACGCTCGCCGCCGTAGAACGGCACTCAGGGATCACCCCTGGCGAATTGGCCGAGCTCGAAAAGATGCAACCCCCTTCGATGACCCGGGTGATCGCCGCGCTGGAGGAGCGGGGCCTGGTCGCCCGGGCTCCGCGGCAGACCGACCGGCGGCAGGTGACCGTCAGCGTGACCGAAGCCGGGCGAGGGCTGCTCAAGCAGGAGCGCCGGGGCAAGGAGGCGTGGCTCGCCCAGCGGCTGATGGAGCTGACGCCGGAGGAACGGGCGGCTCTGCGGGCCGCGGCGCCGATCTTGGAGAAGCTCTCGCAGATGTGACCGAACCCAAGGCCGCGGACGACGGGTCCGCCGACCCTCTGGAACCCGGCACGCCGGCCGCGGCGCCCGATCGCCTCGCGGCCGGCTCCCGGGCGAAGGCCGTGCGCCGGTCGAGAGCGGTGCGCCGGTGGACAGCCGGTCGCCGGGCGGAGGCCGTACGCCGCTCGGAGCTCGCGGAGGTGCAGGCCGAGGAGACCCGCGGCGCCGAGACCGTGCAGCGGACCGGCGGCGGCATGTTCCGCTCGCTGCGCAACCACAACTACCGGCTGTTCGTCTCCGGCAGCGTCGTGTCCAACGTCGGCACCTGGATGCAGCGCACCGCCCAGGACTGGCTGGTGCTGGAACTGGCCCACGGCAGTTCGGCCGCGCTCGGCGTGACGACCGCCCTGCAGTTCCTGCCGGTGGTCCTGTTCGGGCTGTGGGGCGGCATGCTGGCCGACCGCTACCCCAAGCGCCCGCTGCTCATGGTCGCCCAGTCCCTGCTGGGGTTGCTGGCGCTGACGATGGGCCTGCTGACCATCACCGGGCACGCCCAGGTGTGGCACGTGTACGTGATGGCCTTCATGCTCGGCTGCGTCTCGTGCGTCGAGGTCCCGACGCGCCAGTCGTTCGTGGTGGAGATGGTCGGCCGCCAGGACCTGTCCAACGCGATCGCGCTGAACAGCTCCACCTTCAACCTCGCCCGGGTCGTCGGGCCCGCGATCGCCGGCGTGCTGATCTACGCGCTGGGCGGGACGGGGCCGATCTTCCTGGTGAACGCGGCGTCCTTCGCCGCGGTGATCACCGGCCTGGTGATGATGCGCGGCTCGGAGCTGCGCACTCCCGAACCGCTCGCCCGGGCCAAGGGGCAGTTGCGCGAGGGCCTGCTGCACGTGTGGGGCCGGCCGGAGCTGCTGATGCCGATTCTGCTGGTGGCGTTCGTGGCGATGTTCGCGACGAGCTTCTCCATGAGCATCGCGCTGATGTCCAAGCAGGTGTTCGGCCAGGACGCCTCCTCCTTCGGCGTGGCCTCCAGCGTGTTCGCGGTCGGAGCCCTCGGCGGGGCGCTGCTCGCCGCCCGGCGGGCCCGGCCGAGCCGCCGCCTGCTGATCGGTGGCGCGGTGTGCTTCGGCGTCGCCCAGATCGCCGCGGGCCTCGCGCCGGCCTACCCGGTGTTCCTGCTCCTGCTCATGCCGGCGGGCATGGCGATGATCACGACGAACACCGCCGCCAACTCCTCGGTCCAGCTCGCGGCCTCACCGGAGATGCGCGGCCGGGTCATGGGAATCTATGTTTTGGTGTTCACCGGTGGCGCCCCCATCGGCGCACCGCTGATCGGCTGGGTCGGCGAGCTCGCCGGGCCCCGCCTCGGAGTGGTGATCTGCGGAGTGATGTGCCTGCTGGGCGTCGGTCTGGCGATGCTGCTCACCCGGTTCGCCGAGGGAAGGACGCGCGATGCGGCTGTTCGTGGCGTTGTCGCCGCCCCCGGAGGCGCTCGCTGAGGTCGCCGCGGCCCTCGAGCCCCACCGGGACGGCTGGCCCGAGCTGCGCTGGGTCGCGCCGGAGCTGTGGCACATCACGATGAGCTTCCTCGGCGAGGTCGCCGGGGAGGTGGTGCCCGAGCTGTCGGTGCGGCTGGCGCGGGCCGCCGGACGCCACCCGGCGATGAGGCTGTCGTTCGGGGCCGCGGGCGCGTTCTCCTCTCCGGCGCAGGCGAAGGTCGTGTGGCTGGGCGTGTACGGCGGTGGTCCCGGCCTGTCGCGCCTGGCCGCCTCGCTGGCCGCAGGCGCCCGGCGCGCCGGGGCCGGGCCGCCCGACGACAAGCCCTTCCGCCCCCATCTCACCCTGGCCCGGGCCCGTCCGCGCACGGGCGCCGACGTCCGACCGCTGGTCGAGGCGCTCGCCTCCTTCGCCGGGACGCCGTGGCGCGCCGACGCCGTCCATCTCATGCGCAGCCACCAGGGGCCGTCGGTGCGCTACGAGGCCCTCGGGGCCTGGCCACTCACCGGACGCGGCTAGGCTCCAAGGCGTGGACCGTCCCCGTCGCTGGCTGCTGCCCACCGTGCTCGCGCTTCTCGTGGTCATCGTGGTGATCGGCGCGCTGCTGTCCTAGCGGGCACCGGTCCGGGCCCGCGGTCCTCCGCCTCGGTGGGCGGCACGGCGAGACGTCTCAGTGGGCGGTACGGCGAGAGCCCTGGGTGGGGGAACGGCGACGGGCCCCCGGCGCGCGGCGCCGGAGGCCCGTGATGGTGAGCGGCGCAGTGGCGCGCTCCCCGATGGTCACCAGGCGTAGGCCTCGGGGGCCGGGCCGCCGGGGCCGGGGAAGATCTCGTCGAGGGTGGCGAGCGCCTTGTCGTCCAGCTCGATCTCCAGCGCGCGCAGGCTGCCGTCGAGCTGCTCGGCCGTCCGCGGCCCGATGATCGGCCCGGTGACGGCCTGCTGCAGCAGCAGCCAGGCCAGCGCCACGTCGGCCGGCTGCTCGCCCAGCTCGTCGCAGAACGCCTCGTACCGCTCGATCTTGTCGCGGTGCTTCTCGAGCGCGGCGGTGACGTGCTCGGAGGCGGAGCGGCCCTTGTCGATCTTGCGGAGGATGCCGCCCAGCAGGCCGCCGGCGAGCGGGCTCCACGGGATCACCCCGAGTCCGTACTCGTCGCAGGCGGGGAGCACCTCCAGCTCGACGGTCCGGGTGAGCAGGTTGTAGTGCGACTGCTCGGAGACCAGACCGGTGAAGTGGCGCCGCTTGGCGGCCTCCTGCGCCTGGGTGATGTGCCACCCGGCGAAGTTGGACGACCCGACGTAGACGATCTTGCCCTGCTGGCGCAGGACCTCCATGGCCTCCCAGATCTCGTCGATCGGGGTGTTCCGGTCGACGTGGTGCATCTGGTACAGGTCGATGTAGTCGGTCTGGAGCCGCTTGAGCGAGGCGTCACAGGCCCGCCGGATGTTGAGCGCGGACAGCTTGCCGTCGTTGGGCCAGTCGCCCATGGCGCCGTTCAGCTTGGTGGCGATGACGGTCTTCTCGCGGCGGCCGCCCCCCTGGGCGAACCAGCGTCCGATGATCTGCTCGGTTACGCCCTCGCCCTTCTTCCAGCCGTAGACGTTGGCCGTGTCGAAGAAGTTGATCCCCAGCTCGTGCGCCCTGTCCATGATGGCGAACGAGTCCTCTTCCGAGGTGACCGGCCCGAAGTTCATGGTGCCGAGGCAGAGTCGGCTCACGGACAGTCCGGCGCGTCCAAGGTGTACGTATTCCATATCACTCACCCTAAACACCTGGAGTGCACTCCAGCCCAGCCCCGTGCCCCGTGACGTGCTCAGGCCCGTGCCCTGTGCCCGTGCCCTGTGCCGTGCTCGGGCCCGGACGGTGTCCCGACCAGACCTATCCCAACTCAGTACCGAACCGCGCGGTCGCTGCGGCGCGCCGGTGGGAACCGCGGGGCATGATGTGCCAATGGGGAGCAGACGGGTGGCCGCGGTGGTTCCGGTCCTGGCGGCGTTCGGGATGTCGGTGGCGGGGCCGGTCGCGGCGTCCGCCGCCACCACCGGCACCGCCTCCACCTCCACCGCCACCGACACCGCGGAGCACGGCGCCGCGCGGCCGCGCGGCACGGGAGGCACGGGGGGCGACCGGCCGGAGGACGGCAGGCCGCGCCTGCTGTTCCGCTTCAAGGACCCGCGCATCGGCGAGTCCAGCGGCCTCGCGGTGTCCCCGACGCACAAGAACGTGGTCTACACCCACAACGACAGCGGGGCCGGGCCGCAGTTCTACGCCGTCGGGACCGACGGCCGCACGCTGGCGACGTTCACCGTCGCCGGCGCCGCGGCCCGCGACTGGGAGGCCATGGCCGCCTCCGTGGACCCGGCGACCGGGCGCAGCGTGCTGTGGTTCGCCGACATCGGCGACAACCTCAACGGCGGCTGGCCCGACTACTCGATCTACAAGGTCGAGGAGCCCAAGGTGCTGCGGGACGCCACCCTGCCGGCGACCCGCTACCGCTTCCGGTACAAGGACGGCAACCGCAACGCCGAGGGCATCATGGTCCACCCCACCACGGGCCGGCTGTACGTCGTGAGCAAGGAGTTCGCCGGCTCGGTGTACGCCGCGCCGGCCAAGCTGCGCACCGACAGGGTGAACATCCTGCGCCGGGTCGCGCCGGCGCCGATCATGGCGACCGACGCCGCCTACGCGCCCGACGGGTCGAGCTTCGTGATCCGCACCTACTTCTCGGCGTCGGTCTACCGCGCGCCCGGCGATCTGATCACCCGTGTCTCCATGCCGTCGTTGCAGCAGGCCGAGTCGATCGCCTACACCAGGGACGGCAGGTCGCTGCTCACCGGCACAGAGGGGGCCGGCAGCCCGGTGTACCAGGTGCCGCTCCCGGCGGCGGCCCTGCCGGGCAGGGCTGCGGGCGGGCCCGCGCGCACGGCGTCGCCCCGGCCGAGCGTCACGCCGTCCGAGGCCGCGACCGCGCCCGACGTCGCCGCCTCCCACGCGGCGGCGAGCGACGGCGACGACGGAGGAGTGCCCACGGAGCTCATCGTCCTGTGGCTCGGCGTCGCCCTGGGCGCCACCGGCATCATCGCGGTCATCGCCCGCCGCGTCGGCTGAACCCCGCCGCGTCGGCCGAACCCGCCGCGTCGGCTGAACTCGCACCGTCGGGAGAACTCCCTGCGTCAGGCGAGCTCGCCGCGACCCGCGCGGCCCGCGTGGCCCGCACCCGCCGCGTGGGCTCGTGCCGTGGGGCCGCCCTCCGGGGCCGGTGCACGCGGTCCCGGAGGGCGGCCCCGGCTCTCGCGCCGGGATCAGCCGCTACGCGTCCATGGTGCCGTCGCGGAGCGGCGCCGGCTCACCGCGCCGGGCGCGGGAGGATCGAGTCGGCGCCGATGGGCCCGGGAACGGGAGTGATGGGCTCGGGACGCGACGGGCGCCCGTGGTGAGTGTGCCAGGGCCGGGCGACGGGGGTGCGGTACAGCGGCAGGCCCCAGGCGTCGCACGCCCGGTGCAGGAGCCGGCCCTTCGGGCACGGCGGGCTGCAGGTCACCTCCACCGAGTCCAGGAAGTTGCCCGGATTCGGGGTGCCTTCGGCCGACGACACCGCCTCGACGGAGAACCGCGTGAGCTTCTGGCCCTTGGGGACGCGGTAGATGCCGGTGTGGTGGCCCCACGAGTCGCCGCCGTCGGCGATGTCGGTGCCGGTCTGCCCCAGCGGGATCTGGGCCGTCGTGCCGCCCGGCGTGCCGATCCTGACGCGGATGACGTCCTTCTGGTCGGGACCGGCGCTGCGCGCGCGGTGCGCCAGCCGCCAGACCAGGACGGTCTTCGGGGTGGTGGCGATGTCCTGGTAGAGGCCGGACGCCTGCGCGCCGTTGATCGCGGCGAAACCGGTGCCGGAGTCGGCGGGGACCTCGCTGCCGGTGGCCTGCGCGTTGCCGGGCCCCCAGACCTCGATGACCCGGTCGGTGGAGGTGGTCCGCCAGTTCGGGATGTCGGTTCGCATGTTGCCGGCGCCGCGCAGGCCGGTGGGCTCCTCGAACCCTCCGTTGCTGATCACGCAGGCGGGGGCGGGCGCCGGCGGGGTGGCCGGGAGCGCCGCGGGCGCGGAGGGGGACGACTGCGCCGATGCGGAGGAGATCCCCAGGGCGGGGACGGTGAGGAGCGCCGTGGCGCCGGCAAGGAGGACACGCTGTGGCAGGGACGCCAGAGCATGGGCTGAATTCATGAACTTCCCCTCGATCCGATGACATGCCCCGGGAGGTCGGGGCCGGAGGGCACGCCGGAACATCAGTGCGGATCATGCCGGCGTGCCTGTCGTGGTATGCCCTGCGGAAACACCGAACCGAGGGGAGGGGGAGACTCTTGGGCCGCGGCGCCCCAGGGTTTTACCTGGACGATCTTGTTTGTCCCGAGGTGTCCATGCGGGCGACGAACGGCTCGCCGCGCAGGGCGTGCTCGACCAGCTCGATCGAGGCGGCCAGGCTCACGAGCCGAGGGCCTTCGCGGCGGTAGGCCGCGAGGACGGCCTCGACGGCGTGCGGAGGCAGGTACTCCTTCAGCTCGACCGCCGCGCGCCGGTAGCCGGTGCGCGCGGCCTCCACCGTGGCGTTCACGTGGTGCGACGCCATGCGGGCCAGGGCCACGGGGTGGCGGCGCAGCACGCCGTAGGCCCGGTAGTCCGGGGGGACCGCGTCGAGCAGCCACGCCACGGCCGAGGTCTCCCAGTCGGGGCTTCCCGGCGGGCGGACCTCGGGCGGCCATCCCGGTGGTAGGTACACGCCAGAAAGTGTATCGAATGTCTGTTCGATAGTCTGCTGGCCGTTATGCGGCTTTTCCTGGACCTTCCCGAACCTTTGCCCGCGTCATGTCCGGCGGCCGGCCCCGGCCGGACGCCGGTCGTCTGGCGCGGCCTGCGCGAACAGAGCAAAATATCCGCTTGTGAGCGAGCGAATCGGAATCATCGGTGCGGGCATCCTCGGGCTGGCGGTGGCCCGTGAGCTGGCCGTGCGCGGTGCCACGGTGACGGTCCTGGACAAGGAGGACCGCGTCGCCGCTCACCAGACCGGCCGCAACAGCGGCGTCGTGCACGCCGGCATCTACTACACGCCCGGTTCGCTCAAGGCCAGGCTCTGCCGCGAGGGCGCCGCGCTGCTGCGGGAGTACTGCGCCGAGCACCACATCCCCTACGAGGAGATCGGCAAGCTGGTCATCGCCGCCACCGCGACCGAGCGCGCGGGCCTGCGGCGCATCGCCGCCCGCGCCAGGGAGAACGGCGTGCCGGACGTCGCCGAACTGGACGCCCTCGGACTGCGCGAGATCGAGCCGCACGCGGTGGGCGTCGGCGCCGTCCACTCCCCGCGCACCGCCATCGTCGACTTCCCCGCCGTCGCCCGTCGCCTGGCCGAGGACGTCGCCGCGAGCGGCGGCAGCGTGCGCCTGGGGCGGCCGGTGCGGGCGCTGCGCGAGACCGCGCGCGGCGTGGAGGTGCTGGCGGGCCGGACGCGGCTGGTCTTCGACCGGTTGATCGCCTGCGCGGGCCTGCAGTCCGACGCCGTCGCCGCGATGGGGGGATACGCCGGAGACGTGCGCATCGTCCCCTTCCGCGGGGAGTACTACAAGCTCGCCGGCGCCGCCAAGGGCCTGGTCCGCGGGCTGGTGTACCCGGTGCCCGACCCCCGCTACCCCTTCCTCGGCGTGCACCTGACCCGCCGCATCGACGGCGAGGTGCTCGTCGGGCCGAACGCCGTGCTCGCGCTCGCCCGCGAAGGCTACTCCTGGCGGCAGGTGTCGCCCGGCGACCTGCGCGACATCCTCACCTGGCCGGGCACCCGGCGGATGGCCGCCCGGCACTGGAGGACCGGCCTGGCCGAGGTCTACGGCTCGCTCGCCAAGCGGGCGTTCCTCACCGCCGCGCGCCGCTACGTGCCCGTCCTCGCGCCGCACGACCTGGTGCGGACCACCGGCGGGGTGCGCGCCCAGGCCGTCGGCCGGGACGGGAGCCTGCTGGACGACTTCGTCGTGGACGTCCACGGCCCGGTGATCCTCGTGCGCAACGCCCCCTCGCCGGCCGCCACGTCCAGCCTGGCCATCGCCCGGCACATCGTTTCTTTCATCTCGGCTTAATCCGGGCAGGCCACTATAGGAAGGTGAGCGAATCGCCTGAAGCCCGCCTGCTGGTCGTCGAGGACGATCCGAACATCCTGGAGCTGCTGTCCGCCAGCCTGCGCTTCGCCGGGTTCTCGGTGACCCCGGCCGGCAACGGCGCCGAGGCGGTGGAGGCGGCGCAGCGCCGCCGGCCGGACCTCATCGTGCTGGACGTCATGCTGCCCGACATGGACGGCTTCGACGTCGTGCGGCGCCTGCGGGGCGGCGGGGCGCACACTCCGGTCGTCTTCCTCACCGCGCGGGACGCCACCGAGGACAAGATCAGGGGGCTCACCCTCGGCGGCGACGACTACGTGACCAAGCCGTTCAGCCTGGAAGAGGTGGTCGCGCGCATCCGGGCGGTGCTGCGCCGCACCGCCGGCGACCCGGCCGCGCCGCCGCCCCGCATGACCTTCGCCGACATCGAGCTGGACGAGGAGAGCCACGAGGTGTGGCGGCGGGGCACGGTCGTCCCGCTCTCGCCCACCGAGTTCAAGCTGCTGCGCTACTTCATGGCCAACGCCGGACGGGTGCTGTCCAAGGCGCAGATCCTCGACCACGTGTGGGACTACGACTTCCGTGGCGACGCCGGCATCGTCGAGTCGTACGTCTCCGTGCTGCGCAGGAAGATCGACAACACCACCCCCCGGCTCATCCACACCCTGCGCGGCGTCGGGTACGTCCTGCGCACCCCGCCCCCATGACCGCGCCCGCCTCCCCTCCGCCGGACTCCTCACCGCCCGCCTTTCCTCCGCCCGTCTCCTCACCGCCCCTCTCGCGGGCCGTCCGCGGCGGCGGGGCGGTGGCGTCCGCGCTCGCCCGGCGGCGGGCGGTCGTCGCGTCCCTGTTCGCCCGGACCCCGCTGCGCATCAAGCTGATCGCCACCATGCTCGCGCTCGTCGCCATCGCGCTCGCCGGCATCGGCGCGGGCAGCGTGTCGGTGCTGCGCGGCTACCTCGTCGACCGGGTCGACCAGCAGCTCGCCACCTTCGTCCAGGAC
The DNA here is from genome assembly GCF_042665155.1 of Sphaerisporangium rhizosphaerae. Taxonomy (NCBI): domain Bacteria; kingdom Bacillati; phylum Actinomycetota; class Actinomycetes; order Streptosporangiales; family Streptosporangiaceae; genus Sphaerisporangium; species Sphaerisporangium rhizosphaerae. The sequence continues at coordinate 201,490 of NZ_JBHTCG010000011.1, read as the reverse complement.
GTCGCCCACCGCCTGCAACGCGGGCCCGGCCTCGGCAGTCGCGTGCCCCCCGACGGGTTGATCCAGCTCCGCGACGGCGAAGGGCGGGTCGTCGCCACCCTCGCCGGACTGGAGGCCGAGCACCGGCCCGGGCCGGTGCTGCCGGACCTCGCCGCCTCGGCGTGGCGCCCGCAGACCGTCCCCGCCGAGTCGGGCGGAGGCGAGTGGCGGCTGCGCGCCGCCTCGGTGGCGGGCGTGGGCAGCGTGGTCGTGGCCATCGACATGTCCTCGGTCGCCCAGATCACCGCCCGCCTCGCCCTCACCGAACTGCTGGGCGGCGGCCTGGTCATGGTCGTCCTGGCCGTCCTCGGCGTGGTCATCGTCCGCAGGAGCCTGCGGCCGCTGGTGGAGATGGAGCACACCGCCGCCGCCATCGCCGCCGGGGACCTCGCCCGCCGCGTGCCCGACCGCGACCCGCGCACCGAGGTGGGCAGCCTGGCGGCCTCACTCAACGGCATGCTCGCCCAGATCGAGGCCGCGTTCCACGCGCGGGAGATCTCCGAGGCGGCGGCCCGCACCTCCGAGGAACGCATGCGCCGCTTCGTCGCCGACGCCTCGCACGAACTGCGCACGCCGCTCACCTCCATCCGCGGCTTCGCCGAGTTCTACCGGCAGAATCCCGCCGGCGACCCGGCCCGGCTCATGCGCCGGGTGGAGGACGCCGCCGCCCGCATGGGCGTCCTGGTCGAGGATCTGCTGCTGCTCGCGCGCCTCGACCAGCAGCGGCCGCTCACCATGAGCCCGGTCGACCTGCTCGCCCTGGCCGCCGACGCGGTGCAGGAGGCCCGCATCCTCGCCGCCGACCGCGAGCTGGTGCTGGAGGTGGCCGGTGACGTCGCCCCGATCGTCTCCGGCGACGAGGTGCGGCTGCGCCAGATCATCGGGAACCTCGTGGGCAACGCCCTCACCCACACCCCCGCCGGCACGCCGATCACCGTGCGCGCGGGGACGGACGGCGCCGCCGCGTTCCTGGAGGTCGCCGACAAAGGCACCGGCTTGGCCCCCGAACAGGCCGAACGCGTCTTCGAACGCTTCTACCGCGCCGACCCCGCCAGAACCCGTACCCCCCTCCCACCCGGCCCCCGGGAAGACACACCCGCCGGCTCACCGGTCGGCGCCGGCTCACCGGTCGGCCCTGGGTCTCCGGTCCGCGCCGGGTCTCTGGACGGCCCTGGGTCTCTGGACGGCACTGGGTCTCCGGTCGGCACTGGGTCTCCGGTCCGCACTGGGTCTCCGGTCGGCGAGGGCGCGGCGGGTTCCCGCGCGGCCGCGGGTGGCAGCGGCCTCGGCCTCGCGATCGTCGCCGGCCTCGTCGCGGCGCACGGCGGCACCGTGACCCTGCGCACGGCCCCCGGCGCCGGCGCCACCTTCCGCGTGACCCTCCCCCTCGCCCCCGACGTCCTGCCCCCGTCCCTGTAGTGTCCCGCGCCGGATGCTTTCCCCCCTGGCCATGTGCTGAAGGTGGTCGGCGCCGGGTCGGCGGGTCGTGGTACGGCGATGCCGGCGCCGGTTACGGCGCCCGAGCCGGTGAACGTTCCTGGACGGCGCATCAGGGGCTCCCGCGGTCTTCGCTGGGGCCGCCGTTCAGGGCGTCGATGGGTGGCGGGCGGGGCGGGTGCCGGCGGGCGTCCGGTTCCGGACCGATCATTGATCGGCCGAACGGTCGTTATCTACGCTCGCGAAATGAGCATCCCCACCGAACCCATTGGCAGTATTCCCCGGCCCTCCGCTCTGCTGACCGCGATGGCGGACCACGCGGCGGGCCGCTTACGAGATGACGACCTGGCCGCGGCGCAGGATGCGGCCGTCGCCGACACCATCGCGAGGCTGGAGAGCATCGGCAGCCCCGTCCTGGTCGACGGCGAGCAGTCCAAGCCGAGCTTCGCCACCTACCCGATCGCCGGGCTGGACGGCCTGGCCGCGGACGGGGCGGTCATCCCGTTCGCCGACGGCCACACCCGGCAGCTTCCCCGTCTGACGACCGGGCCGTTCCGCTACGGCGAGCGCGCCGCGACCTACCTGCGGGCCGCGCGCCGCCACACCGCCCTGCCGGTCAAGCAGGCGGTCATCGCCCCCTCGGCGCTCAGCCTGCTCTACCCGGCCGACGGCATCGCCGGCTATCCGCGCAAGGCCTTCGTCGACGACCTGGTCGCCGAGGCCGAGGCCGACATCCGGGGCTGCCTGGACGCCGGAGCGCACGTGGTGCAGCTCGACTTCACCGAAGGGCGGCTGTCGCTCAAGCTGGACCCGAGCGGGGGGCTGCTGGAGCAGTTCGTCGCCCTCAACAACCAGGTGCTCGAGCGCTTCACCGACGCCGAGCGGGCCCGCATCGGCGTGCACACCTGTCCCGGGGGCGACCAGGACTCCACCCACAGCGCGGACGTCGACTACGCCGCTCTGCTGCCCACGTTGTTCACCCTGCGGGCCGGCAACTTCTACGTCGAACTCGCCGGCGAGGCCGACCCGGGGCGGGTGCTGGACCTCATCGCCGCGCACCTCCCCGCGCAGGCCCGGATCTTCGTCGGCGTGACCGACCCCATCGACCCGGCCGTCGAGACGCCGGAACAGGTGCGCGACCGGGTGCTGGAGGCCGCGCGGCGGCTGCCCGCCGAACGGCTCGGCACCTGCGACGACTGCGGTTTCGCGCCGTTCGCCGACGACACCTCCACCTCGCGCGACACCGCGTTCGCCAAGATCGCGGCCCGGGTCGAGGGCACCGCCCTGGCAGCGGAGGCCCTGGGCGTCTGAACCACCCGGCCAGGGGTCCCGTCGCGATCGCGGCGGACCCCTGGGCACCGGGTCGGCGGCCTTTCACGGCCAAGCCCGGCGTCGAGCGGGTCAGGGGGTTCGTGAGGGGGACGGTATCGGGGAGGGGAGGCCGGGGAATCCGTCGGCGGGGAAGCCGCCCGCGGCGCCCGGCAGCTCGACCTGGTCGCCTGCCGCCAGGCCGGAGGTGACCTCGACGTACTGGTCGCCCCGCACGCCGAGCTCGACCGCGCGCTCGACGGTTCGCCCGCCGTCGCGGACCAGGACCGTCGCGACGCCGTCCGCCCGGGTGCGTACGGCCTGCGCGGGCACGTACACCGCGTCCCGCGCCTGGTCCAGCGTCACCTGGACGGTGGCCGACTGCCCGAGCAGCAGTCCCTTGGGCCGGCGGACGAAGGCGATGTCCACCCCGTACTGGACGAGCCGGTTGGTCGCGGTCGCGGTCACGTCGATGTGGGCGACCTTGCCGCGGTAGGCGACGCCGGGCCGGGTGGCCAGGGACACGGTCGCGGACTGGCCGACCTTCAGGCGCACCACGTCGGTCTGGGAGAACATGGCCCGCACCTGCAGCTCGTCGAGATCGCCGAGCGTGATGAACGGTGACCCGGCCGTGGCCGCCGCACCGGCCGCGCCGGAGACCGTCAAGATCGTGCCCTTGGCGGGCGCCTTGATCGTCACTCCGGCCAGCGCCTCCTCGGTCCGCCGCAGGGTCGTCTCGGCCTTGGCGATGTTCGCCTCCGCCTCGGCCACCGTGGTCACCGCCTGACCGCCCTGCCGGTTCTCACCACCCTGGACACCCCGGCCACTCTGACCGCCCAGGCCGGTGCGCCCGGACCGACCGGCCTGGCCGGACCGTCCGCTCCGCCCGCCCTGGCCGTTGCCGTCGCGGCCGTTCCGCCCGTCATGACCCTGCGGGTTCCCGTCGGGACGGCCGTCCTGGCCGGTCGGCGTACCGCAGGTGGGGGTGGGACGCGGGGCCGGCGTGCCGCTGTCCTGCGGGCCGGGCGCCGAACCGGTCGGCGACGGGTCGACGGGGACGACGGTGGGAACGGGCCTCGGCGTGTGCGACCTCGTGTGGTCGGGCGTGGCCATGGGCCGGGGCGTAGGAACACCGGACGGCGAGGCGTCAGGGGTGGGAGTCGCGGAGGACCTGGGAGGCGCGGACGGCGTGGGGGGCGCGGACGGTGTGGGGCCGTGGGCTGCGCCCGGTCCGGAGGTGTGGGCTTCGCCCGGTCCGGGGGTGGGGGATTTGGCCGGCTCGGAGGTGTGGGGCCGGGCCGGTCCTGGGGTGGGGGTCCCGGTCGGTCTGGGGATGTGGGTTCCGGCCGGCTTCAGCCCGTGCCGTCCTGCGGCCTTGTGGCCACCGGCGCCCCCGTCCCTACCGTCCGAGGCGGACGGCCGTGCGGCGGAGGCCGTCGGCCGTGGTGTGGAGAGGGACCGTCGAGGGGTGGCCGGCTTGGACGATCGTGGCGATCTCGTGCTGGCCGGTCGCGGAGTCGGAGTCGGAGTCGGAGTCAAGGTCGGGGTGGGCGTCGGGCTTGGTGTGGGGGTGGGGCTGGGCGTGGGGGTGGGCTCAAGGTGGGGGGCGGCATCGTGTTCACGGGACGGCTCCCCGGCGTCGGCGTGATCGCCGCCGGTCACAGGGCCTTCGCCGCCGGCCGCACCGGCCCCCGGACCGCCTGCGGGCCCGTGGCCGCCCGAGTAGGAGAGCGGGACGACGTCGGTCGCCGCGGCCAGGCGCATCGCGTTCGGCGTGATGGTGAACCCCACGCTGGGAACGGCGCTCGGCGAGGGGGTGGCGGGGGCCGCTGATCCCGAAGGCCGCGGATTCGCACTGGTCTGCGGACACGCCGGCGTTCCCGTAGGCGAGACCGACGGCCCTCCGGAGGGCCGTCCGGTCGGTGTCGTGGAGGGGCGCCCGGTCGGTCCTCCGGAGGGCTGCCCGATAGGAGTGCCGGAGGGTTGTGCGGAAGGGGCGCCCGAAGGTCGTCCGGTGGGAGTACCTGAGGGACGTCCGGTCGGTCTCCCCGAGGGCTGCTGGGAAGGCCGCCCGGAGGGGACGCCGGAGGGTTGTGCGGATGGGCTGCCGGAGGGCCGCCCGGAGGGGGTGCCGGAGGGTCGGCTGGTGGGGGTGCGGCCGGTGGGGGGTGGGGTGCCGGGGCCGGCTCGGTCGCGGGCGCCGGTGGGGGTGTTCTGGGCTTCCTCCAGTTCGTCGCGGGTCTCCTCCGCGGCGGCGAGGGCCGCCTTGGCGGCCGTGTGGTCCTCCTGGGCGATCGTGTCGTCGATGCGCGCGAGCACCTGCCCCTCGCGCACCTTCTGCCCGACCGAGACGTACACCTTCTCCACCGTGCCGTCCGCGCCGAAGGCCAGGTCGCGGATGTGGGCGTCCACGGTGCTGCCCGCCGCGGAGGCGCCGCTGACGATCGTGCCCCGCCTGGCCGACGCCAGCTCCACGCGGGCGGCCGCGGGGGCGTCGCCGCCGCCCAGGTAGACCAGCCCGGCGGCCGCCAGGACGACCCCGGCGAGCGCGAGTCCCCCGACGCGCGCGACGGTTGGCGGATTGCTCGATCTCATGCGGCCAATCCTGGTCACCGGACGTGACTCCAAGCTCAGCCCGGCCTGAGAGTTTCCTGTGTATCGCCCTCGCATGCGACCCTCCTGAGCTGCGGTTTCGATGCGCAGGGGCAGGCGGGACGTGGCCCGGCGGCGCTCAGGCGCCCGCGAGACGCCCGGCTTTTCAGCAAACCTTCAGGGACGGCGGAGGTTGGCCCAAGCGGCGTGGTCCAGGCTCAGTGGTCGTGAAGTTGTCGACGAAGCGCAGAGCGCTGATCGTGAACGGCGCCCTCGGGGTGCTGTTGCTGGGAGGCGCGGGCGTCGCGTACGCCTCCCTGAACGGGGGCTCCTCCGCCGAGGCGGCGCCCTCCACCACGCCGGTCACCCGGGGCACCGTCCTGTCCTCGGTCTCGGCCTCCGGCGCGGTGGAGAGCGCGAACACCCGGTCGCTGAGCTTCGGCACGAGCGGCACGGTCGAGAAGATCTACGTCGAGAGCGGCGACAAGGTCACCAAGGGCCAGATCCTCGCCCGGGTCGACGACACGGCGGCCGAGGAGGACCTGGACGCCGCGGCGGCCTCCCTCAGTGCGGCGCAGGACGGCGACACCACCACCGCGTCGGGCTACTCGCAGTACATCCAGGCGAGGAACGCCTACCGGGACGCCAAGCGGACGCTGGACGGCACGGTGCTCAAGGCGCCGTTCGGCGGCACCATCACCGCGGTCAACGGCGCCGTCGGCGGCTCGTCCGCAGGGTCGGGCGGCTCCTCCACGGGTTCCTCGGGCGGTACGGGCTCCTCGGCCGTGTCGGGCGCGCGGGCGAGCGGATCGTCCGGCGGCTCCTCGGCGGGCTCGGGCGCCTCCGGCTCCTCCGGGTCATCGGGGTCCTCCGGCGGCTTCATCGACATCGCCGACACCAGGAGGCTCCAGGTCGTCGGCGACTTCACCGAGTCGGATGTGACCAAGCTGAAGTCCGGTCAGACCGCGACCGTCACCTTCGACGCCCTGCCCGGCGTCACGGCCTCCGGCAAGGTGACGGTGATCGACCCGGTGGCGCAGACCAGCAACAACGTGGTGCAGTACGCCGCCACGATCTCCCTCACCGACGTGCCGAAGACCGTGCGCCTGGGGCAGACGACGAGCGTCCAGGTGATCGTCGCCAAGGCGGACGACGTGCTGACCGTCCCCACCTCGGCGGTCAGGACGGCGGGCGGCCAGGACACCGTCACCGTCCTGTCGAACGGCAGGCAGGTCGCCAAGACCGTCGAGGTCGGGGTGAAGGGGGACACGCTGACCGAGATCAGGTCCGGCCTGTCGGAGGGCGACGCGGTGGTGCGGAGCACGACGGCCGGCACGGGCGGCCTGCAGGGCGGCTTCCCCGGCGGTGGCTTCCCCGGCGGCGGCGCCGTCCGCATCGGCCGCGGCGGAGCAGGCCAGTGACCCCCTGGGAGAGCGCCGGCGGCGGCCGGGACGGCGCCGCGCCGCACGCCGGTGGTCCGGACGGCGGCGTGCCGCGCCACGGGTCCGGCGTGCCGGTGCGGCACGCCGGTGGCCGCACCCCGCCCGTCCTCGACGTGCGGCGGGTCACGAAGGTCTACGGCGAGGGGGACACCGGCGTCCAGGCGCTGCGCGGCGTCACGCTCGAGGTCGAGCGGGGCGACTTCGTCGCCATCATGGGCGCCTCCGGCTCCGGCAAGTCGACGCTGATGAACATCCTCGGCTGCCTGGACGTGCCCAGCGCCGGCGCGTACCTCATCGACGGCACCGACGTCGGGGCGCTCGACGACCGGCAGCAGGCGATCCTGCGCAACCGGAAGATCGGCTTCGTCTTCCAGTCGTTCAACCTCATCCCCCGCATGACCGCGCTGGCCAACGTGGAGCTGCCTCTCGCGTACGGAGGGGTCGGCGCGGGCGCGCGCCGGCGGCGGGCCCTCGCGGCGCTGGACCAGGTGGGGCTGTCCGACCGCGTCCAGCACGAGCCGAACGAGCTGTCCGGCGGCCAGCAGCAGAGGGTCGCGGTCGCCCGCGCCCTGGTGACCGCGCCGTCGCTGCTGCTGGCCGACGAGCCGACCGGCAACCTGGACACCAAATCCACGGCCGACGTGCTGGCCATCCTCGACCGGCTGAGCGACGCCGGCCGCACGATCGTCCTGATCACGCACGAGGACGACGTGGCCACGCACGCCAAGCGGGTCGTCCGCCTGGTGGACGGCCAGGTCGTCGAGGACCGGCGGCAGGCTCCCGTCGACGGACCGCCGCCCCGGCTGTCCTCCCAGGTGGTGAGGGACCGATGAACGCCCTGGAAGTCCTGCGCTTCGCCGTGCGCGGCCTCACGGCCAACAAGATGCGCAGCGCGCTGACCACGCTCGGCATCCTGATCGGCGTCGCGGCGGTCATCATGCTGGTCGCCGTCGGCGAGGGCTCCTCGCAGGCGATCCAGCAGAACATCCAGCGCCTGGGCTCCAACACCCTCACCGTCATGCAGTCGTTCACCGGCGGCGGAGCGCGTGGCGGGGGCGGCGGCGGGGGCGGGGGCGGCGGAGGGTTCTTCGGCCTCGGCGGCGGGGGCGGCAGGAACCAGCAGCAGGCCGCCACCGGCCCGCGCACCCAGGCCAAGGAGCTGACCCTGGACGATGCCAGGGCGCTGGCCGACCCGGCGAACGCCCCGTCGGTCAAAAGCGTGTCCCCCGTCGTCACGGCCTCGGCGCAGACGGCGACCTACCAGGGAGCGAGCCACGCGATCGCGCAGCTCGTCGGCACCTACCCCAGCTACTTCGAGGCCTCGAACAAGCCGGTGGACAAGGGGTCGTACTTCTTCAACGAGGACGTGCTGGCCGCCCGCAAGATCATCGTCATCGGGCGGACGGTGGCCGACGACCTGTTCGGCTCCGTGGACCCCGTCGGCAGGCAGATCACGATCAGCGGGGTGCCGTTCACGGTCGTGGGCGTGCTCAAGACCGCCGGGTCGGCCGGCTTCCAGGACGCCGACGACGTCGCGGTCGCGCCCCTTCCGGCCGTGCAGCAGAGCCTCACCGGGTTCGGGCCGCTCGGCCAGATCATCGTCCAGGCCAAGAGCGCGACGGCGGTCGACGCGGCCCAGTCGGAGATCACCCAGACCCTCGACCAGCGGCACGGCATCACCGGCACCGCCACCGCCGACTACCGGATCCTCAACCAGGCGACGCTGCAGGAGACGGTCAGCGCCGCGACCGGCACCTTCACCGTGCTGCTGGGGGCCGTCGCCGCGATCAGCCTGCTGGTGGGCGGCATCGGCATCACCAACATCATGCTCGTGACCGTGACCGAGCGGACCCGCGAGATCGGCATCCGCAAGGCCATCGGCGCGCCGCGCGGCGCGATCCTCGGCCAGTTCCTCGCCGAGGCCACGATGCTCAGCCTGATCGGCGGGCTGCTCGGCGTGGCCATCGCGCTGATCGGCACCAGGTTCACCATCGCCGGCGTGCGGCCGGTCGTGGTGCCGACGTCGATCGTGCTGGCCCTCGGCGTCTCGGTCGCGATCGGCCTGTTCTTCGGCAGCTACCCGGCGAACCGGGCGGCGAAGCTGCGTCCCATCGAAGCGCTGCGGCACGAGTGACGTAGGGCCGTCGCACAAGGAGTGATCATGAGTACGAGCAGGCGCAAGCCGTACACGACGGAGGAACCGGTGACGGCGCACGAGCTGCTTTCGACCTCGCCCTTCGAGGACGACCTGGACGACGAACTCGCGGCCCGCCCCGAGCGGCGCCGGATGTCCACGCTGACCATGGCCCTCGCCGCGGCCGTGCTGCTGGTGGCGGGCATGGTCGTGGGCATCCAGCTCCAGAAGCTCTGGGGCGCGGCGAGCTCCCGGCAGGCCGCGATCCAGGGCCTGCTGGCCGGCGGGGGCGGCGGCGCGGGCGCCGGGCAGCGGGCCGGCGGGGGCGGCAGGTTCGGCTTCCCCGGCGCGGGCCAGGGCCAGGGCAGGAACGGAGGGCAGGGACAGGCGGGCGCCGGGGGCGCGGGCGGCGCGTTCGGCAACCTCACGGTCGGCACGGTCAAGCTCGTCGACGGCGGCAAGATCTACCTGGAGACCACCGGAGGCGGCATCGTCACGGTCAAGACCTCTGACGGCACCAAGGTGCAGGTCAGCAAGGAAGGTAAGGTCAAGGACCTCAAGCCGGGCAGCACCATCGTCGTGCAGGGCGAGCGCGGCAGCGACGGCTCGGTCACCGCCACCTCGGTGAACCAGGGCGGCGCCGGCGGCTTCGCCGGCCCTCGCGGACGCGGCTGATGGACGCCCCAGCACGCCCCGGCCCCCCGGCGAGTCCCGCCTCCACCGCACGGAGTGCCTTTCCAGGACGGCACGGCTCCTGGGCACGCGATGCCTTCCCGGTGCAGGGTGGTCCGCATGTCCGGTGAGGCCAAGCTGCTCATCGTCGACGACGAGCCGAACATCCGCGAGCTGCTGTCGGCGACGCTGCGCTACGCGGGGTTCGACGTCGTGACCGCCGCGGACGGGCGCGAGGCCGTGCAGCTCGTCGACCGCGTCCGGCCCGACCTGGTGGTTCTGGACGTGATGCTGCCGGACATGGACGGCTTCGCCGTGGCGAACCGGCTGCGTGCCGGCGGCAGGCGCACCCCGGTTCTCTTCCTCACCGCGCGGGACGAGACCGAGCACAAGCTGACCGGGCTCGGGCTCGGCGACGACTACGTGACCAAGCCGTTCAGCCTGGAGGAGGTGCTGGCCAGGATCCGGGCCGTGCTGCGCCGCACGCGGGGCGACCTTGACCTGCCCACGCGGCTCCAGGTGGCCGATCTCGAGCTGGACGAGGAAGGCCACCAGGTGTGGCGCGGGGGCGCCCGGGTGAAGCTGTCGCCGACCGAGTACAAGCTGCTGCACTACTTCATGGTCAACGCCGGGCGGGTGCTGTCCAAGGCGCAGATCCTCGACCACGTCTGGAACTACGACTTCGGCGGGGACCGGAACGTGGTGGAGTCCTACGTCTCCTACCTGCGGCGCAAGATCGACACCGTCGAGCCGCGGCTGATCCACACGCTCCGGGGAGTGGGCTACGTCCTGCGCGCCCCACGCCTGTGACCGTCCTCCCGCACCTCGGATGAGCGCACGATGAGCCCGGCCCGCAGGATGAGCCCGATCCGTGCGACGAGCGCGCTCCGCAGGATGATCCCGGTCTGGGCGATCAGCCCGGTCCGCAGGATGATCCCGGTCTGGGCGATCAGCCCGGTCCGTGCGATGAGACGGTGGGCGGCCCGGTCGCCGTTGTGGCTGCGCCTGGTCGCGGGGACGCTGGCGCTGGTCACCCTCGCGATCGCGCTGACGGGTGGCGCCGCCGTCCAGCTTCTGCGCGGCTACCTCGTCGACCGCGTCGACCAGCAACTGCGGGTGGCCGCGGAGCTGCGGCGCGACCCTGCGGTGCAGCAGCAGGTACGCGACGTGACCCGCCCGCTCAAGCAGTTCGGCCTGTTCTACATGGCCGTGCTCCGGCCGGACGGCGGCGTCGAGCGCACCCTGCAGGAGCCGCCCGGCTCCTCCCCGCCGGTGCTGTCACCGGCCCAGGCCGGCGGGGCGGCCTCCGCGCGGCCCCGCCCGTTCACCGTGGAGTCCGGCGAGGGGACGCGCTGGCGGGCGATCGTGGTCGCCGACGACCGGCGGATCCGCGTGATCGCCGTCCGCATGGACGACATCGACGCCACCGTCACCCGGCTCGCCGTCATCGTCGCCAGCGTCGGCGGCGGCGCGCTGCTGGCCCTGGGCCTGGCCTGCAACTGGCTGGTCCGGCGCAGCCTGCGTCCCCTGGGGGAGATCGAGCGGACCGCCGGCGCCATCGCCGGCGGCGACCTGTCCCGCCGCCTGCCCCCGCGGCACCGCCGGACGGAGATGGGACGGCTCGGCAGGGCCATCAACGGCATGCTCGCCCAGATCGAGGCCGCCTTCGACGACCGCGAGGCCTCCGAGATCGCCGCGCGCAAGTCGGCCTTCGAGGCCCGCCGGTCGGAGGACCGCATGCGCAGGTTCGTCGCCGACGCCTCCCACGAGCTGCGCACCCCGCTGACCTCCATCCGGGGCTTCGCCGAGCTCTACCGGCACGAGGCCCCGAGCCTTGAGGAGGCGGCCAGGCTGCTGCGCCGCATCGAGGACGAGGCCACCCGCATGGGTCTCCTCGTGGACGACCTGCTGCTGCTCGCCCGCCTCGACCAGCAGCGCCCGCTCGACCGGCAGCCGGTCGACGTGCTCAGCGTGGCCGCCGGGGCCGTCCTGGACGCCCAGACGCTCGCGCCGGACCGCGAGATCGACCTGGTGCGCCTGGACGGCTCCGACGGGACGGTCACCGTGACCGGCGACGAGGCGCGGCTGCGCCAGGTGGTCGCCAACCTGGTCGGCAACGTCCTGCGGCACACCCCCGCCGGCACCGCGTTCCGTGTCGGCGTGGGCAACCTGGACGGGCACGTCGTCATCGAGGTGGCCGACGAGGGGCCGGGGCTGCCGGTCCAGGACGCCGAGCGGGTGTTCGAGCGCTTCTACCGCGCCGACCCTTCGCGCACGCGCAACGGGGCGGGCGGGACGGGGCTCGGCCTGTCCATCGCGGCCGCCCTGGTCCAGGCCCACGGAGGCGTGATCACCCTCGACAGCGACCCCGGCCACGGCGCCACCTTCCGCGTCGCCCTGCCCACCGACGCGACCCCGTCCTGACCGCGCCGGGGCCCGGTGGTTGACAGCGGAAATTCAGCTTTGTCGTACCTGGCGCTGAGTTTGGTGGCCTTCCATGGATACCGCCAGAGTCCCTCGGTCCCCCGATGGAGTTCACTTCGTGAATGCGTTGCCTCATGTCCTCGGCGTCGCGGCGGTGGCCACCGTCCTGCTGGCGTCCGGCTGTGGTTCCGACTCCGCCACGACCGGCGCCCAGCCTGCACCGGGCCGGACCGGTGGCGCTCCCGCCGCGTTCGTCGAGTGCATGCGCAAGAACGGCGTGAACATGCCCACAGGCCGCCCTGGCGGCGCACCCACGGCTCAGCCGGGCGGTTCCCCGTCAGCTCGGCCGAGCGGCGGACCGAGGGGCTTCGGCACCATGTCACCGCAGACCCGCAAGGCGTTCGAGGCGTGCCGCTCGCTGATGCCGCAGGGCCGCGCGGGTCAGGGCGGCCGGCGCGGCGGCTTCGACCCCTCGGCGCTCGCGGCCTTCCGGTCCTGCATGAAGGACAACGGCGCCGACCTGCCGGCCGGCGGCGGCGTGCGCCGTTTCGACACCAAGGACCCGGCCGTCGCCAAGGCCCTGGAGAAGTGCCGCCCCCTCCTGCCCACCCCGGCCGCCACCCCGACGGCCGGCTAGAGGCCGTCCGTCCGGGTTCGCGGGGGTTCATCCAGCCGGGCCTCGGCCGCGGGGACGGCCGAGGCGGCGTACTCGGGACGTGGTCAGCGGGGGAACGCCCCGGTGAAGCCGGGGAAGCTCCCGGTGAGCAGGGCCCAGCCCTCCGGCCAGTCGCCGAGGCCGGAGTCGGCGTTGATATGACCCTTACGCCCGATGGGCACCAGCTCCGCGCCGATGGTGGCGGCGACCTCCGCGGCGTGCCCCGGGGAGCCGTACGGGTCGTCGTCGCTGGCGACCACGACCGTCCTGAACGACAGCCGCCGGTGCTTCGGCGCGTCGAAGCCCACCGCCTGCGCGGGGAAGTCCGGCCCGTGCACGTCGGGCACGGCGACCAGGAAGGCGCCGGCCACGTCGTCGTTCTTGTGCTGCGCGGCCCACTCGGTCACCAGCGTGCAGCCGAGGCTGTGCGCGACGAGGATCACCGGACCCTCGACCGCGCGCAGGGCCTGGTCGAACTCGCGCACCCACACGTCGCGGACCGGGGCGTCCCAGGAGGAGTGTTCCACCCAGAGGCCGCCCGGCACCCGGGCGTGCCAGATGGCCTGCCAGTGGCCCGGGCCGGAGTTGCCGATTCCGGCCAGGTACACCAGGGCGGGACCGTGCGTGGCGTCCATGCTCAGACCTCGTACTCGACGCCGACGCCGTCGAAGCGCAGGCGGTCCTGGATGGCGACGCGTTCGTCGTTCTTGTCGTAGCCGGACAGCAGGCCGGCCTCCATCAGCCGGATGACGATCTGCGAGCTCACCTCCCTGACCCCGGAGTCGCTGAGCTGCTTGATCAGGGTCTTGTAGCTCACCGTCTCCTTGACGACGCCCTGGAAGATCTCGCGCTGCTCCTCCTCCACCGGGAACTTGATCATGTCGGTGCCGTCCTCGTTGGCCAGCACCTGCTTGCGCTCCAGCCGGAAGCTCGTCGGCTCGACCTTGTAGTACGGCTTGAGCCGCACCTCGTCGCCGGCCCACCGCAGCCGCGTGATGCGGTTCAACTGCTTGGTGAGACCGCTGATCCAGCGCATCCGGGCGAAGCCGAGCTCGTTCTCGGTGAACTCGTCGCTCAGCTCCTTCCGCTGGTGCCGGCCGATGGCGATCATCGTGGACGCCCGGTCCCGGAAGTCGGCCACCGACGTCGTCGGGTTCTCGAGGTCGTCCTGGACCAGCCGGTCGAACCAGCGCAGGCGGGACAGCCGGGCGTCGTCGGACTCGCTGATCCGGCGCTTGCGCCAGAACTCCGACTCCGGCTCGGTGAAGGAGGCGAAGGTGTAGAACGAGGCGAGGAACTCGTGGTACTGCTCGTAGGTCTCGCGGTAGCTGCGGTTGTACCAGGCGTGGACCTCCTCGCGCTCCTCCTCGTGCCGCGTGATCCGGTCGATCGCGGACGCCGCGCTGACCGCCGACTGCGTGGCCAGGTGGACGCCCTGGGAGAACAGCGGGTCGGTGAAGCACGCCGCGTCGCCGCACAGGAAGTAGGCGCCGCCGGAGAACCATTCGGAGTCGTAGGACCAGTCGTGGACGATGCGCACCTCGTCGACCATCTCGGCGTCCCCGAGGATGGCGGTGGCCCGGACGGCCTGGGCCAGGGTCTCGCGGTAGAAGCGGTCGGGGCCCAGCTCCTTGACCTCGCTCGCCTTGGAGCGGTCTACCACCAGGCCGACGCTGTAGAGGTCGCCCTTGAGGGGGATCATCCACACCCAGCCGTCCTGGAAGGTGATGGAGAAGGTGGTGCCCTTGAGGTCGCCCTCGAACGGCTCCTTGCACCTGAAGTAGGACCACACCGCGAAGTTCTTGTAGAACTCGTCGTAGCGGCGGACCTTGAGCTGCCGCGCCAGCGGGCTGCCCGCGCCGCCGGCGTCGATGACGAAGTCGCTCTCGACCACGCGGGTGTCCTCGCCCTGCCGTACCGTCAGCGAGACGCGGCCGGGGTCGGAGATGTCCACGTCGCTCACGGCGGCGCCCTCGAAGACGGAGATGCCGCGCTCGCGGACCTCGTCGAGCAGCAGGGCGTCGAACTCCTCGCGCTTGACCTGGATGGCGTGGTCGAAGACCCACGGGGCCGTCTTGGGGGTGGCGAAGGAGAAGGTCCAGGGCGCCTGGTCCTGGCCCCACAGGAAGGTCGCCGAGGGCTTCTTCACGAAGCCGGCCGCGTCGATCTTCTCCTGCAGGCCCAGCCGGTTGAGGATCGACAGCGTTCCGGGCAGGAACGACTCGCCGATCCGATAGCGGGGGAACTGGCCCTTCTCGTAGACCTCGACCTCGTGGCCGAGCTTGCTCAGGGTCAGGGCGGCCACGCACCCGGCGGGACCCGCGCCGATCACGGTGACCTTCGCTCGCTTCATCATTGCCTTCCTCAGGACGTCTTGATCGACTTGATGCGGTTGGGGACCAGGTGGGAGTGGCCGCTCGGCGCGTCCTCGAACAGGGTGATGCCGGCCTGGAACCTGCTGCCGCTGCCCGCGTCCACCCCTGGGGCGACGGTGCAGCTCAGGCCGAAGAAGTTGTCGTCACCGATCTCGACGCCGCTCCCGCAGTGGAAGTTGGGCGCCAGGAAGTTGTTCGAGCCGATGCGCGAGTGGTGCCCGATGGAGCAGTGGTAGTGGACGATGTTGAACCCGCCGAGAACGGCGCCCGCGCCGATGTAACAGTCAGGCCCGATGATGTTGCCGGGGCCGAGGAGCTGCGCGGGGTCGACCCGGGCCGCCGGGTGCACGACGTTGACCGCGTCGAGGTCGTGGTCGTCGACCAGGCCGTCGATCAGCCGCCGCCGCTCGGCCGGGTCGGTGAGGGCGAGCACGACGCGGACGCCGGGGCGGGGCTCGAAGTCCGCGAACGGGAGGCAGCGTTCCAGGGGCGCGTGCACGGGCTCTCCGGGAACGGCCAGGTAGCGTGCCACGCGGTGGTCGTGGTGCCCGGCGGCGACCAGGTCGTCGAGGTAGCGGGTGACCTCGACCGCGAACGTCCCCGCCCCGATCACGACGAGAGCGGCGTCGGTCATGGCGTCGACCTCTTCTTCTTGAACCGCTCGGACACGGTGACCGAGTCGATCAGGTTGACCTTGGTGGGCATCTTGAAGGAGTCGACCTTGCCGGTCAGGAAGTCGGCGACGTGCCTGCGCAGCTCCGCGCGGGTCATCTCGCCGCGCGGCCTGACGTCCGCGCACACCGACTGCCCGGTGATGGCGTTGGGCCGGCCGTAGACCACGCAGTCGTCGATGAGCGGGCTGCCGAGCAGGATCGACTCCAGCTCCAGCGGCAGCACCTTCTCGCCGCCGACGTTGATGACCTCCGTGGCGCGGCCCTTGACGGTCATGTAACCGTCGGCGTTCTGCTCGACCAGGTCGCCGGTGCGGAACCAGCCGTCCTCGGTGAGCGCGTCGCTGGGGTAGTTGAGGTAGCCGAGGAACTGGGTGCGGCTCTTGAGCTGCAGCTCGCCGTCGACGACACGGTGCTGGACGTTCGCGTCGTCGATCCGGAAGTAGGTGCTCCGCGAGGACTCGCTGGTGGTCGTCGAGATCCCGGTCTCGCTGGTGCCGAACGTCTGCAGCAGCCTGACCCCGGGGAAGGCGGCGTTGACTCGCGCGAGCAGTTCCTGCGGCATCGGCTCGGTGCCGTAGGTGATCAGGCGCAGGCTGCTGAGGTCGTACTCGCGGTGGTAGCCGCCGATCAGGATCAGGTTCAGGAACGTCGGGCTGGTGGGCAGCAGCCTGATCTTGTGCTTCTCGATGAGCGCGCAGATCTCCTCCGGCGTGCGGCGCCGGGGCACGATTGCGGCCCCGCCCATGCGCAGGGCGCCGAGCAGCGAGTTGAGGCCGCCGATGTGGTCGAAGAGCAGGAACATCAGGATGTTGGCGGGGCGGCCCGCCGTCCGCGCCCGGGTGCCGAGCTTCTCGGCGATGATCGCGTCCAGGTCGTGCAGGATCGCCTTTGGTTCGCCGGTGCTGCCGCTGCTCAGCAGGACCAGGCCGGAGGCGCCGGCGGCGATCAGAGAGTCGTAGGCGCCGGTGGCGGGCGCCCCGGCGATCGCCTCGATCTCCACCTCCGCGCCCACCCGCATCAGGTGCCGCGGCGAGCATGACCTGGTGACGGTGGCGAGCACCGGGTCGGTGAGGCTCACCACGGGCACCAGGACGTTCCGGTTGAGGTAGAGCGCCAGAAGCGCCGCGATCGAGCGGAAGGAGAAGTCGCCGTTGAGCACCACGACGTCGTGGGTGGGCACCCGGTGCTCCGCCAGGAACGTTCCCAGCCGCCGGGTCTCGTCGGCCAGGTCGCGGTAGCCGTACGCCGCGTCCGCGTCGACGACCGCGGTGCGGTCGCCGAGTTCGTCGAACCGGGCGAGAATCGCGTCCCGCATGTCAGTGAACACCCCCAAGGAAGAGCGTCTCGCCCGTGACGAACGAGGACTCCGGAGAGATCAGGAACTCGACCGGCCCGGTGATGTCGGCCATCGTGCACATGCGTTTCAGGGTCTGCCGCTCGATCAGGGCGTCGATCTTCTCTCGGGGCACGGTGCGGGTGAGGACGGTGTGCACCGGCGGTAGGCCGATGCCGTTCACCCGGATGCCGAGGTCGGCGACCTCTTTGCTCATCACCCGTGTGAGCTGCTCGACCGCGCTCTTGCTGGCCGAGTAGGCCAGTTGCCCGGCCAGCGCCCAGGGGACGGCGACGGTGGAGACGTTGAGGACGGCCGGGGAGCCGCTGCTCTTCTGGAGCAGCTTGACGCTCTCGCGGCAGCAGTTCAGCACCGCGAAGAAGTTGACGTCGAAGATCCGCCGGGCGACGTCCTCGGGCGTCATCATGAAGTGGTTCATGGTGGCGACCCCGGCGTTGTTGACGACGGCGTCGAGGTACCCGTGCTCGGTCCGGACGGCCCGGCACATCGCCTTGATCCCTCTGCTGTCGGTGAGGTCCACTTCGTGGTGGCGGTAGCCGGGATGCTCGATGGTGGAGGGCCTGCGGCTGCACCCCACCACGTGGTGGCCGCGGGCGAGGAAGTGCTCGGCCAGGGCCTTGCCGATACCGGTCCGGGTGCCGGTGATCATTATGATCATGATGCGGTGCGGCCCGCCCCGTCCGTCCGGTCCGTCCGGTCCGTCGTGGTCACCGGCTCAGCCGCCCAGCCGCACCGGCTCGGCGTCCGCACCGGGCGCGTCGCCGGCGTCGCCCCCGGCGAGCCGCATCTCCTCCTCGATGAAGTCGATCAGCCGCCGGACGCTGCTGAACGGGCTCATCCGGCGGGAGACGGCCTTCTCCGAGGTCAGCGAGATCTCCACGTCGTACTCGTCCTCCAGTTCCTCCTCCACCCGGGCGAGGAAGTTGACCAGGTGCATGGAGTCGAACACCCCCGCGTCGCCGTAGAGCACCACGCCGGACAGGTTCTCGGTCGGGATCTTCTCGCCCCTGCGCTCGTTGAGCTCCTCGACGACGCCGGTGATCAGCTCGAGCAGTCGGTCGTGCATGACGGTGCCTTTCGTTCGGGCTGGGCGAGCGGACTTCCTGCCCGCCCCGTGGCGGGGCCGCGGTCACGCCACGGCGGGCTCATCGGGTTCCGGTTCCTGTTCGAGCGCGTCGTGCCGCTCCGCGTGCCTGAGCCGCGTGCCCACCACGGTGGCGGCGGCCGCGGTGAGCAGGAACAGCGCGGCCAGGGCGACCATCCCCGAGGTCCCGAGGCTCAGCACGACGGCCAGGAGCACCGGGCCGACGATGCCCACGGCCGCCCCGCCGAGACTGAACACCGAGAGGTACTCCGTGCGCAGGTCCGGGGGCGCGTGCCGGTAGGACAGCTCCCAGCCGCCGACCGCCTGGAGCATCTCGCCGCAGGTCAGCAGGATGGTGGCGACGACCAGCAAGGTGATCGTCAGCCAGGCGTGGGAGTACGACGAGGCGACCAGGACCAGGCTGGAGGCCGCCAGCGTGACCCCGGCGCCGCGCAGCGCCCGGGTGCCGCCGCGCGAGTCGCCGACCCGCTTGGCGAAGTGGACCTGGAGGGTGATCGCCAGCACCGTGTTCACCGTGATCAGGCCGCTGAGCAGGCCGGGCGGGGCGTCGGTCGACTGCACCAGCCAGAGCGGCAGGCCGATGCCGAACAGCACGGTGTGCAGGAACAGCACGCCGTTCACGGTGGTCAGCGCGAGGTAGCGGCGGTCGCGCAGGACGGGCAGCAGGCCGCTGTGCCAGCGGGCGGGCCGGTCCGCGGGGGCCGCCACCTGGACGTGGAGCAGGCCGAAGAGCCCGGCGGAGGCGATGCAGCACAGGGCGCCGATCAGCAGGATCGACCGGAGCATCCAGACGCCGCCGAGGCTGAGGAACGGCGCGGCGGCCAGGGCGCCCAGGCACATGCCGACGTTCGAGACCGAGCCGATGACCCCGAGCGACTTGGTCTGGTCGCGCTCGCCGGCGACGGCGCCCACCACGAGCTGGACCATGGGGAGCACCGGCCCCTGCGAGATCATGAACAGGGACGCGAAGAGGGTGAAGGTCCAGACGTTGTCGGCGAAGGCCAGGGCGGCCAGCCAGGCCGCCCGCCACACCTGCACCATGCGCAGCAGTTGCAGCGGCCCGAAGCGCCTGGCCAGCATGCTCACCGGCACCGTGGTGAGGAACCCGGCCAGGCCGGCGACGGTGAGGCCGGTGCCGACCTGCGCGGTGTTCAGCCCCACGCCCTTGACCAGGAAGACGGTGCCGCCGGCCAGGTAGAGGCCGCTGCCGGTGGCGTAGACCACGACGGCGGCCACGATGAGGCGGCCGTCCCTGCTCGGCAGGATGTAGCTGCCGAGCAGGCGCCGCAGCGCGTCCGAGAAACCGCTCACGAGGCGCCCCCGATCGGCTCCATCTCCGCCCG
Source organism: Sphaerisporangium rhizosphaerae (assembly GCF_042665155.1). NCBI lineage: Bacteria > Bacillati > Actinomycetota > Actinomycetes > Streptosporangiales > Streptosporangiaceae > Sphaerisporangium > Sphaerisporangium rhizosphaerae. Next base: position 181,936 of record NZ_JBHTCG010000011.1, on the reverse strand, counting down.
CACCAGCTCCGACGCCTGGTCCAGCGCCCGCCCGCAGTCGCCGGGGGTGTCCCCGGTGACGATCACGGCGGCCAGGCGCGGCACCACGCCGCGCGGCGGCAGCAGCAGGCGCGCGCCCGGCTCCGCGAGCCGGACCACCTCCACCACGCCCGGCACGGCCGCGGCGTCGGACACCTCCAGGGAGCCGACCACGCCGTCCTCGGGCGGGTAGAGGAAGCGCACCTCCGCGCAGATGTCGCGGGACTGTCCCGCCTCGGGCCGCAGGCCGAGGGCGAGGTCGATCGCCGCGGCGGTCAGGTCGACGCCGGTCGCCAGCTTGCCGAGGTAGGGGATGAAGTCGCCGCCGAGGCGCCCGTTGAGCTCGACCAGGCGCGGCCCGGCCGCGGTGAGCCGCACCTCCGCGTGCGTGAGGCCGGTCTGCACGCCCAGCGCCCGGTGCGCCTCGGCCAGCAGGTCGATGAGGTCGTCCGCCCACGGCTCGGCCCGCCAGGGCGAGACCAGGTGGCCGACCTCCTCGAAGAAGGGGTCGAAGCCGAGCCGCTTGCGGGCCACGTTCACCGGCCGCGCGTCCCCGTCGTGGACGACGGAGTCGACGCTGATCTCCGGCCCGGACAGGAACTCCTCCAGCAGCAGGCCGTCCAGGGGGTCAAGGCCCGGGTAGGCCGCCTCGGTCGCGTGGTGGTACACCTCGGTCAGCTCGCCGGCGTCGTGCGCGACCACCACGCCGACGCTGCCGGCGAGCGATCGCGGCTTGACCACCACGGGGTACCCGATGGCGTCCGCCTCCCTCAGCGCCTCCTCCCGGCTCCGTACGTGGGCGAAGCGGACGCCGGGAAGCCCGGCCTCGCGCAGCAGCCGGCGGGTGGCGAGCTTGTCACGGCAGTTGCGCGCCGCGGAGGGGGACATGTGCGGCAGGCCGAGCCGCGCCGCCGCGGCGGCGGTCACCTCCAGCAGCACCTCGTCCCAGGTGAACACGCCGGCCGGGCCCGGGGCGCCGGCGACGCACTCGCCCACCGCCCGGGTCAGCGCGTCCGCTCCGGAGTCGGCCACGGTGCGGTGACCGGCGAGGTAACCCGACTGCCAGGTGGGTTCGGCGGCGGCGACCAGCGTCACCTCGCAGCGGGCGGCGGCGTCGGCGAACGCGTACTCCCGGTAGGCCCGGCCGCCGCTGCCGACGAGCACGACACGTTCGGGCGCGTCCGGGTCGACCGGGACGCAGCGGAAGTCGAAGTCGCTGATCGTCCGGCGGATCGCCGCCTCGACCTCGGCGGTGCCGGGGCCCCGGTAGCGGAACCGGGCGCCGGAGTGCTCGTATCCGGCGTGGCCGGCCAGTGTCCGGCCGACCACGGGCACGCGCTCGGCGTAGGGACCCGCGTGCTCGCCGTCCGCCGTCCGACCGGCCCGCTCCCCGCCGGACGGTCGCGGCCCGGCGGCGACGACCCGGCACGGCCGGGCGACCGGAGTGGGCACCAGCAGCCAGCCGCCGCGTTCCGTTCCGCTCAGGGAGCGGCAGGCGCCGGGCAGGGGCTCGCCCATCTGGAGGGCGAAGGCGGCCGCCATCAGGTCGACGCCATGCACCTCTTTCCAGATGAACGGCACCTCCGCGCCGCCGGGGCGCGCGCCGACCTCCAGCACCTGAAGCTCAGGCCGCTCGGGCGTCCCCGACAGGAACAGCTCCAGGTGGAACACCCACGGGTCTTGGGACAGGGCGCGCACCACGCGGCCGGTGAACGCGCCCACCGCCTCGATCAACAGCGGATCGTCCAGTTCCACCGAGCCGAGGGCCAGCCCCTCGGTGAACTCCAGGCAGGTGTTGACGTAACGCGACGCCCGCCAGGCGCCGAGGCCCGTTCCGGTGGACACGCCGTCCACGTGCAGGATGTCGTGGGGCAGGTAGGGCTGCACCAGCATCGGCATGTCGCGCGGGAAGGCGTACGCGTCCAGTTCCGCGGGGGAGGCGAGGCGGGTCACTCCGGCGCTCGCGGTGCCGCGCACCGGCTTGACCAGCAGCGGCCAGCCGTGGAGGGCGGCGAAGGCGGCGACCGCCGCCCGGTCCGGCGCGGGCGCGGTGGCCGGCACGGGGACGCCGGCCTCGGCCAGGCGTCGCGCCATGACCAGTTTGTCGCGGAAGGGGGCGAGCTCGCCCGGGGTCTCTCCGGGGACGCCGAGCTCCCCGCGCAGTTCGGCCACGATGTCCAGGTCGACCTCGTGCAGCGCGATGATCCGTGCCGGCCGGCCGAACTCCTCGACCAGGGATGCGACGGCTGCCCGTACCTCCTTGCCGTCCTCCGTGCTGCGGACGATGCGCACCGCCGCGGCCCCCTCCGGCAGTGACCCGGCGGCACGGCCGGTCGTCACATAACTGACGTGGAGGGCGTCGTGGTCGGCGTAGGAGGCGTAGTCCGCGTAACGGTCGCTCCATCGATGGATGACGATGATCTGGTCGGGCACCGACCCTCCCTGTGGTTGACGGACGACGATCGGTCTGCGGACGTGCGGGACGGCCTTGTGCGGCGGGAGGGGCGCCGCCTACTCGGGATCGGCGGCGGCGACCAGGATGTCCCGCAGGAGCAGCAGCAGCCCGGTGACCTCGTCGAAACCGGTGCCCGCCGAGTTCTCGCGCAGGGTGCAGGTGAGCGCCTCCCCGTCCTGCACCTGGAGGTAGAGGGGAGCCCCGATGTTGCGGCCGGCGGTGCCGGTGCGGATCTCCTCGTCGACGGAGGTGTGCTCCTGCTGGTACCGGCCGAGGTAGTTGAAGAAGTAGCGGAAGAAGCCGCTGACCGACCCCTCGAAGGTGCCGTTCACCGAGCCGGTGTAGCCGTGGGCACGTCCGGCCTCCAGCACGTCGTCCACGTTGTACACGCTGTGCCGGTAGGAGCGCAGGGAGTCCCAGTGGACCCGGCGCACCAGCTCGTCGAAGTCCTCCCCGGCCTTCGGTTCGACCAGCAGGGGGACGATCTGGTTCTGGGCGGCGACGAGCGTCTCCCAGCGGGGGTCGCTGCGGTTGTGGGCGTAGACCGCCACCAGCAGCCGGTCGCGGCCGGTGCGGCGGTGGACGGCCAGGCAGAAGGCGGCGAGCACCACCGAGGGCAGCGAGACCGTCAGCCGGTCGGCGATGCGGCCGGCGGCGTCGGCCGCCTCCTTGGAGCCGAGCCGCGCCCAGCGGGTGGACAGCGCCGCCCTGCCCTCGGGCCCGTCGGTCCCGGGCTCCCGCTCCATCGCCGGGGCCGCCTCGAAGACGCCCGTCCAGAACTTGCGTGCCGCTCTGCGGCGGCGCTCCCGTTCCGGCGACCACTGGTCGGCGGCGAGCTCCCGGCCGCTGGGCGCCGGCTCGGGGATGCTCAGCCCGTCCAGCAGCGCGAGGAACTCCTGGTGGAGCTGGTTGATGGCCCACGCGTCCACGGCGATGTGGTGGAAGCAGATGACCAGACGGACGGGAACCTTCTCCACGGTCACCGCGCGGGCGCGCCAGGAACGGTCCACCGCGAGGTCGAAAGGATCGGCCCCGGCCCGTTCGGCCGCCTCCTCCGCCACGCGGGCGGGGTCGTCGTCTCCGTCGATGGTGTCCAGGTGGATCGGCGCGGGCGGCCAGACGGCCTGGATCAGGTCGCCCTCGCCTGCGGGTTCGTAGCGGGTGCGCAGCGACTCATGGCGTCGCTCCAGCGCCTCCAGCGCTTGCTCGACCGAAGCCAGGCTCGCGCCGTCCGGAAGCGTCCAGATCTGCGGCAGATTACAGGCATCCGGAGGAAGCCTTTGGATCGATCGCCATAAGGAAAGCTGGCCGAATGTCAACGGTGCGCGAATGACCGACAGATGCTCCACGACCTGAAACCTCACCGAAACAAATGGGTTTTGAGGAGCACACAGGCAGCGGCCCTGCCGCCCGAATGCCTCGCGGAGGGCGTCATCTTCGTCGCCCAGGAAGAAAGTGAAAAGAATTGTCGCCGAGGGCGAACGGGCTCACCGTCTTGCTTCCGCGAAGACGCTAACGCAGCGCCCCCGCTGCGGAACAGAATGTTCTCAACAGCTGAGACGGACAGATTACCTGCTTCGATCTCAGATTATGACAATCGATGCTTTTGGTGGGCGCTCGCCGCTACCAATGGGTATGAGCCGACGCTATGGATGCCGCTCGACCCGGTATTCCGGCTGCCCGCTATCGGGGCCTTCGCTCACCCTCAAACCGGGAATCTCTTCTCACAATAGTGCGGCATCACGTGAAACACCGGCCGGATGTGAGACCGTTACCGACGGCCGGACGTCCGGACGGCCGGACGGCCGGACGGCCGGCGGCGGGGCGATCACCGCGCCGATCACCGCGCCGTGCTCACTCGTTGGCGGCCGGTGGGGATACCTTGTCCCCGCTGGGGCATGACCGGTCGTATGGCAGGGAACAACGGGTTGCTCACGGCCCTTACGACCCTGCGACGTCAGCTCGATCGCGATCTGTTCCCCCTCGCGATCGGGGACGTCGCGTCGCATCGTCGTGCCCTCAAGGAGCTGAGAGGCCAGCTCGACGACTACCTGCTGCCGCGCGTCGCCGCCATGGACGCCCCGCTGCTGGCCGTGGTGGGCGGCTCCACCGGAGCGGGCAAGTCGACCCTGGTCAACTCCCTCGCCTCCGCCGACGTCACCGAGCCGGGCGTGCTGCGCCCGACCACGCTCGCGCCCACCCTCGTCGCCAGTCCCGCCGACGAGGCGTGGTTCACCACGCAGAACGTGCTGCCCGGCCTGGCCAGGACGACCGGGCGGGGACGCGGCGAGCCGGGCACGCTGCGCATCGTCACCGCCGGCACCCTGCCGGCCGGGCTCGCGCTGCTCGACGCCCCCGACATCGACTCGGTGGTCACCGCCAACCGCGAGATCGCCGCCCAGCTCCTGGCCGCCGCCGACCTGTGGCTGTTCGTCACCACCGCCGCCCGGTACGCCGACGAGGTCCCGTGGGGCTTCCTGCGCAGCGCGCGCGAACGCAGCACGGCCCTGGCGGTGGTCCTGGACCGCGTCCCCCAGGAGGCGCTGGAGCCGGTGACCGCCCACCTCACCCGCCTGCTGGACGCCAACGGCCTGGGCGGGACGCCGCTGTTCACCGTCCCCGAGGTGGCGCTGCCCGAGGAGAACGCCCGCCTGCCCGAGCAGGCCGTCCGCGAGGTGCGCGGCTGGCTGGCCGCGATCGCGGCCGACGCCCAGGCACGGGCCGAGGTCGTGCGCAGGACGCTGTCCGGGGCGCTGGACAGCGTCGCCGCCCGGGTCCCCGCCCTGGCCGACCAGGCCGACCGGCAGCGGGCCGGGCTCGCCGACCTGCGGCTGTCGGTGGAGTCGGCGTACGGGGCGGCGATGGCCACCTTCGACGACGGCATCCGCGACGGCTCGCTGCTGCGCGGCGAGGTGCTCACCCGCTGGCAGGACTTCATCGGCACCGGCGACCTGATGCGCTCGCTGGAGTCGCGCATCGGCTGGCTGCGCGAGCGCATCGTGGCCGCGTTCATGGGCACCCCGCCGCCCGACACCCGGCTGCGGGTCGCCCTGGAGACCGGGGTCGAGTCGCTGATCAGGTCCGCCGCCGACGCCGCCGCCGAACGCACGCTGGAGGCGTGGTCGGGCATGCCCTCGGGCCGTGACGTCATCGAGCGCGCCGGCGCGGTCACGGCCGGGCGGCTCGGCCGCGCGTCCTCGACGCTGCCCGACCGCGCCGCCTCGGCCGTGCGGGCCTGGCAGGCGTACGTGCTCGACCTGGTCGCCAAGGAGGGGGCCGAGAAGCGCACCACCGCGCGGCTCGCCTCGTTCAGCCTGAACGGCCTCGGGCTGCTGCTCATGCTCATGGTCTTCGCCTCGACCGGCGGGCTGACCGGCATCGAGGTCGGCATCGCGGGAGGCACGAGCGTGCTCAGCCAGAAGCTGCTGGAGGCGGTGTTCGGCGACCAGGCCGTGCGCGCCCTCACCCAGGCCGCGCGCGACGACCTTCGCGAACGGGTGAGCGTGCTGCTGGAGGAGGACGCCGCGCGGTTCACCTCGCTGCTGGAGGGCGTCGAACTGCCCGAGCAGGTCTCGGCCGATCTACGCCGCGCCGCCCAGGCCGTCCGCGACCACCGCGACGAGGTCACCACCCGCCCCACCGGCTCCCCGGAGGACGCGGCCCTCACCGGCCCGCCCGGCGACGCGCCGCCGGTCCGGGACGCGCCGCCCGTCCGGGATGAGCCGCCCGGCGCCGCCGTCCGGCCGCGCTCGGGGGACCGGTCGTGAAGGTCCTGAGGCGGCACAAGAGCGTGCCGCTGGACGACCGGCTCGCCGCGCTCGCCGAGGCGGCCGAGCTGGCCGAGGGACGGCTGCAGGCGGCGGCGGTCGCGCGGGCCGCCGGCGTGGTCGCCCGGGCCGGGACGCGCCGGAGCCTGTCGGTCGAGCACACGGTCGTCGCTCTCGCCGGAGCCACGGGAAGCGGCAAGTCCTCGCTCTTCAACGCCCTTTCCGGCACCTCGCTCGCCACGGTCGGGGTGACCCGGCCGACCACCTCCACCGCGCAGGCCGCGATGTGGGACCCCGAGGGCGCCGGACCGCTCCTCGACTGGCTGGAGGTCCCGCGCCGCCACACGGTCGGCGAGGACGGCGGGATGGACGGCACGCTGTCCGGGCTCGTCCTGCTCGACCTGCCCGACCACGACTCGATCGAGGCGGCCCACCGGTTGGAGGTCGACCGCCTGGTCTCGGTGGTCGACCTGCTCGTGTGGGTGCTCGACCCGCAGAAGTACGCCGACGCGGCCGTCCACGAGCGCTACCTGCGCCCGCTGCGGCGGCACCGCGACGTCATGCTGATCGTGCTGAACCAGGTGGACCGGCTGTCCCCGCCGGCGGCCGACCGCTGCGTGCGCGACCTGCGGCGGCTGCTGGAGGAGGACGGGCTGTCCGGGGTCCCGGTGGTCGCGACCTCGGTCCGGGAGGGCCGGGGCGTCGCCGAGCTGCGGTCGGCGCTGGCCAGGCGGGTGGCCGACCGGCACGCCTGGACCGCGCGCCTGGAGGCCGACGTGCGGCAGGCCGCCGACGTCCTCGCCGCCGCCTCCTCCGGCGTCCTGACCGCCGGCGTGCCGGCGGACGGCGCCTCCTCCTCCGGCATCCCGGCGGACGGCGCCTCCTCCTCCGGTGTCCTGACCGCCGGCGTCCCGGCGGAGGCGGCCTCGCCGCCGGGGGAGCCGGAGACGTGGGCCGAGGCGTCGCGGGCGCTGGAACGGCGGGCCGAGGCCGCGGAGAAGGCACTGCCGGACGAGCTGTCCCGGCCGCTGACCGCCGCGCTCGCGGAGGCCGCGGGCGTTCCCACCGTCGTGGAGGCCGTCCGCAAGGCTCACCGGCACCGGTCGGTCGCGGCCACCGGCTGGCCGGTCACCCGCTGGCTGCGCCGGCTGCGGCCCGACCCTCTGCGCCGCCTGCACTTGGGCGGGGCCTCGGCCGCCGCCGGCGGGCGCACGTCCATCCCGGCGGCCTCGGGCGTGCAGCGGTCCCGGATGGAGACCGCGATCAGGGACGTGGGCTCGGCCGCCTCCGCTGACCTGCCCGAGCCGTGGGCGGTGGTCGTCCGCGGAGCGGCCCGGTCACGGGCGGACGACCTGGCCGAGACCCTGGACCGCGCGGTGGCGACCACCTCGATGGGCGCCGGACGGCGGCCCCGGTGGTGGCGGGCCGTGGGCGTGCTCCAGTGGCTGGTGTTCACCGCCATGCTCGCCGGGGCCCTGTGGCTGTTCGCGCTGTTCGTCATGGACTACCTGCGGTTCCCCGAGGTCCCCACCCCGACGCTGGACACCGTCCCCTGGCCGACCGTTCTGCTCGTCGGCGGCGTGCTCGCCGGGTTGCTGATCGCCCTGCTGTCGCGCGCGGCGGCGGCCGTGGGCGGCGCCCGCCGGGCGCGCAAGGCCCGGCGGGCGCTGTGGGGCGGCGTCGACCAGGTCGGCCGCGAGCTGGTGCTCGACCCGGTGCGGGACGAACTCCACCGCGCCCGCCGCTTCGCCGAACTCCTCACCACCGCCCGCGGCTAGTGGGTCGTCCGCGGACGTTCACCGGGCCGGGCGCCGTAGCAGGCGCCGATATCGCCGTACCACGACCCGCAGCCCCGGCGCCGATCATCTCCAGCACATGGCCGGAGTGGGAAGTCCCGCCTGGTGGAGGTCTCTGGTCACCGCGATAGCCGACGTTCGGTGCTGGACGGCCGGGGGAGTCGTCTCGGGCTCACTCCTCAGACGGACCGCCCGGGGGCCGCCCTGGCGCCGATCATCTTCAGCATGTGGCCGGAGTGGGAAGTCGCGCCCGGTGGAGGTCTCTGGTCAGTGCAATGGCCGACGTCCGGTGCTGGACGGTCAGGGGAGCCGTCTCAGGCTCCCCCAGATGGACCGCCCAGGGGCCGAACCGGTGTGAGCTCAGGATTCGGGAGTGCTGTTCGGGCTGGGGCGGACGGTCTGGTGGGCGGGGGCGGGAGCGGCGAGGGGGTCGGGGAAGGACGCGCCGGCGGTGATGCCGCGGGGGCCGGACTCCTCGGCGTCGGCGATGGCCTCCTCGGCGGCCTTCTGCGCCTGCGCGGCCTCGGCCTGGGCGGCGGTCTTGCCCTCGGTCACCTCGCGGGTCGCCGCGGACCTCGGCAGCGACTCGGTGAACGCCTTCGACACGCCCTGCAGCGCCGAGGTGACCTCGCTCGGGATCACCCAGAAGGTGTTGCCCTGGCCCTGCGCGAGCTGCGGGAGCACCTGGAGGTACTGGTAGGCGAGCAGCTGCGGGTCGGGGTCGTTGCGGTGGACGGCCTGGAACACCTCGTCGATGGCCTGCGACTGGCCCTCGGCCTTGAGGATCGCCGCGGTGCGGTCGCCCTCGGCGCGCAGGATCGCGCTCTGCTTCTCGCCCTCGGCGGTGAGGATCTGCGACTGGCGAAGACCCTCGGCGGTCAGGATGGCGGCGCGCTTGTCCCGCTCGGCGCGCATCTGCTTCTCCATCGCCTCCTTGATCGTCTTGGGCGGGTCGATGGCCTTGATCTCCACCCGGTTCACCCGGATGCCCCACTTGCCGGTGGCCTCGTCCAGCACCCCGCGTAGCTGGCTGTTGATGGTGTCGCGCGAGGTGAGGGTCTTCTCCAGGTCCATGCCGCCGACGACGTTGCGCAGCGTGGTGACGGTGAGCTGCTCGACGCCCTGGATGAAGTTGGCGATCTCGTACGCGGCGGCGCGCGGGTCGGTGACCTGGAAGTACAGCACCGTGTCGATGTCGACCACGAGGTTGTCCTCGGTGATGACCGGCTGCGGCTTGAAGGAGACCACCTGCTCGCGCAGGTCGATGAGGGGCCGGACCCGGTCGATGTAGGGGATCACGAAGTTCAGGCCGGGCCCGAGGGTGCGCGAGTAGCGGCCGAGGCGTTCCACGTTCCCCGCCCTGGCCTGCGGGACGATGCGGACCGACCGCAGGACGGTGAACACCGCGAGAAGGACGATCAGAATTCCGGCGATCAATGCGGCGTCCATGCTCACTCCCGGGGATACACGAGCGCGGTAGCGCCCTCGATTTCGATCACGTCCACCGTCGCGCCCGCCGGGATCACCAGCGTCTCGTCATAGGCGCGGGCCGACCATTCCTCCCCGCCGATGCGCACCCGCCCGTTCATCCCGGTGACCTCGCGGGTGACGTAGGCGGCCTTGCCCACCAGGGCGGACACGCCGAAGCGCTGGACCGGCGGCTGCTTTATGTGGCGCTGGGCGATGGGACGCAGGACGACCAGGCCCGATATGGAGCCGAGAATGAACACGGCGAGCTGGATGCCGGTCGGCAGGCCGATCGCGGCGACGGCGGCGGTCAGCAGGGCCGCGGCGCCCAGCAGGCCGAGCGCGGCGGTGAGGGTGAACAGCTCGGCCGCCCCCAGCGCCGCCGCGAGTATCAACCAGAAGATCCATGACTCCATAGCCCCGGCCCTCCTATGAATGAGAACGCGTTCCGGGCTCCGGTGGTTCCTGAAACCCACGGTAGCTCCGTTTTTCCGGGCGCGGCATGACGAATGAGTCACGGCGCCCGGATCACGGCAGGGCTCGCGATGACCTCCTCCGGGGCGGTGCTCCCCATCAGGCGGGCCGGGCGGAATCGTGCCCCGTCACCTCACGCGGGGCCGGGTGGAATCGTGCCCGTCACCTCACGCGGGGCCGGGTGGAATCGTGCCCGTCACCTCACGCGGGGCCGGGTGGAATGACGCCCGTCACTTCAGGCGAGACCGGGCAGGATGGTGCCCGTCACCTCCCCGAGGGCGATGCGCGTCCCGCCCGCGCCGGGAGCGGTCGCGGTGATCGTCACGGTGTCGCCGTCCTCCAGGAAGGACCGCGACTGCCCGTCGGACAGCTTGACCGGCTCGGCGCCGTTCCAGGTGATCTCCAGCAGGGACCCGCGCCGCGCCGGCTCGTCCCCCGAGACGGTGCCGCTCGCGTACAGGTCGCCGGTGCGCAGGGACGCGCCGTTCACGGTCAGGTGGGCGAGCATCTGGTCGGGCGTCCAGTACATCTCGCGGTACGGCGGGCTCGACACCGGTTCGCCGTTCAGCGTGATCTCCATGCTGATGTCCAGGCCCCACGGCTCGCTCCGCCGCAGGTACGCGAGCGGCTCGGGGTCCTGCGCGCGGCCGGGGATTCGGGCGGCCTCCAGCGCTTCCAGCGGGGTCACCCAGGCCGAGACCGACGTGGCGAACGACTTGCCGAGGAACGGCCCGAGCGGGACGTACTCCCACGCCTGGATGTCGCGGGCGCTCCAGTCGTTGAGCAGCGTCACGCCGAACACGTGGTCGGCGAAGTCGCCCGCGCTCTCGCCCGGCCGCGTCGGCGTACCGACGACGAATCCCAGCTCGGCCTCGATGTCCAGCTTGGCGGTGGGCGCGAGGACGGGCTCGCCGTCCGGCGTGGCGACGCGCTGGCCGCGCGGGCGGATGACCGGCGTGCCCGACACCACGACGGTGCCGGACCGGCCGTGGTAGCCGACCGGCAGGTGCCGCCAGTTGGGCATGAGCGCCTGGCCGCCGGGCCGGAAGATGTGGCCGACGTTGGTCGCGTGCTCCAGCGAGCAGTAGAAGTCGACGTAGTCGCCGATCTCCACCGGCAGATGGAGCCGCACCTGGCGCAGCGGGATCAGGTGCGGTTCGAGCGCCGCCCGGTTGGCCGGGGCCTCCTTGGCGTCCGCTGACAGCAGCCGCTGCAGCAGCCGCCGGGTGTCCTGCCACGCCGTGCGTCCCCTGGCCATGAAGGCGTTCAGGCTCCCGGTGGCGAACACCTCGTCGTGCAGCACGGGCGCGAGGTCGAGGACGTGGTCGCCGATGCGCACGCCGGCCCTGGCCGGCTCGCCGGGACGGGAGAACACCCCGTAGGGCAGGTTGGCGACGGTGTAGGGCGTCGCGTCGGCGCCGGGCACCCAGGTGGCGGTCACGTTGTCCTCTCTGGCGGTCACGGCCGGGCCGCGGTCGACGGCGAGCCCGAGCGCGCGCAGGTCTTCGGCCGGTGTGGCGGTGTTGCACGACCCGTAGGAGACCAGCAGCTCCCTGGCGCGCCGCGCCACCTCCACGGGTGTGGCACGGACGAGCGCGACCAGCTCGGCCTTGTCCATGATCTCCAGGACGGGCACCGGGTCGCGTCCCTGGACGGCCGCGCACACGGCGAGCACGAGGTTCAGGAACCCGTGCCGGTAGACCCCGAGGCTCGGGTCGGGGTGCCGGACGGCGTGGTGCAGCCCGGCGGTGGCCTTGAACGGGGTGCCCTGCTCGACGCAGGCGCGGACGAAGGCCCCCAGCTCGTGCGTGGAAGGGTGATTCTCGGGCGCGACGCCCCCGCAGCGGATCTTCAGGCCGACCCCGGGGGGCGCCTGGTGCAGGTCGGTGGGGGGCACCTCGACGAACAGCCGCACCGCCGGGTCCGCTCCGGTCGCCGCGTCGCCCGGCCCGCCCGGGGCGTGCGTGAGCAGGCGCCGCGCCACGGCGGCGAGGGTGGAGCCCGGGGGCAGCGGCGCCTCGAACCAGTCGACGGTGAGGGCGGGGGCCGCGGTCGCCAGGGCGGCCAGGTCCGGCGGCTCGGGCGTGTCCACGATGACGCCGAGCCGTAGGGGACGGGTCAGTTCGGCGCGCAGTTCGTCCAGCCGGCTCGCCGGGCACAGCAGGCGGTGGGTGAGCATCGGGTCGCCCGCGTCCTGGTCGGCGTAGTGCCGGGCCAGCGCCCGCGACATGGGCAGCGACGTGGGCGGGAACAGGCCGGCGTCGTCGACCAGGACGCCGAAGAGCGCCGCCGCCGTGTCCGTCATCGGGCCCACGTCCAGGCGTAACCGGGGTCCTCGCACGCGAGCGCGGCGTCGCCGAGGTCCAGAGGCCGGAAGGTGTCGACCATGACGGCCAGTTCGCTGGTCATGGTGTGGCCCTGCCGCACCGCCTCGACGACCGCCTCCACGGCGCCCGGCTGCGGGCCGTGGGTGAAGCCGGCCGGGTGCAGTGAGATGGAGCCGATGTCGATGCCCGACCCCTTGCGGGCGGTGTAGTCGCCGCCGACGTAGAACATGAACTCGTCGGAGTCGACGTTGTGGTGGTTGTAGGGGATCGGCACGGCCTCGGGGTGGAAGTCCAGCGGGCGCGGGCAGAACGAGCACACGACGAAACCGGGGCCCTCGAAGGTCTGGTGCACCGGCGGCGGCGCGTGGGTGCGCTTCACGACCGGCTCGAAGTCGGCGATGTTGAAGGCGTAGGGGTACAGGCAGCCGTCCCAGCCGACCACGTCGAACGGATGGTGGGCGTAGGTCAGCCGGGTCAGCCCGCCCCGGGTCCTGACCAGGACGGGCGTCTCGGCGTCCTCGACGGTCAGCGGCTCGGACGGCGCGCGCAGGTCGCGCTCGCAGTAGGGAGCGTGCTCCAGGAACTGGCCGTACTGCGACAGGTAGCGCTTGGGGGGCCGGATGTGCCCGGACGCCTCGATGGTCAGCGCCCGCACCGTCGTGCCGTCCAGGGGCACCCACCGGTGGATGGTGCCGGTGGGGATCACGACGTAGTCTCCCTCGCCGGCCTCGATCGCCCCGTAGGTGGACTCGAACCGCACCCGGCCGCCGGCGATGTAGACGCACTCGTCGCCCTTGGAGTCGCGGAACAGCTCGCTGGGCCGGTCGGCGGCCGCGTACGACATGCGGACGTCGGCGTTGCCGGCCAGTGGCTGCCGCGAGGTGACCAGGTCGCCGCCGGTGGGCAGGTTCTGGGTGCGGAAGTGGCGCGGCGACAGGGGGAGGTTCGGGGACAGCGCGGTGCGCACCATGTCCGGCACGGCCTCCGCCTTGACGATCGCGGTCGGCAGGTGCCGGTGGTAGAGCAGCGAGGAGTCGGAGGAGAAGCCCTCCTCGCCCATCAGCTCTTCGGCGTACAGGCCGCCGTCGGGCTTGCGGAACTGGATGTGGCGTTTGCGCGGCACCTCGCCGACGGTGCGGTAGTACGGCATCGTCCCCTCCTGGCGTACGCATATCGGACAGCGATGTCCTCTATACGTACGACGATCCGCCATCCCCGGAACGATGTCAACCTGCCCACGCCGCCACACCTGGGACATTGCCCTGATCTGGGGCGCAGGCGACGGTGGGGATCGTCAGGCGGTCGCGCGTTCGGCCAGGGGCCGGGTCAGGCGTCGACCGCCTGGTACACCGTGGTCCAGAAATCGTGGATGAGCCGCGCGGAATCGGGGACCGACATTCCGACCTGGGTGAGCAGGATCCCGGTGAGCCGGTTCCGCGGGTCGGCGTAGGTCGAGGTGCCGCTTCCGCCGTCCCAGCCGAACTGGCCGATGGGCGCGTAGTCGCCGCGGTAGGTGCGCACCGCCATCCCGAAGCCCCAGCCGCCGTGCTGGCCCTGGCCGAACGACAGGTGGACGTTCTCGGTGGCCATGGCGCTTCGGACGGCCTGCTGCTCGGGCGTGAGGCGGTTGGTGGTCATCAGCTCGACGGCGGGCCGGGACAAGATGCGCTCGCCGCCGTGCATCCCGTGATCGAGCAGCATCCGGAAGTACGCGTGGTAGTCGTCGGCGGTGGAGACCAGTCCGCCGCCGCCGCCCTGGAAGGCCGGAGGCAGGCTCCAGCGTCCTCCCTTGGCCTCGTCCCACACGGTGAACTCTCCGCTCCGCGGGTCGGGGGCGTAGAGGGTCGGCATCCGGTCGATCTGGTCGTCGGGTACGTGGAAACCGGTGTCCTTCATGCCCAGGGGGCCGAAGACGCGTTCGCGCAGGAACGTCTCGAACGACCGGCCCGTGACCCTGGCGACGAGCACGCCGAGCAGATCATTGCTGATGTGGTACTGCCAGCGCTCCCCGGGCTGGTGCATCAGCGGCAGCTCGCCGAGGCGGCGCATCCACTCGTCCGGCTCGGGCATCGGCGTCGGCAGGTCGGGCGTGAGCCCTTTCTCGAAGACCGCGCCCATGATGGGAGTGCCCAGTGACGTCATGTCCATGCCGAGGCCGAACGTGGAGGTCAGCAGGTCGCGGACGGTGATCGGCCGCCGCGCCGGCACGGTGTCGTCCAGCGGGCCGTCGAGTTGCTTCAGCACCCGCCGGTCGGCGAGTTCCGGCAGCCACGGATCCACCACGTCGTCCAGCCGCAGCCTGCACTCGTCGAGCAGCACCATCGTCGCCGCGACCGTGACCGGCTTGGACGTCGAGGCCATGCGGAAGATCGTGTCCCGGCGCATCGGCGCGCCGCCGTCATGGCGCATCGTCCCGATCGCTTCGACGTGCGTCTCGTCGCCCCGGCCGACCAGAGCGACGAGCCCGGGGATCTTCCCGGAGTCGACATGCCGCTCCAGCACCTCGCGCAGCCTGCGCAGCCCCGTGACGGAGAAGCCGTCGTTGCCGTTTCCCATCGTGAATCTCCTCATGTGCGGCGTTCGATCCGCCGGTGTTCACCATCGTTCGGCAATCGCTGAACGTCTGCGACACTACATTGCGTTCACATATTCGTCAACGATGGGCGAAGGCTTCTTCTGCCTGTACTTCTGGGGTATGGATGGCCTTCTTTGCAATGAGCATGACGCTGAACGCAATGGACGACCGGCACCGGCATTGCAATGGGCGGCGAGTGAACGCATACTGTGCGGCGGGTGTGCGTGCGGAGCGCCCGCGCACGTCGACAGATGGGAGACCGGCACCGATGCCCGGAGGCAGACTCACCCCCGAGGACCGTCGGCACATCGCCGCGGGCCTGGCCGAGGGGCTCGGATACGCGGAGATCGGCCGGCGTCTGGGACGGCCCGCGTCGACCATCATGCGAGAGGTCACCCGCAACGGCGGACCCGACGACTACGGGGCGGACCGTGCGCACGAGGCCACCCGGCACCGTGCGCGGCGGCACAAGCAGGCGCGGCCCGCGGCCCCGCCGATCTCCGAGGGCGGCCATGGGCGTGATCCTGAGGTGGTGCGGGACTTCGCGGAGTCCTTCACCGCTCTGCTCGTCGAACAGGGCCTGCCCCGCATGGAGGCCAGGGTGCTGGCCTGCCTGTACATCACCGACGCCGGCGCTCTCACCGCCGCCGACCTGGTCCAGCGGCTCCGCGTCAGCCCGGCGTCGATCTCGCACGCCATCGCCTTCCTCGAACAGCAGGGAATGCTCAGGCGGGAACGGGCTCCCGGCGCGCGGCGCGAACGCTATGTCATCGACGACGAGATCTGGCTCCGGTCCCTCATCGCGTCTCTGGAGATGAACGACGCCCTGGCGACCGCGTCGCGACGCGGGGCCGAGATCCTCGGAGCGGCGACCCCCGCGGGCGCCCGTTTCCAGTCCTCCACCGAACTCCTCGCCCTCGTGAGCGAGGCGTTCCGCCAGGTCATCGACCAGTGGCGGCAAAGCCTGGCCGCCCGCGGCACCCGGCCCCCGGAGACGCCGGTGGGCGGCGGCGATCCCGGGATCGCCGCCGCCCTGCGACCGCCGCCCTAATGAGGGTCTTCGACCGGCGTGCACGGCTTGACGGAGGAGCCCGCCTGAGCCAGCCAGGCGCCGAGCCGCCAGGGCACTTGTGCGTCGTGGTTCTCGCGGAACTCCACCACGAGGGTCTCGCCCGGCCTGATGTAGCGGGGAGAGATCCGGATCGTCCGTACAGAGGTCACCCGGACGGCCTTGGACGAGCGCGACTCATTCACGGTCGAACGCAACTCGTCCGCTCCCGCGGCGGGCGGCCCGCCGTAGGTCCCATCCACGCCGGCGAAACGAGGAGCCGCGCAGTGCGTGCCCGCGGCCACGAACGTCACATCGGCCGTGATGCCGGCCGCGCCCAGCTTGGCCTCCAGCCCCGAGGGATCGCGCAGTTCGTTGACGGTCACGGCGACCGTACCGTCCGGGTTCTCGGCCACCGCGTAGGCGGGGTTCCCCGTTCCGCCGACCAGCGGCGTGATGAGGAGCGCCGCCGCGACACCGGCCGCGACCAGCAGCCGGGGACCGGTGACGAGGCGCCGCCGCGGGCGCATCCCGTCGAGCAGCCGCTGCCGCGCTCCGGCGAGGTCCTTGGGGGTGGCCGGCGGAATGGTGCTCCACATGGCCTTGAGCTCATCCATGGTCATTCTCCTTGCGGGTTCAGGGTGCGTCGGATCTGCAGACGGGCCCGGTTGAGGCGCGAGGCGACGGTTCCCGGCGGGATGGCGAGCGCGGCGGCGACCTCCTGGTAGGTCAGG
Organism: Sphaerisporangium rhizosphaerae; assembly: GCF_042665155.1. Classification (NCBI taxonomy): domain Bacteria; kingdom Bacillati; phylum Actinomycetota; class Actinomycetes; order Streptosporangiales; family Streptosporangiaceae; genus Sphaerisporangium; species Sphaerisporangium rhizosphaerae. The sequence goes on along the minus strand of NZ_JBHTCG010000011.1, from coordinate 165,275 downwards.
TCCGCCCACGCGACGAGCAGCAGCACGTCGCGATCGGCCTGGGCGAGCCCCAGTAACGCCCTGGCCAGCGGCCGGTTCACGGCCAGGGTGGTGACGCCGTCCTCCACCTGAAGGCCCGACAACTCCGCCGGATGCACGCCGCTGCGGAGGTAGGCGCGGTAGAGGCCCATCTCCGTGCGCCGCCGTTTGCCGATCACATTGGAGGCGATCCCGTACAGCCACGGCCGGGCGTCGCAGCGGCTCCGGTCGTAGTCGCCTCGACGTTGGAAGGCGGCCAGGAAGGTGTCGGCCACGACGTCCTCGGCCTCGCCGGGCCCCAGGCGTCTGGCCGCGTACCTGTACAGGAGCGGTGCGTGCCGGTCGAACAGAACGGAGAAGATCTCGGGATCATCGAGCGATCTCTCGATGATGGTCGCATCATGGACCTCGACAGCTTCGCGGGGGATTGTCATGCATACCGGCCTTTCTTGGCGTATGCGGTCACTCGTACTTACCGCGCCAGGCCGAAATGCTTCACGAGGGCCGTCTCGCCGATCCTGAGCCCCGCTGGGCGCCCTACCGCCGCCTCAAAGCACGAACCGCTGCAGCCCCGGAGGGCTGCAGCGGTTGGGTGTTGCCGGGGGCCACGACGTGGGCACGTGGCCATGTCGTGGCCTCTGGGTCAGGGCGCCGGGCTCTGTGCGGTGGTGTCAGCCGCCTATCGCCATGGCGAAGATGTGCATGGTCGCGACGCCCGAGGTCGCCTGCGGGCTGATGTTGGGCAGGTCGACGCGGGAGACCTCCTTGTCCTGCAGCGCCACGCCCGCGAAGTAGATGGTCGCGGCGGTGTTGGCCCGCTGGTTTCCCGGCCGGTTCTGGTAGGCGGCCACGACGGCGGCGACGCCCTCCGGCCTCGGCGCGCCGTACCAGTCAGGGGAGCTGAGGGTGAAGGTCTGCCTGGTGCCGTCCTTGTAGACGATGGTGGCCGGCCCGGACACCGCGCCGTAGGTTCCGGTGAGCAGGAAGCCGAGCGTCTTGCCGGTGCCGGTGACCTTGATGGACTGCCCCGAGGCGATGGCGTTGTCCGGGGTGCCCACCGGGACGTCGGGCCAGGTGAAGTTCACCCCGCCCTTGCTGACCGTGCCGCCCGGGGTGACCCCGGCCTGGGCCAGCGCCTGGGCGGAGATGCTGGCGCCGCCGCCGTCGAAGTTCCCGGGGTCGGTGTTGGTGTCGTCGGTGACGGCGACGTTGCTGAAGCTCTCCGAGAGCGGCGCCTCCCGGCCGTCCCACACCCGGACGGTGGCCTTGGCGGACGCGGCCCAGTCATGGCCGCTCACCGTGGCGACCAGGACCACCGCGCCCGCCGGCTCGCTCGCGCCGGGGGTGAGGGTGAACTCGACGGTGGTCTCCGAGTTCGGCTTCAGCGGCCGCAGCACGATCTGCGCGGGCGTCGCCTTCCACCCGTCCGGGAGGTCCAGGGCCACGGTGGCCTTGGGCGCCATCGGCATCTCGATGGCCCGCACGGTGACACTGACCTTGGCCTCCTGGCCGGGGCTGACCTCGGCGGGGGCGGCGAGCTTGATCTTCTGCAGGGTGTACGCGCGGTAGGTGTGCCCGGCCTTCCCGGTGAGCTCGATCAGGTCGGCCCCGGTCTTCTTGACGTGGGCATGGCCGTGGGGGGTGTCGCTCACCTTGTAGCGGCCGGCGAACATCTCGCCGCGCAGCTTGACGACGCCGTCGCGATCGGGCGTGATGGTGAACTCATCGGCCTGCCCGTCGCTCCACGCGGCGCCCACGGTGTGGCCGCCGCGGCCGCGCAGCCCCTTGACCCGCCCGCTCGGCCAGGCCTCCGGCAACGCCGGCAGCACGTGCAGCTCCCCGGTGTGACTCTGCAGCAGCATCTCGGCGATGCCCGACGTGGCGCCGAAGTTTCCGTCGATCTGGAAGGGAGGGTGCAGGTCGAACATGTTCGGCGCGAGCCGGGCCGGAGTCACCAGGAAGCGGACCAGGTCGTGGGCCCGCGTGCCCTCTTCCATCCGCGCCCAGTAGTTGATCTTCCAGGCGAGCGACCAGCCGGTGCCGTCGTCGCCGCGCAGCTCCAGCGTCTGCCGGGCGGCCGTGAACAGCTCGGGGGTGCCCCGCTTGGTGATCTGGTTGCTGGGGTGCAGGCCGTACAGGTGGGAGATGTGCCGGTGGTTGCGCTCGGTCTCCACCCAGTCGTACAGCCACTCCTGGATGTTGCCGCGCGAGCCGATCTGCATCGGGGCCAGCCGCTTGCGGGTGGCCGTGAGCTGGGCCCGGAAGTCGGCGTCGACGCCGAGGACCTCGCTCGCCTTGGCGCAGCCGTCGAACAGGTCACGCAGGATCTGCATGTCCATGGTGGGGCCGGCGCACACGCTGGCGTCCGGGTGGTGGCCGAGCTCGGGGGAGTTCGACGGGTTGGTCACCAGCCACCCGAGGGTCGGCTCCTCCACCAGGGTGTCGAGGAAGAACTGGGCGGCGCCCTTCATCGCGGGATAGTTCTCCCGCAGGAATCCGACGTCGCCGGTGAACAGGTAGTGGTCCCAGATCAGGCTGGACAGCCACGCGCCGCCGCTCTGCCACATGCCCCAGAACGCGCCGTCGACGACCGAGGTGGCCCGCCACCCGTCGGTGTTGTGGTGGGTGACCCAGCCGCCGGCGCCGTACTGGGCCTGCGCGGTGCGGGCGCCGGTCACCGCGAGGTCCTTGACCATGCCGAACACCGGCTCGTAGCACTCCGACAGGTTGGTGGTGTCGGCGGGCCAGTAGTTCATCGGCAGGTTGGCGTTGATGGTGTACTTCGAGTCCCACGGCGGGGCCATCTGGTCGTTCCAGATGCCCTGCAGGTTGGCCGGCTGGGTGCCCGGACGCGAGGAGCTGATCAGCAGGTACCGGCCGAACTGGAACAGCAGCGCGGAGAACTGCGGGTCGTCGGCGGAGGCGTACTGCGCGATGCGCACGTCGGTCGGCTGGTCGGCCGCGGCGGTGCGGCCGAGGTCGAGCTCCGTCCGGCCGAACAGCTTGCGGTAGTCGGCCACGTGCCGGGCGCGCAGCGCGTCGTAGTCCTTGCCCTGGGCCGCGTCGAGGTGCTCGCGCGCGATGCCCTGGTAGTCCCCGCTGACGTCCTTGTAGTTGACGTAGCTGGTGCCGATGGAGATCAGCACCGTCACGCTGTCGGCGGCGGACACCTGCAGCGTGCCGCCGGAGCTGGTCACGCTGCCGCCCTCGGCGACGGCCTTGGCCAGCGCCAGGAACCGGACCGAGCCGCTCTTGCCCTCGAAGTCGCCCGAGATGCCGTCAAGGCCGACCGTCGTGCCGTCCGGGCTTGAGCGCGTCGTGCGCTGCGGGCTGTCGAAGGTCGCGGAGAAGGTGATGGAGCCGGGCTTGTCGGCGGTCAGCCGGATGGCGATGACCTGGTCGGGCGCGCTCGCGAGCACTTCGCGCCGGTACCGCACCCCGTTCTGGACGTAGGTCGTGGACGCGGTGGCGGAGGTGAGGTTGAGCTGGCGGTTGTACTCCGAGACCCCGCCGGTGCCGCCGGGGAAGCTCAGCCTGAGGTTGCCGACGGGCTGGTAGGCCAGCTGGCCCGCGGGGCTGCCGAGCATGGTCTGGTTGATCAGGTTCTGGGCCTGCGCCCACTGGTTCTCGAAGACCAGCCGCCGGATCTCCGGCAGCGCCGCCGCGCCCTTCGGGTTGCTCTGGTCGTACGGCCCGCCGGCCCACACGGTGTCCTCGTTGAGCTGCAGGCGCTCCTGGTCCACGTTGCCGAACACCATGGCGCCGAGGCGTCCGTTGCCGATCGGGAGCGCGCGCAGCCAGTCCGTGCCGGCGGCCTCGTCGTACCACAGCGCCAGGTCGTCAGCGGTGCGCACCTCGGGCGGCGCCACCGAGGCGGCCCGGGCCGCCGCCGTCCATTGCATCGGCAACAGCAGAGCTCCTGCTCCGGCCGCTCCGAACTTCATCAGTTGCCTACGCGTCAGATCTGCCATCTCGCTTCTCCAAGCGCCTGCGGCCTTGCGAGCGGCCGGCGCCGCACGCATGCGGAGACGAGCGCGCCATCGGTGAGGAAGGCGAGCTCAGCGGAACCGGCGGCATCACAAAGCACTGTTCTGGGGAGTGATCACCAAGCTACAAACATTCGATGTATGGGTCAACAGTTGTACTAATTAACGCCAAAACTCCACCGATACGCCGCATGCCAAGCCCTAGACATCCAATGTCTGGGCGTGCCGTCCGCCGTAGCGACCCCGGACACCGGCAGATCATGGGCGCCCGGGCCGGCGAGGCCGTCGGGGTGTCGGCACCGCTATGGCCCCGCATGGTGGCTGGTAGGGGTCAGGATGGTGGGCATGACAACCTTGGACGAGTTCGCCGCGCTGGCGGCGAAGGAGCAGGGCCTGGTCGTCGTCTCGACGCTGCGGGCGGACGGCACGATTCAGGCGTCGCTGGTCAACGCGGGCGCCCTGCCCCACCCGCTCACCGGCGCTCCGGTGCTCGGGTTCGTCACCTACGGGAAGGTCAAGCTGGCCAACCTGCGGGCGCGCCCCCAGGTGACCGTGACGGCGCGGTCAGGCTGGACCTGGGCCACCATCGAGGGCACGGCCGAGCTCATCGGGCCGGACGATCCGGTCGAGGGCATCGACGGCGAAAGGCTGCGACTGCTGCGGCGCGAGGTGTTCACCGCCGCGGGCGGCACCCACGAGGACTGGGACGAGTACGACCGCGTCATGGCCGAACAACGCCGCACCGTCGTCCTGCTCGCCCCGACCCGCATCTACAGCAACTGAACGACGCCCGGTCGCCCACCGTCGACGGCGCAGCTGAGTGGGCTGGTGGGCATCCGGCGCCCCACCGGCTTGGTTATGTGGTGGGGCCTGCGGTTCGGGTCGTGGTCCTCGCGGCGGCGCGCTTCGCGCATCGACGCGAGGGCGGTGTTCTGTGGGGGTTCCCCCCACACCCCCGGCGAAGGGCCTCCGGCCCCTCGCGCTCCCCGGCCCGTCACGCCAAGAGCGATGTGCCGGAGGTCGAAGAGGTCGATGAGAGGCTCCGCCACCTGGAAGAAGAGAACGGAGACGGCAAGGGACGCTGATCGTCTGGCGGAGTCCGCTCATGACCCGGCCTCAGTCGATGGAGATCGCTTGGTCGTATGCCGTTCGTTCAGGTGGAGGTGGGGGCGCTGAGGGCGGCGCGGTAGTCGGGGAGGGCAGGGAGGGCGGCTCGCTGGTCGGAGGGGACGGCGTCGAGGACTCTGCGGGCGGTGTGGGTGATCATGCGGCTGCGGTAGGCGGGGTCCAGTTCGGAGAGCACCTTTGTGACGAGCTGGAGTGCTTCGTTATGGCCGCCGCTGCTGGAGAGGCTGATCGCCTCATGTAGTCGGACGTTCGTGGCGTTCTGGTAGCAGGGTGACTGCGCGAGCGTGCTGTCGCGCGCTTCCCGCGCCGCCTCGGTGGCCCCCTCGAACGAGTGGACCCAGGAGGAGACGAAGAAGACTTGATCGCTTGTCCAGTTGAATCGGCGATCAGGGGTCGAACGCTCGACGAGGTCATGCAACCGCTGGACGGATTCGCGGGCCTCCTGATGTCTGCCCATCACGGCCAAGGTTTGGGCCTCCGCGCTGACGGCTTGGAACAAGCCCGCCGCGACGCGCCCGGCCGCGAGAGTCTGGGCGTCACGGGCAAGGGTGAGCACCGTTTCGAGGGAGCGGGGTGAGTAGAGGCCGAACACCGCCTCAGTGCCACGAACCCAAACCTGCATGTCCACGTCCTGAGAGGCGTCGGCGGCCTGGCGGGCGGTGCGCCACCAGCGGCCGGCCTCGCCGTACACACCGAGCCGGGTAAGCAGGTTGGCGTGCATGGTGGCCATCCAGGCGGCGATGCGTTGCAGGCGGGCGCTCTGCTCCGGGGGAGCGACCGACATCTGCTGGTAGAGCAGTGCCAGGTCGACCATGAGGCCGTCGAGCGCCTCGGTGGGCGGTCGGTTGACCAAGGCATGCATGTGGTCGGCGCAGATGGCCTCCCACTGGTCTTCGGTGCCGCCGTCGGGCCCGCCGAAGGAGCGTTCGAGCAACTGCCTGATGTGCTCGCCGGTGCTGAAGATCGGGGATTGGGCGAGCATTCCCAAGCCCGCCAATTGCAGCAAATAGCGGCGTTCCATGTCGTCTCCTCCGATGAGGGCGCAAGGTCCGTTTTCACGGTAACCCCGAGTAATGCGATTTGTCGCGGCGGCGAGGTCGTTGATGGGGTGGTTTCCGAGGCGTTGTACCACTGGCCACAGCAATATCAGCTGCCCTTCCGCCCGTAGCGCGTTGTCCAGCGTGCGCACGCGCGTGCCCGACTCGGGGAGGGTCTCGCCGCGCTCGATCTGGCCGATCATCGACGCCGAGTAGCCCGTGCGGGCGGCCAGGTGGGACATGGTGAGCGGCTCGCCGACCCGTGACTCGTACGAATCGCGCAGATCGCGAATCAGTGCGCCGAAATAGTGTGCCATTGACCGATAACGGTCGCTGCTCTTCCGGGGGGCGGGCATGCCGTTTCTCCTTCCCAAAGGGCCGGTCGATCGTCAGTGGATCAGCACTGTCGATCAGCTCTTGTCCGGGCTCCGCACGCGTACGAACGTACTGATGACTCTAAATGATGAGTCGATTACAGAACGCCAGTTCGCCGAGTTGTCCACAGGTCGATCAGGAGTACGACATGGCCCTCCTCGATGCGCGCCGCCGTCCCGGCCGCGGCCGCCTCCCGTTCTCTCGACGTCCCCCCACCGGCCGGCACCGCCTCCGGCGGCCCGCGACCATGCCCGAACCTCTTGCCCCGGACGGCGGGCGGAAGGCGTGGGACGAGAAGCAGCAGGCCAGGGCCGGGCAACTCGGGCTGCTGGAACCCGGGTGGCTGGTGATGTACGGGGTCTACTCGCGCCGCTTCTCCGCCATCGCCCGCACGGCCGAGGTCGCGGAGCCGCTGGTCGAGGCCGCCACTCCCGGCGAGCTCCGCGCCCTCATGCGCGACTCCGAGAGCAGGCGCCCCGTCCCTCGCCCCCGGACACCGCAGATGGGGACGCCCGAGCTGTGGACGCCGCGTCGCGGGATGCTCGGTCCCCGCGCCGGGAGCCGGGGGTGACGGGCACGCTGATGTACGGCATGCCGGAGGGGCGGGCCGAGGAGCATCGCCGGGCGCTGCGTGAGCTGGCCAAGTACCTGGAGTCCCATGGCCTGCGCTGCCGCCACGTCGAGCGCGTCCATCTCCCCATGCGCTGGGGGTTCGACAAGGGCTTCCCGCTGCCGCCCGAGATGGACGTGTACGGGTGCGGCCGGCTGGCGGCCACCGTCGCCGTGGTCGACGTACCCGGCGGCGGGGCCTGGTACCTCGTCAAGCGGCCCGACGGCCTGCCCGTGCGGGCGTGCGCGGCGGGCGACCCGGCCCGCGCCGCCGAGGACATCGCAGCGGACGCGGCAGGGTGAGCGCGCGCTTCTCTGCCCACTCGCAATCCCGCGGCGCCGGTCATGTTCTCGCCGTGGCGCGGAACCGCCGGGTCACCGTCCACCCGTGGGACCGCAGGGCGATGTCACCTGGTCATGTCGAGCCCGGCCTTCGGAGGCATCGCCTGGTCGATGACCGCCGGCGCCAGGTACTCGTCCAGCCACAGGGTCTGTGCGACCGTCCCGATCATCTCGTGGCCGTGCTCCTGGATGACGGCGCGGACCTTCGGATCCTGGTAGAGCCGATGACACGATTGGCAGTGATGCGCGTACATGCCCTGCCACTGGATCGAGGGATCCTTCTCCGCGGCCCACTGCAGGACGCGGTCGGGTCCGAGAGAGTGGATCCACAGCTTGAGCACGTCGGACTCCGCGGTCTGCACGGCGCGGCCGAGGAAGTCGGGCTCGTCGATGGTGGTGACGTTGAGCTCGTTGATGGCGCGCATGCCCAGCCCGCAGCACGCCGCGACCCTGCCGTCGGACTGAAGGGTGTAGGTGCGCAACAGGCTGTCACAGCCGGGCCGCTCCGATATGTTGGCCGAATCGGTCGCGAGGCCATCGGGATAGCTCTCCACCTGGTGCGGATCGAGCGGCATCCACGGGCTCTCCACCACCTTGACCATGTCCCGCTGCGCATCCGACAGCGCGCGCAGTTCGGGGCGGCCGAGGACGGTGTCCCGCGTCACCGCGCGCTCCGCTCTCAGCTCGACCATGACGTGCACGGGCAGCCGGCGCTTCACCGCCTCGACGACCGCGATCGCGACGCGGTCGATCGGTACGAAGCGGATGTGCTCGTCGCCGGTGCTGTAGTTGATCTCGGTGAGGCCGGCGCTCATGAGCTCATCGAGGACCCGCGCGGCCTTCTGCGGGCTCCGTGCCCAGTATGCGTTGGTGACCAACCGGGTCGGCAGGTCGAGGCTCGTCGCATAGGCGATGGCGTCGAGCAGGTCGCGTCGCTGGAGCGTGGCCTCACCGCCGGTGAAGACCACGATCCCGAAGCCCAGCCGGTGGGCCTCCGCTATGGCCGCACGGATGGCCTGCGGATTCAGGACCGTGCGCTCCGCCGGACTGCTGTAGGTGCCGCAACTGGTGCAGGCCGCCGTGCAGCGGAACGTCGGCATGATCGACAGGACTTTGACTCCGCGGACGAGTGATCGCTCGTCGGGTTGAAGGGGGTTGCTGTCGGACGTCGTGACGCCGTCGGCGTCGGCTCCCTGCTCCATGAGGTCACCAGTCCTCTTGGCGGAGATCGGACAGCACTCCGGCCTGCGACAGTTGTTGTGCCCGCGTCGTCAACCGCTCGGCGAGCTGTCGCAGGAGGGTGGAACTGATCACGGACGGGGGGCCGAGGCTCTCCCCTATGCCGTTGAAGTTCTGGGAACTCTTGGCGTCATTGGCACTCGACACCGGGGTGGCGAACATGGTTCCGGCCGCATTGTTGTGGAACAACTGGTTCGCGAGCGGTCCGAAACCAGCACCCGGGATGGGTTGACCCACGGTCGCGGACTCGACCATCGCGGTGATCAGGTTCGGGTCCCCGAAGCTTCGGATGGCCGCCGATATGTCGTTGGCCGCCTGGTACGGAGGCACCCTCGTGCCCATGTGCTGCGCCGCATAGGAACGCAGCCACTCCCGGAAGGCGGAGTTGCTCAGGATGGAGAACAGCAACCGGTTCGCGGCCGTGGTCGCATCGGCCGGCATCGTGTACCGCATGCCGTACTGGGCCAGAACGCCGGACGGATCCTGGATGAACTGCGCTTGCAGCGAGTTGTTCGTCATCATGGTCGAGTACAACGACCTGAGGTTGGAGTACACCTCGCTCGCGGAGATCTGCAACGGCGAGCCGGGGCAGTCGGTCACGGCCGCCGCACCCGCCGCGGCCGGCGCGGACGCGGCCGAAACGCCGCCGATGGCGGCGAGGGCTCCACCGCCCATGGCGATCGCCTTGCGGCGAGAGACGTGTTCGGGGAGTCGGGTGCTGTCGGATTCGTCGCGAGCCACTGGATTTCCTCTTCCACACGCAAGCGGATGATCACTCAGATCGGTTCGGCTCAACCGCGCCGCGGGGAGTGCCGGCGCTCCTGTCAGAAGATTCGGGTGCGGAGATCGGACAGGGCTCCGGCACTCGACAGTTGCTGCGCCCGGGCCGTCAACTGCTCGGCGAGAGTCCGCAGGAGGACGGGATCGATCACGGACGGGGGGCCGAGGCTTTCTCCTGTGCCGTCGAAGTTGGAGGAGCTCTTGACTTTCTGGTCACTGGTCGACGGACTCGACACCGGGGTGACGAATGTGGTTCCGGCCGCATTGTTGACCACCAACTGGTTCGCGAGCGGTCCGAAACCGCCACCCGGGATGGGCTGCCCCACGGTGGCGGACTCGACCATCGCGCTGATCAGGTTCGGATCTCCGAAGTCCCGGATGGCCACCGTGAGATCTTGAGCGGCCTGCCGGGGTTCCACCCTCGTGCCGAGGTGCTGCGCCGCATAGGAGCGCAGCCACTCCCGGAAGGCGGGGTTGCTCAGGATGGAGAACAGCAGCCGGTTCGCGGCGCTGGCCGCCTCGTAGGTCAGCGACGAGGCCATGCCGTATTGGACCAGGACGCTGGACGGGTTCTGAATGAACCGCGCCTGTAGCTGGCTGTCCCCGAGCATGGTGGTGTAGAGCGACCTCAGCCGGGAACTGACCTCGCTCGGAGAAATCTGCAACGGCGGCCCGGGGCATTCGGACGGGCCACCCGGGCCTGCTGCGGCCGCAGCGGTGGCACCCGATGATGCGCCGTTGGCGGCGATGCGGGAGGGTGCGGCCCCGATCGCGGCCAGAACGCCACCGCCTATGGAATTCACCATGTTACGACGGGACATCTTCGCGGGAGGCTCGGGGCCGGTGAACTCGTTGCGATCCACTGAGCGCGATCCTTTCACATGGTGGATAAGGTGATCACTCAGGGCGGGATTTTCAACTCATATGTTGCATCGCCGTTAAAGGCCTGTCAATGTATGAAAATTGCAGAGAATATGGAACCGTCAGATTCATTTCGGCTGGGCGTTCATCGACACATCGGCTGTGGTTTCGCGATATTCGCGACGTCGCCTGGCGCCTCCAGCGGAGCGCTGATCGGCCGCCGGCGAGCCAGGTAGGGGCCGGGTGTGCCGACCCCGCAGGGTTGTGCGGGCGGCGCGGGGTGGAAGGAGAAGTGGCGCGAGGGGCGGGAGCCGCATAATCGGGAAGGTGGATCACAAGGGGAGTCCGGAGTCGGCGCAGACGCTGGAGCGGGGGCTGCGGCTGTTGCGGCTGCTCGCCGACGGCCACCGCGCCCGTACTCCCACCGAGCTCGCCCAGGAGCTCGGGCTGAGCCGTCCGATCGTCTACCGGCTGCTCACCACGCTGCAGAACGAGGGCTTCGCCCGCCGGGACGCCGAAGGGCGCGCCCATCTCGGATTCGGCGTCCTCGCGCTGGCCCGCGCCGTCCAGCCCCTGCTCAGAGCGGCGGCCCTCCCGGCGCTGCGCCGGCTCGCCGAGGACGCCGGGGCCACCGCCCACCTGACCGTGGCCGAGGGCGACGAGGGGCTGGCCATCGCCGTGGTCGAGCCCACGTGGACCGACATGCATGTGGCCTACCGCGAGGGCGCCCGCCATCCTCTGTCGCGCGGCGCCGCGGGGCTGGCGATCGTGGCCCTGCGCGAGGGCCGTACCGACTACAGGGTGACCGAAGGGCAGCTCCAGGAGGGCGCCCGGGGGGTCGCCGCTCCGTTGCCGAGGTTGCCGTGGCTGGAGGCGTCGGTGGGCATCGTGACCTTCGGCGCCCTGGACGCCGCCACCCTCGGCCCGCGCGTCGTCGCCGCGGCCGTCGAGCTGAGCCAAGCCCTCACCTGAGCTCACCTGAGCAAGGTTCAGGGGACGGTGTGGCGGTCGAGGCCGAGGGTGGCGATGAGGTCTTCGTGGAGCTCGAACCAGACGCGGTGGCAGGAGTCGACGTCGGTGTGGTCGACCCAGGCGGCGTCCCCGGCTCGCGCCCGCTCCAGAGCCGCGGCGAACCGTTGGTCGTAGCCCTGGAAGCGGACCAGGACGCGTGAGAGCCGGTCCGTCAGCGGCGTGAGTGCGCGGCCGATGTCGCCGAGCTCCCGCAGGACCCGGGCGTCCCAGGCGTGGTCGGAGTGGTCGTTGGCGGCGAGCCGGTCGCCGGCGGTGGGCCGGAGCTGCCAGTCGGTGCAGGCCTGGAGCAGGAGGGCGTTCAGCGGGAGGAACGCGCGGTAGACCTCTCGGACCTCCTCGGCGCCGCCGGCATGTGCCAGCTCGGCCGCGAGCCGGCGCTCGTTCTCGGCCTTGCCCCGCTCGGTCAGCGACCACCCCGCGGTGCCGGCGAAGGCGGTGTGCTGGACCCATCCGTACGCCTCGGCGTCGCGCAGCGTCTCTTCGGTCTCGGCCGGGTCGAGCCCGTACCGGCGAGCGATCACCGGGGTGTCGGCGAACCCGGTGACGCGCACGGAGTGCAGGACCAGCAGGTCGGGCGCGGAGTCCCGCGTCATGAGCCGGCCTCCCGCCGCGTCGTCAGCCGGGTGTAGTGCTGCTGGCATGCCTGCGGGGAGTTGAACCCCATCGCCTGCGCCATCTGCGCCCAGGTCAGCCCCGCGCCGCGGGCCGTGAACAGCAGGCCGGCTTCGAGCGCTTCGACCTCGGCGCGTGCGGCGGGCATGAGGGCGAGCGCGCCCAGGATGTCCTCCGGGGTCAGGTCCGCCCAGCGCCAGACGGCGAAGTTCACCAGGTCCACCGCGGACGGCGGGACGGGTGAGGGGCGCCACGGGCGGGCCTCGAGCGCATCGGCGCCCAGCGTCAGCAGACGCCCGCGCGCGTCGCGCTCGCGCTGGGCCTGGGCGTGGTCGGCGCGCTCGGTGTGAGCGATGTCCTGCTTGCGTGACATGCGGATCAGGATGCAGAATCAACGAAAAGTTGTCAACAGAACGTTGAAGGGTGGACGGGTGATCGTACCCCTCGGGGAGGCCGTCGCGGACACCTGCGGGGGCAAGGCCGGCGCGCTCGGCACGCTGCTCCGCGCGGGCCTGCCGGTGCCGGACGGCTTCGTCCTCCCGTACGCGGCCTATCGCGCCGCGGTCCGCGACCTGGACAGGCGGGCGGTGGAGACCCGTCCGGTCCACGCCGCCGTCATCGACGCGGTGGGGCGCGCACTCCGCGAGCTCGGCGATCCGCCCGTGGCGGTGAGATCATCGGCGGCGGGCGAGGACACCGGCCAGGCGTCGGCGGCCGGCCAGTACGAGAGCTTTCTCGCCGTGCGCGGCACCGCCGGCGTCGCCCATGCCGTACGTGCCTGCTGGGCCTCGCTGTTCTCTCCGCGTGCCATCGACTACCGCGACGCCTCCGGGCGGCCGGCCGGCGATCCCGCGATGGCGGTCATCGTCCAACGCCACCTGGACGCCGAGGTGTCCGGGGTCATGTTCACGCCCGCGGACGCGGACGACCCGACCCTGATCGAGGCGTCCTGGGGTCTCGGCCCCAGCGTGGTCGGGGGACAGGTCGCCCCGGACGCCTACCGCGTCGCCGGCGACGGTTCGGTCACGCGCACCGTCGGGGACAAACGGACCCGCCTTGATCGGCACGGCGCGCGGCTCGTGGTCTCCGAGGTGCCCATCCGTGCCCGTGAGCAGCAGGCGATCGACGACGCGACCGCCGAGCGGCTGGCCGGGCTGGGACGGCGGATCGCCGCCGTGCTCGGCGGACCGCAGGACATCGAGTGGGCGATCGCCGACGGCCGCCTCTGGGTCCTGCAAGCACGGCCGGTCACCGCCACACCCCCGCCACCCCGCGTCGCCCCGGCTGCCACGGCCGCCGTGCTCAGCGGAATCCCCGGCAGCCACGGGACCGTGACCGGCGCCGCGAGGATCGTCCGAGGGCCCGGCGACTTCGCGCGCGTGCGCGCGGGAGACATCCTCGTCTGCCCGTTCACCGACCCCGCGTGGACGCCGTTGCTGCGCGTCGTCGCGGGCGTCGTCACCGAGACCGGAGGCGTGCTCTCCCACGCCGCGATCGTCGCTCGCGAGCAGGCCATTCCCGCCGTCCTGGGCGTCCCGGACGCGATGAGCAGGCTGCGCGACGACACCGTCCTCACCATCGACGGCACCGCCGGCACCGTCACCGCCGCCGGCTGACGGGCGGTGCGCCGCCGGTGGGCCGAGGGTGGCGCGGCGCCGCGCCCGTACCATCGCCGGCCGCGCACCCACGATCGGAAGGAGAGGGGAGACGGGTCCGTACAGGGCGCCCCGTATCCTCACCGCTCATGACGACGCGACACCTCTACCTGGTACGCCACGGCGCGGCCGACGCGGCCGGGCAGCTGACCGACGTCGGGCGCCGGCAGGCGGGCCTGCTGGGCGAGCGGCTCGCCGGCGTGCCGGTCGACGCCGTGTGGCACTCCCCGCTGCCGCGCGCGGTGGCGAGCGCGCGCGAACTCGCCCGGCACCTGCCGGACGTGCCCGTGGCCGAGGCCGCCGAGCTCGTCGACCACGTGCCCTATGTCCCCGACGCGGCTGAGATGCCCCCGTCCCGGGCCGGTTTCTTCGACGGCTACGACGACGCCGAGGTGGCCGCGGGCCGCAGGCTCGCCGACGCGCTGGTCGCCCGGTTCGCGCGGGCCCCCGCCTCGGAGGGGGCCGGGGCCGACACGCACGAGGTCCTGGTGACGCACGCCTTCCAGATCGCCTGGCTGGTGCGGCACGCGCTGGACGCGCCGCCGTCCCGGTGGCTCGGCCTGAACAGCGCCAACACCGCACTGACGGTCATCGACTACCGCGACGGCCTGCCGCCCGCGATCGTGATGTTCAACGACATGAGCCACCTTCCGTCCGAGCTGCGCTGGACCGGGTTCTCCGAACGCGTGAGGCCGTGAGGCGGCCTCCGCCGTCCGTAGACGTGTCGGACGGGCGGGGGTGGCGGAACGGGGAGTGACGCGGGTCGGACGGGTGCGTGAAATCCGGGTCCGGACCAGCGTGTCGTGCGGGAGGATCATGCGAGCTGAGGGCACGGTGGGCCGCGTCAGCGGGATTCTTGGTGCTGGAGCAATCGTATGGTTCCTCTGGTCGTGTAGAGATGTGCCCGATACAGTCGTTTCGATCGTTTTGCACGATGCTCGGCCGTATCGCCCCCGCCCAAGGAGACGCTTGATGCGAATCAGGAGAGCCCTCGCCCTCAGCGCCGCCCTCACCGTTCTCGCGGTGGGCATCCCGGCCGCCACGGCGTTCTCCGAGGACGGTGCCGAGGACTGCAAGAACGTCACCAACGGCGGCTCGCAGTCCGACCCTCAGTGCTTCTGGATGGCCGACCCGGGCGAGGCGCTGGACATCGTCCGGTTCTGGGCCAAGGACGACGGCGCGAAGCTGAAGGAGGCCACCGAGTACCCGGTCGGCTGGATCGACTGCACGGTCGAGCAGTGCTCCGCCGAGGGCGAGGGCGACGGCCAGGCGCACGGTGACGGCGACCCGGCTCCCCAGGACTACCAGGACGACAGCACCCCGCCGGCCTGTCAGACCGCCGGTGAGAACTGCTCGGTGACCCCCCAGGAGATCGCCGCCGCCGCGCAGACCCCCGCCGGGCAGGCGATCGCCGCCGCCGCGGCGAGCAACATGCGGGTCTGGGTCGACACCGAGCTGCTGGACGACTACAAGGCCGGCGCAGCGGCCTTCGCCGCGGCGGTGCGCAAGGTGGGCGCGCTCGCCGCGCAGCCGGGCGTCGTCGGCATCCGCTTCACCTCCCAGCTCGGCTACAACGGCGCGGTCAAGACGCCCGAGGAGATGAGCGGGTTCGTCACCGCCGCCGCCAAGGCCCTGCACCAGATCGCCCCGGGCAAGAAGCTCGGCGTGCACACCGTGGTCCCCGCGTTCGGGTGCGGCGCCGACGACTCCTGCGGCACCGAGATGACCAAGAAGTACCCGCTGCTCACCCCCGAGCACATCGAGCCGCTGCTGACCTCCGGCTCGGTGGACCAGCTCGCGCTCGACTCCGGCCTGCTGTCGTCGGCGTACGCCACCTGGAAGATCACGCCGCAGCAGGCGCAGCGCAACCAGTGGAGCAAGGTCAAGTCCCTGGCCTGGGACACGCTCGCGCAGATCGCCGCCGAGGACGCCGGGCTCGCCGGCAAGAACGCCTCGCCGCTGACCACCGAGCAGGCCGCCGCCGTGGCACAGGACCGCATCGCCGCCCCGCTCAAGGACGGCGCCGCCACCGTCAACCTGTGGACCCGCTGGCAGGACACCTCGGGGGCGACCTACCGCGTCATGGGATCGGGCCTGGCCTCCACGCCCGCCTGGGAGCAGCTCACCAAGCTCCAGCCGCTCCAGCGCCGCCTGTCCACCATGTACAGCCCGGCGGCCCCCGAGGTCGGCATCACTCAGGACCTCAAGAAGCTCTCCGAGGTCTTCAGCCAGGTGTACGTCACCGAGTGACCGCCGGTTCCCCGGCGGGGTTCGGCTATGACATAGCGCGATAACTCCGGATTTCTGCGGCGTGTCAGTGCGAATTCCGGTATTTCCCTAATGTTTCCCTCTACCATCCCTCTGTGGCATATCCGGGACCGGGGGAGCGGATCCCCCCTGGCCAGTTCGTGCAGGCCGCCTCGCCGCTGGGGCGGTCCCCGCAGGGAGGCGCTCGGCCGCAGGCGACGGCCGAGCCGGTGGTGGTCGACGTGGGGGCCGGTTCCAAGGCCAAGGCCGTCGCGGCCGCCGTCGTCGCCGGGACGCTCGGCGTGGTCACGGTGGCGTCCGCGCTGACCGGCCAGGTCGACGGCGGACCCGCCACGACCGTCGTCGCCGGAGTCCTCGGCGTGGTGTTCATCGCCCTCGGGCTGCTCCCGCTGCTCGCCTGGCGCAAGATCACCCGGCCGCGCAAGCTGGTCATCGAGCAGGTCGGCATCCGGTGGGACGACCCGCGCGGCACGTCATGGGCGGTCCCGTGGCATGAGCTGTCCGGGGTCGCCGTCTCGCGCACCGTCCAGCGCCGGTTCAAGCTGGACGACTACCTGCTGCCGCGCAAGGTGATGGTCCGGGTCGACCTGTTCCCGGCCGACCCGGGCTTCCGGGTCAGGCACCCCGAGATGGAGTCCCTCTGGGAGTTCCACCGGGTGCGGAACGGCTACCGTCTCCCGCTGGGGTCCGCGCCCAAGCACATCGACCCCATCGACCGGGGGATGCGGGCCCACCGGCCGAACCTCTACCTCGGCGTGCGGGACGAGGGGTTCGTGGTCGGGCTCGTCTGAACCGGCGTCGCGCCCCCGCTCGGGGTGCCCTGGCCCTGCTCGCAGCTGGAGTCGCGCTCCGTGCCGCCGACCTTCGGCAGCTCGTCCACCACCGACGTCTTGAGCCGCGCGGTCAGGGCCAGGACGCTGCCCACCGGCGCGCCCGCGGCCT
This sequence comes from Sphaerisporangium rhizosphaerae, assembly GCF_042665155.1. NCBI lineage: Bacteria > Bacillati > Actinomycetota > Actinomycetes > Streptosporangiales > Streptosporangiaceae > Sphaerisporangium > Sphaerisporangium rhizosphaerae. Next base: position 148,391 of record NZ_JBHTCG010000011.1, on the reverse strand, counting down.
CGGCGTCGACGACCGTGCCGCGCTCCCCGAGGTACACCGACGTTGCCGGGTCGAAGATGAGCTGGGTGAGGACCCCGTCGCGCGCCCTGCCGAGCGCGGTGCCCCGGCGCCCGGCCGCGTCCTCGACGCCCTCGGCCACCTCGACGCCGCCGATCGTCTTGGCCGCGGCCACCAGCGCCTCCCGCTGGGCGCGCGCCAGGTAGCTCTCGCGCACCAGGTCGCCCACCGCCGTGAACGCCTCGTCGTCGGCGCCGACCTTCCCTCCGGGACGCGCGTAGAGGTGCTCGCGCATCCCGGCCTCGTCCGCGGGCAGGGTGCTCACGTAGGCGTAGTCGGTGCGGGAGTCGTCGGGCGTGCCCGGACAGTGCCCGGCGATGTCGTGCCACTGCTCGCCGGGCCATCCCTGCGCGTCCGCGGGGAGCGACTCTCCGGGCCACGGCTTGGACGGCAGCCCCTCGATCGAGAGCAGACCGCGCGCCGTCCCGTCGGCCGACTGCCAGATCTTGCGCTTGGTCCGGTACAGGTAGTGCGTCCCGCCCTGCGGACCGGCGGAGGAGGCCGTGGACGCCGTGGACATCGTGTACATCGTCTCCGACTCCACCAGGACGAACTGGCCGGACCGGGGGTGCAGCTCCGTGCCGTCCACGGACGGGGCGAGCGACACCGCATCGGTCGCGGGCTCGGGTGAGGCGGCGGTGGCCGGCCTGGAGGCGGGTGCGGGACGCGAGGAGAGGGCGACCCCGACGCCGCCCACCAGGGCGAGGGTCACCCCGAAGGCCGCGGCGGCCTGCCAGCCGGGCCGGGGAACGCCCGTCCGGAAGAGGCGGGGACGGGCGCGCGAACCGTTCGCGGCCTGGGCGAGCAGGCGGCGCCGCGCGCTCTCCCGGGCGCCGGGCCGGTACGGCGGGGCGTCCGGACGGCCGTCCCTGAACGACTGGATCTCGTCAGCCATGCTGGTGCTCCAAGGTGAGGGGATCGCTGCCACCGAGCGCCCGGCGGAGTTTGACGCGGACGCGATGCAACCGGGAGCGCACGGTCCCGGCGGGAATGCCCAGGGCCTCGGCGACGTCCTCGTAGCTCAGGTCCGCCCAGGCGACGAGCAGCAGCAGGTCGCGCTCGCGGGCCGACAGCGCGCCCAGCGCCCGCGCCAGCCGCGGCTGGAGTTGCTGTGCGGCCACCCGCTCGTCGCTGCGCTCGTCGAAGGTGCCCGGACGGTCCGCGGCGACCCGTGCGGCGGCGCGCGTGCGCCGGCGTTCGGCCCGCCGGTGCTGCGAGGCCACGTTGGTCGTGATCCCGTACAGCCACGGACGGGCGTCGGGACGCGCGAGGTCGTATCGTGCCCTCTGGCGGAACGCGACCAGGAACGTCTCGGCCACGACGTCCTCCGCCAGTTCGGCCCCGAGACGCCGCGCGGCGTACCGGAACATCTCGTCGGCGTGCCGGTCGAACACCACCGCGAACATCTCGGGCTGCTCCAGCGAACGCGCGATCACGGTCGAGTCGTCGGCCGCGGAGCCCTCGAGCAGCGCCTGGGCACCTATCACGTGCGGTCCTCTTTCGGATTCTCGGTGCTTCCACCCTCTACTTGGCGGCACGAGCATCCTCAGGTCCCACTTTTTCGCCGTTCTCCGTACGGCGACACCCCTTCGGCTCTTACGGGGCGTGAGCGTGGAGATCTACCTGCGTGCCCGCCAGGCCCTCCGGTGAGAGCGGCGACCTGACGGGCTTTCGATGACCGTTCGGGCGGGTCAGCCGGTCGTGGCGGCGAGGTAGCGGGAGAACTCCTCCAGCGAGATGCGCCCGTCGCCGTCGAGGTCGAGCTTCTGGACCGCCGCGTCGGCGGCCTCCTGGGACACGGGCTGGCCGAGCACGTCCATCAGCCGCAGCAGTTCCTCGGCCGAGATGAGCCCGTCCTTGTCGACGTCTACCAGGTCGAAGGTCACCGCGTAATCGCTCATAGCCACTCCTCGCGAGTTATGTCGTCCAGCACCTTAGTGCGCCAACTGCCACCATTTCGGGATTTCATTCACATACCTCACCCTGCGGCGCCGTTCCGCGTCCGCGCGCGCCGTACCAGGGCGGGCCGGACGTCCGTCCGGGATTGCCGTGCCGCAGATGGGTATGTGGGGTTGGTGAGAGTTGGTGAGAAGAAGGGAGCGCTGATGGCCGCCGAGCGTGACCAGGCCCGGCTACGGGAAGAGCTCGACATGGTCGAGGAAGACCTGGTGAAGCTCCGCGAGACCGTGGCCGAGCTGCGCGGGACCGTCGGAAGCAGTGCCGAGGCCCCGACCGACGCGGCCGAGGTCTCCATGCTGATCGCCATGGCCGACGAGCAGGAACAGCTCATGAACACGCTGGAGGCCCGCCGCGAGGACCTGCGCCGCCGCCTGGGCGAGCAGCCCTGAGAGCGGTGAGGCCGCCCTCCCGGAGGAAGGCGGCCTCGGACGGCCGTGGCCCGGGCGCGCTCGGCCGCGGTGCTCCAGGCGCGGTCAGCCGCAGTGTTCGAAAGGGCTGTCGTAGGTGGACGAACCGGCTTTACCGCCCCACTTCACGCACTTGTCGGCCGCCGAAGCGCGCACCGGGCCCGCGTAGTAGGCGAAGTCGCCCGAGTCGGTGATCCTCGTCGATCCCTGCACCTCCAGGTACGCCGAGGTGGCCGTGGCCGTGCCGAGTGACGTGCTCTTGATCGTGGCCACGCAGTTGCGGCCGCTGGAGGTGTCGTACAGCAGGTACACCGTCCCCGACGTGCCGAGCGCGGCCGAGTCGATCACGCTGTAGCCGGTGCCGCACACCTGCTCCGGGGTGTACGGGTTGCCGCCGGAGCCCCCGGTGACGTACTGCATGTACTTGGTCCAGTTCCAGTTGGGCCCCGGGTCGGTGTGGTCGGTCCCGGGGACCTGGGCGTGGCCGATGATGTGCGTGCGGTCCTTCGGGATGCCGTACTTGTCGGCGACGTAGCGGGTCAGCGCCGCCGACGAGCGGTACATCGCGTCGGTGAACCAGCTCGCGTCGTTGACGTACCCCTCGTGCTCGATCCCGACGGAACGGTCGTTGTAGACGGTCGCGTGGTAGGCGACGTCCTTCTCACGGACCATCTGCGTGATGTCGCCGTCCGACGACCGCACCAGGTAGTGCGCCGAGACCTTGGCGCTCGGGTTCTGGAACCAGGAGATCGTCCCGGCGTACGAGCCCTGCATCACGTGGATGACGATGCGGTCGATCGTGCTCGCGCCCCGGCTGCCGACCCGGTAGTTACTGGTACTGGCCGCCGCCCAGTGGGCGCTCGGGTAGTCCGCGGCGGCCGCGAGACGCGGAGCGTTCAGGTCGGGCGCGTCGGCGTACGCGCCCCGGTCGGGTTCAACGGTCCTGGCCTGCACGTCCACCGTCTCGCCGCGGGGTGTGACGGTGTGGATGCCGGCGCCGAGCAGGTCGTACACGGTGTCGGCGTAGAGCCGGGCGGAGGAGGGGTTCGCGGCCCCGCCGTACCTGGCCACGGCCGAGTACCACCTGCCGATGTCCCGGCGGTCGGCGGCGCGCAGGCCCAGCCCGTCGGCCTCGGCGCGCAGCACCGCGGCGCCGCCGGCGATGTTGGCCGCGCTGTCGGACCGCACCGCCGCGACCGGCCTGCCGGTGAGCGCGGCGGCCTGCTCCAGAGTGTGGCGCGTCGGATTGGTGACCAGGTGCATCACGCCGTACCCGCCGCTCGCGCTGGGCGCGCCGTCGTGCCCGTCGAGGTGGGTCTCTGCGTAGGCCAGCGCGACGAGCAGATCGCGCGGCACCTCGTACCTCGCCGCCGCGCCGCTGAACGCGCCGCCCAAGGGGTCGGCCGGTGCGGCCGGCGCGGCGTTCGCCGGTGCGCCGAACAGGCAGACCGGAGCCGCGAGCAGACCGGCCAGCGCCACCGCCAGGCGATGCGGGCGGCGGACGCGGAAAGCCATCATGGGTCCTCCTCAACACGGGCGCTCCTGGTGCGAAGCGCCGTGCCGTACAGCGTCCGGAGGACTCATATAAGAAAGCTCCAAAACCCATACATCCGCATGAAACGGACGCGGCCGTACCCCGGGAGCGGCGGGGTCAGCGGCCGGTGGGGGTGAGCGGGCGTTCGCGGGAGACGGGGCCCATCTCGGCGGATCTCCCCTCGTCACGGCGGAGCGCGTTGAGGGCGAGCACCAGCGCCGCCCCGTACGTCACGTGCGCGGCGGCCAGGACGGCCTGCCGGCCCGGCCGGTCGCGGTGGGCGGGCGGCATGGCGCCGAGGCCCGGCACCCACCCCTGGTAGCTGACCAGCCAGATCGCCAGCCCGTACGCCATGCCCTCCGCCACGCGGGGACGGCGCCGCCGGAACGGGATCGCGAACAGCCCGCCGGCGGTCGCGCCGAAGCCGACGTGCGCGACCGTCGCCAGCACGTTCTCGCCCGGCTTGGGCCGGTGTTTCGAGCCGGGCAGCACCGCTCGGACGATGTGCTTGGGCGGCGGCTTCCACGACCGCCCGGCCCGGCTCCCGGTCATCATGACGACAGTGTGGGCGGCGGTCGCGATCGTGCCGCTGACGGCGCCTTTGACGAGGTCACGGATCATTGCCGCTACCTGCCCTCACGGCCGGTCCCGAAAACGGGCGGCCCGCGCGGCCGGGAAACGGCCGCGAGCCGGCGTCGCGGCCGGAGAGGGTGAGCACCCCGTCGTTCTCGGTCACGGGATGGCCGAGTCGGCGTCGTGGCCGGAGACGGCGAGGACGCCGTCGATCTCGGTCAGCGTGGCCGTCAGCTCCGCGACCGGCCCCGGTCCGTGCACGCTGAGCCACAGCGTCACCGCGGAAGGGTCCTTCTCGGCGCGCTGGTCGACCGACACCTCGCTCATGGTGAACCCCTGGCCGCTGCACACCTCCAGCACCCGCCGCAGCACCCCACGGCCCGGCAGGTACGAAAGGTGGACGCGCGACGGCGCGTACTTGGAACGGGGCAGCATGTCCGAGACCGGGGCCAGCACGAACACCGCGATGAAATGGCCGATGGTGACTATGATCGCCAGCAGCCACAGCCCCGCCCCGGACGCCATCCCGACGGCGGCGGTCAGCCAGATCGTCGCGGCCGTGGTGAGGCCGCGCACGGCGTCCCGCCTGATGAAGATCAGCCCCGCGCCGATGAAACCGATGCCCGACACGATCTGCGCGGCCACGCGGGACGGGTCCAGGTTCACGTTGTGCCCGAGGACGTCCTGGAAGCCGAACTTGGACACCAGCATGATCAGGGCGGCGGCGAACCCGACGAGGATGTGCGTGCGCAGGCCCGCGCTCTTCTGGCGGATCTCGCGCTCGACCCCGATGGCCGCCGACAAGACGAACGCCAGGGCGAGCTCCCCGACCTGTGTCCAGCCCTGCCCGGGGAGGCCGCCGAGATATGCCGCCACCATCCGACCAGATTAGAACAGCCCCGCCCTCCCACCACGAGAGCACGCCGCACGTCTGCGCAGGTCAGCGCGGTTGTTCGTCCGGAGGGGGAGCCGCGCGGGCGGCGGCGAGCGCGTCGGCGACCACGCGGGGGGCCTCGGCCAGCGACGGACCGTACCAGGTGAGGTGCCGGCCGCTGACCAGCGCGGCCGGGACGCCGGGGAAGAAGCCAGGCCCGTCGCCGAGGGTGAACCGGTACGGCTCGTCCGGCAGGACCACCAGGTCGGGACGGGCGTCCAGCAGCTCGGGAAGGGGGATGCGCGGGTAGCGCTCGGCGTGGCCGGCGTAGATGTTGCGCACGCCCAGGCGCATCAGCAGGTCCCCGGCGAAGGTGTCCCGCCCCACCACCATCCACGGTTTCCGCCACACCGGGATCACCGCCCGCCGCACCCCTCCGGCGGCGCCCGTCGAGCCCGCGACGCCATCCGGCCCGAGACGGGTGCCGGTGCCGGTGTTCCAGGCTCGTTCGGCGGCGGAGAGCCAGGCGGGCTCGGGCAGGCCAAGGGCCGTGACCAGCAGCCGGCGCAGAGAGGCGAACGCGTCGTCGAGCGTGCGGACGACCGTGACCCAGACGGGCACGCCCGCCGCGCGCAGCGCGTCCAGGTCGGGGACGCGGTTCTCCTCCTCGTTCGCCACGACCAGGTCCGGACGCAGCGCCACGATGGCGTCCACGTCGGGGTTCTTGGTGCCGCGCACCCGGGTCACCTGGAGATCGGCGGGGTGCGAGCACCAGTCGGTCGCGCCGGCGAGCAGCCCTGGAGCCGTCGCCGCGACCGATTCGGTCAGCGAGGGGACCAGGGACACCACCCGGCGCACCCGACCCGGGACCGGCACGGCGAGGCCGAGATCGTCGTGGAGGAGTCTCATGCCCCCGCCCCTTCTCCCGCCCGTCGCGCGGCGTGCGCCCACTGCGCCTCGCGGACCGCCGGGTCGAGCAGGGCGCAGTCGTCGCACATCCCGCCGCCGGGAACGCGGTAGTACAGGCAGCAGCTCACCCGCACGAAGGAGTACCAGCCGGGCGCGGGCTCGGCGAGGCGCCCGGTGTCGGCCAGCACGCCGAGCCCGAGCACCTCGCGCACGAACCGCGCGGCGCGCGGGCCGAGGTCCGGTCGCGCGACGGGGAGGGTGCGCAACGTCCCGGCGAGCGAAGAGGCGGCGTTCCCCCACAGGAGCGGCACGGAGACCCCGGCGATCTCGCGGACGGCGCCCAGCAGGGGTTCCAGCAACTCGGTCACGACCACCCGATAGGCCACCTCGGCCGCCCCTCCTGCGCCCTGCGACCCGTCCCTGCCCTGCGGCCCGCCACCGCCCTCCGGTCCGCCCTCGCCCTGCGACCCGGCGCCGCCCTGCGACTCGGCCCCGCCTTCGGGGAGGGTGCCGCAGGAGAAGGTCCCACCGGCCGGCACATCTCGCGCCGACGAGCCCCCGCCGACCGGCAGGGCCTCCCTGAAGGAGCCCCCCTCGTCCGGCAGGACGACCCAGTGGGATGTGACGGCGGCGCGTAGCGGCAGGGGGCCGGTGGGAGCCGGGCGCCAGTGGATGTCCGACGGGGCCTCGGCCGGGATCAGGCCGCGTGCGGCGACGGCGCCGACGATCGGCGACCACAGCCGGGCTGCGAGCCCCTGGAACAGGATGGAGGCGGCGACGCGGATCTCCTCGGCGCCGAGCCGCCGCTGGTAATCCTCGATCTTCGCGCGCAGCGCTCCGGTGTCCGTCACGAGCTCACTCAGCGGACGCCAGCCCCCGTCCTCCCCGAAGCCAGGGCCGGGGGAGATGGCGTAGTACGGACCGATGGCCGAGAGTTCGGCGAGGGTCTCGGCGACGAGACCTGTATCCGCCCGCACACCCCTCACCCCCGGTCCGCTTCGGTACGCCTGACCCGGTCAATCTTCGCATCAGGCCCGTGCGAACGTACCCGTCCGGTAAGCGGCGCGGGCCGGTGGCCGGGCCGGCCGGATGTTACCAACAAGTCAGTAACTTGTGGTGTGAGGTTGTCAACCGGCCGGGACGGGCCGACAGTCTGAGCAACAGCCGATCGGGGGATCACCCCAGGAGCCAGCTTGGACATCCGCCGCCGCACCCTCGTCCTCCTGTCCGCAGTAGCGTTCGTCTTCCTCCCCGCCTTCGCCGTGGCGCTCCCGTCCCCGGCCCTCGCCGCGGCCCCGCCGGTCCCCGGTTCGATGGCCTCGATGGGCGACTCCATCACGCGCGGCTTCAACGCCTGCGGCTTCTACCTGGACTGCACCTCCCGGTCGTGGTCCACCGGGTCCAGCAGCTCGGTCAACAGCCACTACCTGCGCCTCAGAGCCGCCAACCCGTCCCTGGTCGCCCACAACGACGCCAAGTCCGGCGCCACGGTGGCCGACATGCCCGGGCAGGCGCAGAAGGCCGTCTCGCAGGGCGTGGACTACGTGACCATCCTGATCGGAGCCAACGACGCGTGCGCCTCCTCCGAGGACGGCATGACCTCGGTGGCCGACTTCGAGACGAGGTTCCGCGCCACCATCGACACCCTCTCCACCGGGCTGCCCGAGGCGTCGATCTTCGTCGCCAGCGTGCCGGACCTCAAGCGGCTGTGGGAGGTCGGCAAGGGCAACCTCGCCGCGCGCACCGCGTGGGCCGCACTGGACATCTGCCAGTCGATGCTCGCCCGTCCCCGCTCGACCGACGCGGCCGACGCCGCCCGGCGCGACCGGGTGCGCCAGCGCGTCGCCGATTACAACACGGTGCTGTCGCAGGTGTGCGCCGAGCGGCCCGCCTGCCGGTACGACGGCGGGGCCGTCTTCGGGTACCCGTTCGCGCTCGCGGACCTCAGCACCTGGGACTACTTCCACCCCAACACCAACGGCCAGAAGATCCTCGCCGAGGTCACCTACGCGGCCTCCTTCAGCCTGGTCTCCCCGGACTCCCTCGACGACCGCTAACGCGGTGACCACAAAGGTGCTCGGGGAGGTCTCCTATGCGGCGTCCTTCGGCCTGGCCTCCCCGGACTCCCTCGACGACCGCTAGCGCGGTGACGTTGACCGGGCGCGGCTCTCCATCCCCGGCCATGTGCTGCAGTGATCGGCGCCGGGTCGGCGGGTCGTGGTACGGCGATGCCGGCGCCTGCTACGGCGCCCGAGCCGGTGAAGGAGCGCAGTGACCACAGGTGTTGACCGGGCGCGGCTCTCCACCCCGGCCATGGGCTGCAGTGATCGGCGCCGGGTCGGCGGGTCGTGGTACGGCGATGCCGGCGCCTGCTACGGCGCCCGAGCCGGTGAAGGTTCATTAGCGCGCCGTTGAATCCTTCGGATCCGATCAGGGGGCCCGGGTCGGTGTGGGTCAGGGGACCAGGTAGGCGGTGTCCCTGACGTCGGTGATGGCCATGTGGCCGGGCGCGTGCCCGATGGCGAACGGCGGGCGCGAGCGCATGACCGCCGCCTGCGGGGTCACCCCGCAGGCCCAGAACACCGGGATCTCTCCCGCCCGCACCTCGACCGGCTCGCCGAAGTCGGGCCGGTCGAGGTCGCGCACGCCCAGCGCGCCGGGGTCGCCGACGTGGACGGGAGCACCGTGCACGGCCGGGTAGCGGGAGGTGACCCGCACCGCCGTCGCGACCAGGTGCGCGGGCACCGGGCGCATGGACACGACCATGGGCCCGGACAGCCCGCCCGCGGGCCGGCAGTCGCGGTTCGTGCGGTACATCGGCACGTTCGTCCTGGTCTCCAGGTGCCGCACGGGCACCCCCGCCTCCAGCAGCGCGGCCTCGAAGGTGAAGCTGCAGCCGATGAGGAAGCAGACCAGGTCGTCGCGCCAGTACGCGGTCACGTCCGGCACCTCGGCGACCTGCTCGCCGTTCTCGTACACCCGGTAGGCGGGCAGGTCGGTGCGCAGGTCGCCGTCGAAGATGGAAGCGGCGACCTGGCCCGGCTCGGTGACGTCCAGCACGGGGCACGGGCGCGGGTTGCGCTGGGCGAACAGCAGAAAGTCGTACGCGCGGTCCCGGGGGAGCGCCAGCAGGTTGGCCTGCGTCCAGCCGGCCGACCAGCCGGACGTGGGCGTCACCAGCCCGTCGCGGAACAGCGACCGGGCCTCGCCGGGCGTCAGCAGAGCGGGATCCAGCATGCCTTCGTCTCCTTCCTCGCGCCTCATGGACGGCTCTCGTGCTTCACGGGTGGGCTTCGTGCCTCATGGGGGCGGCTCTCGTGCTTCATGGGCGGGCCTCGTGCGTCACGCGCGCACCAGGCGGAACCGGACGCGCTGGCCGGGGCGGACCTGCGCCGCCCGGTCCACGTCGGACGTGCGGACCACCGCGATCACCGGGTACCCGCCCGTGACGGGGTGGTCGGCCAGGAACAGCGTCGGCTGCCCCGACGGCGGCACCTGCAGCGCGCCCGGCACCATGCCCTCGGGCGGAAGCTCGCCCTCCCGGACCCTCTCCAGGCGCGGCCCGCGCAGCCGCATGCCGACCCGGTTGCTGTCGACGGTCACCTCGTACGGCTCGGCGCACAGCGCCTGGAGCGCTCCGGGGGCGAACCAGTCGTCCCGGGGTCCGGGCAGGACGGAAAGGACGGGCTCCCCGGCGTACAGGGGGGTCACCGGGGCGAGGTCCACGATCGGGAACCTCTCCGGCGGGGGCCCCACCGGCAGCGCCGAGCCGCGCGCCGGCCGGTCGGGGCCGACCCCGGCCATGATGTCGGTCGCCCGGGACCCGAGGACCTCCGGCACGTCCAGCCCGCCCCGCACCGCCAGGTACGTGCGCAGGCCGCGCCCGGGTACGCCGAGCCGTAGCGTGGCTCCGTCGGGCAGCCGTTCGACGGCCTGGTGGCCGGCTCCCCGCGCCCGGCCGGCGGCGTCGGTGACGGTCGCGGGGCATGGGGCCCCGCTCAGCGCGATCGTCAGGTCGCCGTGGGCGCGCACCTGGAGCCCGCCCAGGGTGACCTCCAGCGCGGCGGCGCCCTCGGGGTTGGCCAGCAGGCGGTTCGCCAGGCGCAGCGCCGCCCGGTCGGCCGCGCCTGACCGTCCCACGCCGAGGTCGCCGCGGCCCGGACGCCCGAGATCCTGCACGGTCGTGAGCGGCCCGGTGGCCAGCACCTCCAGCCACCCCGGCCGCTCCACCTCACCCACGACGGACCTCCCCGCGGCCGGGGGCGACTTCGGTCCGGACTTCCCCGCGGCCGGGGGTGACCTTGGTACGGGCCTCCCCGCGGCCAGGGGCGGCCTCGGTCTGTATCCCGGTCGCGGTCTCGGTGAAGCGCACGCGCATGCCGGGGCGCAGGAGGGCGGGCGGGTCGGCGGCGAGGTCCCACACGGAGAGCGGCGTGCGGCCGATGAGCCGCCAGCCGCCGGGCGACTCGCGCGGGTAGACCGCGCTGTACCCGGCCGCCAGCGCCACCGCCCCGGCGGGGACCCGCACCCGCGACTCGGTGCGGCGCGGCACCCGCAGCCGCGGGTCGCCGCCGACCAGGTACCCGAAGCCGGGGGCGAAGCCGGAGAAGGCCACCGTCCACGGCGTCCCGGTGTGCGCCTGGACCACCTCGCGTTCCGAGAGCCCGGTCAGGGCCGCCACGTCCGCGAGGTCGGCGCCGTCGTAGACGACCGGGACGGTCACCTCCCCGGCCGTCCCGCGCCGGCCGGCCGCCGGACGGGCACGCAGGATCGCCGACTCGACCGGTTCGCGGCGCCGGGGCCCGTCGAAGCGGACCAGCAGCGTCCCGGCCGCCGGGAGCAGGTCGGTCACCCCGGGCGGCGGGTCGGCGGCGAGCGCTTCGTACAGGGCCAGGACCTCTTCGACCCCGTCCAGCTCGACCAGTACGGCGCTGTCCCCGCACCTGCGCAGGCGCGGGCTCATGGCGCCCGGTTCCCGATGAAGGGCGCCACCTCGACGCCGCCCGCGGCCAGCGCGGCCCGTACCCGCCGGGCCATGGCGACCGCGCCGGGGGTGTCGCCGTGCACGCAGATCGACGCGGCCGTGACCGTCAGCGGCGTGCCGTCGATCGCGGTGATCGGCTCGCCGCGCGCCATGCGCAGGCAGCGTTCGGCCACCTCGCCGGGGTCGTCCAGCACAGCGCCCGGCTCGCCGCGCGGGACCAGGGTGCCCTGGGGAGTGTAGGCCCGGTCGGCGAAGCACTCGGGGACGACGGTCAGGCCCGCCTCCCTGGCCAGGCGCAGCCACTGCGAGCCGGGCAGGCCGAGCACCGGCAGCGTGGGATCGTAGGCGCGGACGGCCGCGACGACCGCGGCCGCCTGCTCCTCATGGTGGACGATCGCGTTGTACAGGGCGCCGTGCGGCTTGACGTAGCTCACCCGCGTCCCGGCCAGCCGGGCGAACGCGTCCAGGGCCCCGATCTGGTAGACGATCTCGTCGGTCAGCGTCTCGGGCGGCACGTCGATGAAGCGCCGCCCGAAGCCGGCCAGGTCGCGGTAGCTCACCTGGGCGCCGATCGCGACGCCGAGCGCGGACGCGGTCGCGCACGTGCGCCGCATGATCGTCGGGTCGCCCGCGTGGAAGCCGCAGGCCACGTTGGCGCTGGTGACGACCGACAACAGCGCCTCGTCGTCGCCGAGGCTCCAGCGGCCGAACCCCTCACCGAGGTCGGAGTTGAGGTCGACGGTCGTGACCGGGCCTGGGCGGCCGGCCGTCGCGATCGGGCCTGACACGATGGGCTCCCAATTGACTCGTGCGGGTGGGTCAGGAAAGGCGCCGGGCCCGGGTCTCGGGCAGTCCCAGCAGGGCCACGACCGCGAGCCCGTACGCCAGCGCGCCGAACGCCATGGCGCCACCGACGCTGTAGGCGGTCGCGAGGTATCCGATGATCGTGGGGAAGAAGGCGCCGAGGCCGCGGCCGACGTTGTAGGTGAAGCCCTGCCCGGTGCCGCGGATGGCGCTCGGGTACAGCTCGGCCAGGTAGGCCCCGAAGCCGGAGAAGATGGCCGAGGAGCAGAATCCGAGCGGGAAGCCGAGGAACATCACGTACTCGCCGGCCGAGCTCGGAAGCTGTGTGTACAGCAGGATGAGCGCGCCGCTGAGCACCGAGAAGATGGCGAAGGTCCGCTTGCGCCCGATCTTGTCGGTGAAGTAGCCGCCGGTCAGGTAGCCGCAGAACGCGCCGGTGATGAGGAAGACCAGGTAGCCGCCCGTGCCGATGACCGACAGGCCGCGCTCGGTCTTGAGGTAGGTGGGCACCCAGGTGGCCAGGGTGTAGTAGCCGCCCTGCACGCCGGTGGCGAGCATCGTCGCGAAGACCGTGGTGCGCAGCAGGCCGTCGCCGAAGACGGCGAGCGGTGACACCCGGTCGCCGGTGGCGCGCTGCTCGGTGAAGATCGGCGCGTCGGTGACGTTGCGCCGTACGTAGATCACCGCCAGCGCCGGGAGCGCGCCGGTCCAGAACAGCACCCGCCAGGCCAGGTCTTCGTCCAGGAACTGGAACACCAGCGTGTACACCAGGACGGCGAGGCCCCAGCCGATGGCCCACGAGCTCTGGATGACCGCGACGGCCCGCCCCCGGTGGCGCGCCTGGGCGTACTCGGCGACCAGGATGGCCCCGGCCGCCCACTCGCCGCCGAAGCCGAGGCCCTGCAGAGCGCGGAACCCGAGCAGGGTCTCGTAGTTGGGCGCGATGCCGCACAGCGCGGTGAACAGCGCGTAGACCGAAACGGTGATCATGAGCGTGCGGGCGCGGCCGACCCGGTCGGCGAGCACGCCCGCGATGACGCCGCCGAGCGCGGAGCAGACCAGCGTGGCCGTGGCGAGCAGCCCGGTCTGGGCCGTGCCGAGGCCGAAGGTGCCCGCGATGGCCACCAGGCCGAGCGGGAGCACCCAGAAGTCGTAGGAGTCGAGGCTGTAGCCGAGGAAGGCCCCGGCGAACGCCTTGCGGCCCTTGGTGCTGAGCGTGGAGTACCAGGCGAACGCGCCCTTGTGGGGCTGCTCGTCGTGGGGGAGGTATGCGGCTGGTTCCGGCTTGGACGTCGTCATGGCGCACCTCGCTGCCACTCTGCCAGACGGGAGGCGCCACCGGATCCGGCGGGCCGGAGCGGTGTCCCCGAGCGCCTCATGGCTCTGTGAGCCAGTGGATTCAACATAAGGATCGTTCAACGATCTGGCAATAGCCTCGTGCTAGGATTTCACCTCACACCGATGGGATTGAAGGGGCTGAACCGTCGTGACCGATGGTGCCGCGGGGGTCACCGAGCGCCTCGCCGAGGACCGCGCCCTGCTCGGGCGCACCAGCACGGCCGAGCGCGTCGCCGCCATCCTCCGCGAGCGCATCACCGAGGGCATGTTCTCGCCCGGCACCCGCCTGTCGGAGGAGTCGATCGGCGCGGCGCTCGGGGTGTCCCGCAACACGCTGCGCGAGGCATTCCGCCTGCTGTCCCACGAACGGCTGCTCGTCCACGAACTCAACCGGGGCGTGTTCGTCCGCCGGCTCACCGCCGAGGACGTCGTCGACCTCTACCGCGTCCGGCGCCTGATCGAATGCTCGGCGATCCGCCAGTCCGGCCGCCCCTCCGCCGAGGCACTCGCCGACCTGCGCGAGGCCGTCGCCGCCGCCGGGCGCGCGGCGGCCGAGGAGCGGTGGGAGGACGTCGGCACCGCCAACATCCGCTTCCACCAGGCGATCGTGCACCTCACCGGCAGTCCCCGCCTGGACGAGACCATGCGCCGCCTGCTCGCCGAGCTACGGCTGAGCTTCCTGGAGATGGCCAACCCCCGCGCCTTCCACGAGCCGTACCTGTGGCGCAACCGCGACATCCTCCAGCTCATCGAGACCGGCGACACCGAAGGCGCCGAACGCGCCCTCAGCGACTACCTCACCGACGCCGAACACCAACTCGTCACCGCCCACACCTGACCGCCACCGGTCACCCATGGTCCTCGCCTCCGCGCCCTGGGGGCGCTCCGGCTCGGGCTGTATTTCCCAGGGGCAAGCCCCCTTCGACCCCCGATCGAGGGGCCCGCCCCTCGAGCTCCCCGCCATTCGGTCCAAGCCGCGATTCCCGTCGGGGGTGTATTTCCGCCGATGGGTGAGCCCTCCCAGCGCTCTGTGTCCCATTCCTTTGTTCATGAAATCGTCCTGCACGCATCCGTGTCATATGCGATTCGCGATCATTGTGCGATCAATGAGATGCCGCTGGACTTCACCGTCGTCATCGACGAGGACGTGATCAGCCATGTGATCGGCGACGCGAAGATCATGCGCGAGCAGCTCACGCACCTGCTGGAGATAGCCCGTCATCCCAGGTGACGCTCCAGGTCGTCCCGTACGCGGCCAGGCCGCATTGCGGCGCGATGGGCGGGTTCATCATCGCCGAACGCAACGGTCATCCCTATGCCGCTTTCGCCGACGCTCAGCCGCTCGGTCGCACCTTCGATGACCGCCGACTCATATCTGAATTGATCCAGAGATATGACGCGATCCGGGCGGAGGCCGTACCGTTTAAACAGTCCCTCCGGCTGATAGAGGAAGCGGTGAACCGCATTGGCGCCTGATCTTTCGAACGCGCGGTGGCGTAAGAGCAGTTTCAGTAGCGACTCCGGAGAATGTGTCGAGGTGGCCTCGGACGTTCCCGGTCTGGTCGGGGTGCGCGACAGCAAGAATCCCGGCGGTGGCGTACTGGCCTGCGTCTCCGGCGAGTGGTCCGCTTTCCTGGCCGGCGTGAGGGCCGGCCGTTTCGACGGCTGATCCCTCCGGAGCGTCCGTCCCCAGGACGAGAGCTCTCAACGACGAGGGCTCTCGTCCGCCGTTCTGGCAGTCCGGCTCTCGTCCCAGTGAGCCTTTCCGCGCAACGATGTGCAGCGCTTCGTGATCGACGACGGTGATCACACCTCGTACGCCTCGCCATCGGTGCTGGCGACCACGACCGTATAGCCGTCGGGGTCCTTGAGCCAGATTTCGCGGTGGCCCGGCCCGTTGCCCTGGCCCTGCGGGGGGTTGCGGTGCGGCGGTCGGACCACCGTGGCTCCGAGGTCGGCTGCGCGTTGGAGTACGCCGTCGAAGTCGCTGACTTCCCCGAACCACACCAGGACGCCGTTGCCGACGTCGCCGCCGACGTCGGTGAACAGGCCGTGGTGGTGCTCGACGCGCCGCTGGTGGAGTTGGAGCACGAGGACGCCGTCGGCGAGCAGGCGTTCGTACTCCGGCCCGCCGTGGTCGCTGCGCAGGCCGAGGAGCTGCTGGTACCAGCGGCTGGATGCCTCGACGTCGCTGACGGCGAGCATCGTCTGGGCCTGGGCGGTGCGGGCCGGCGCGACGACGCCGAGCCGGTTGCCCGCGGGGTCGTCGATCTCAGCCAGCCAGCGTTCGCCGCCGTCCGGCTGGGGGCGGCCACGAACCCGGCCACCGGCGGCCTCCACCCGTTGCAGCGCGGGATACAACTGGTCGACCCAGACCCAGACGACCGGCCCGGCATCGCGGGCCGGCGTCAGATCGGTGGTCCACTGGCCGATCATCCCGGGTGCTTCGAAGCCGCCGTGCTCGCTGTCGGCGGACCAGCCGAAGGCCGCCTGGTAGAAGGCCGCGGAGCGGGCCACGTCGGTGGCGGGCAGTTGCAGGTAGGCGATGCCGCCCTCGGGCGGGTACTGGCCCATGGCGGGGGTGGGTCGGGTCACGTCGTTCTCCTTCGGTGGTGGACGGATCCGGGGGTGTCGTCGATGAGCAGCCGGCCGGCGGAGCGGGCGAACCAGTCCTGATAGCGCTCGACCGTCCAGCCACGGCGACGGACCAGTCGGTCGAACAGTGCGGGGTCCATCAGGATCCACACGGTGTCGATGGCGTCCTGCCTGCCCAGGCCGCTGCGCAGGGCCGCCTTGGCGGTCAGCCCGTCGACGACCCAGTCGGCGGTGATCTCGCGCTGCGCGATCATCTGCTCGGCGACGTCGGCCAGCCCGGGATCGGCCGCGGATCCCTCGAACACCGCCAGAACCAGGCCGGCGGAACGCGCCTGGGCCGGGCCGAGCACGCCGGCGACGACATCGAGAAACTCCTCCGCGCCGGCGGCGTTCAGCGCTGCCACCGTCCAGCCGCGTTCCAGCACCGGGACCGCCTCATCATCACCGGCGATCGCGACGTCGATGGCGGCCTTGAGCAGGCGCGCCTTGGTGCCGAACAGCAACTCGACGGTCGGCACCGAGACACCGGCCGCCGCCGCCACGGCGCGCATCGTGGTGCCGGCATATCCCTTCGCCACGAACACCGAGGTCGCGGCCTCGATCACCCGGCGCTCGGTGCGGCGTGCCTGCTCCTCCCGGCGGCTCGAACGATAGGAACGCGCCGGTGCCTGCTCGCCTGGTGGTACTGGTTCCACAGACGACAGAATTGACTATGGCTGCCCCATAGTCAATCTCTGACGCAGAGCGACATCGACGCCCCGGTCCCGGGTGAGCGGTATCCACATGAAGGCTCTGCTGGACGATCGAACTCAACAGCTACCGAAAGTCACGAATAATCGCACGGCATGGCTCAGTGGGCTGATGACGGTCATCGTGCCGGGGCGCTCGGGAGTGGGGGGTGGGTGCGTGGGGCAAGGGGTGTCTCATGAGGGTCGTCGTTCTGTCCGACACGCATGCTCCGCGGTTCTGGAAGTCGTGTCCGCCTCGGGTGGCCGATCACCTGCGGGGCGCCGACGTCATCCTGCACGCCGGGGACGTGTGCACGGCCGGCGTCCTGGATGAGTTGGCCGCGTACGCGCCGGTCCACGCGGTGAAGGGCAACAACGACGGCCCGGACGTGGACGCCCCCGAGACGCTGGAACTCGACCTCGGCGGGCTGCGGGTGGCCATGATCCACGACAGCGGCGCGGCCAAGGGGCGCTGGGCCCGCATGCGCAGGCGCTTCCCGTCCGCCGATCTGGTGGTGTTCGGCCACTCGCACATCCCGCTGGACCACGCCGAGGAAGGGCTGCGCGTCTTCAACCCCGGTTCCCCCACCGACCGCCGCCGCCAGCCCCACGGCACCATCGGCGTCCTCCACATCGAAGACGGCCGCCTGCTGACCGCCGAAATCATCCCGGTCACCTGACGAACACGCGGCCGCGTCCGCCCTGCCGTGCCCGTTAGTCGGCGGAGGCGGGGGGGTGGGTGCGCTGGAGGTGGACGATCTGGCGGAAGGCCTGTTTGAAGACGGTGTAGACGTCCTCGCCGACGGCCTCGGCGTGCCGGCGCTCGATGTCGGCGACGATGGCGTCCGACCGTCGCATCTCGTCCAGGCCGAGCGGGGTGGGGACGATGAGCTTGGCCCGCCGGTCCTGCGGGTCGGGCTCGCGGCGCACGTAGCCGAGCTCGACCAGTTCGTCCACCAGTGTGCCGATCACCTGCTTGTGCTGGCCGGACTGCTGTGACAGGTCGGTGGCGCGGCTGCCCTCCTCGTCGAGGTACGCCAGGACGGCGCCGTGCCGTGGCCGCAGGTGGGGGTGGCCGTGCAGGGCGAGGGTCTCGAACATCTCCCGCTGGACGGCGAACAGCATCTGGCCGGCCATGATGCCGAGATCGGGGTCGGTCTTCTTGCGTTCGCTGCGCCGCATGGGGGCCATCCGTCCGTCAACTAGTCACTGAACTTGATAGTCACTGATTCTTACTATAACGTCGAAGTCGCCTGCTCACATCAGGAGACAGCGATGACAACCGTAGAACTGACCAGATTCCATGTGGCACCCGATCAGGTGCGCCGCCTGCTCGCCGCCCGTCCGGCCATGCTCGCCGACTTCCGCGCCGACCGCGCCGGCTTCCTCGGCGCCCGGCTGGTGCGCCTGCCCGGCGACGACTGGCTGGACATCGTGCACTGGCGGACCGCCGAGGACTTCGCCGAATCGCGGGCCAAGGGTGCGAACCTGCCCGGCATCAAGGCCTTCTTCGAGGCCATCGACCACGTGGTGTCCGCCGAGGAGGGCACCATCGAAGACGAGGAACAGTCATGACCACCCTGATCACCGGCGCCACCGGCGCCGTCTCCAGCGCGCTCCTGCGCTCGCTGCCGACCACGGACGGCGTCCGCCTGCTCGTGCGCGACCCTAGCCAGGCGCCCGACCTTCCCGGGGCGGAGGTCGTCGTCGGCGACCTGGAGCAGCCCCGCACCCTCGGCCCGGCGTTCGACGGGGCCGACACCGTGTGGCTGCTCACCGCGATGGGCCCGCAGGCCCCGCACGCCTCCATGAACGCCGTCTGGGCCGCCCGTCAGGCGGGGGTGCGCCACATCGTGCGCATGTCCGCCGTCGGCGCCGGCCATGACGCCCCCACCCGCAACGGCCGGCTGCACGCGTTGTCCGACGCCGAGCTGATGGCCTCCGGCCTGCGATGGACCATCATCCGGCCGCACTTCTTCATGCAGAACCTGTTCGGCTCGGTGAACGGCGGCACCCTGTACGGGGGCCTCGGCGACGGGCGGGTCGGCATGATCGACGTGCGGGACATCGGCGACTTCGCCGCCCGCGTCCTCACCGAGCCGCAGTCCCACGAGGGGAAGGTCTACACCCTGACCGGGCCGGCCGGCATCTCGCTCAAGGAGGCCGCCGAGCGGCTCCAGATCATCTATGGCACGCCGGTCGACTACCACGCGCTGAGCGAGAGGGAGGCCTACGAGGCCATGCTCGGCGCCGGGCTGCCCGACTGGATCGCCGCGGTCAACGCCGAGTACGGCACCGCGTACGCACGTGGCTGGGGGGACTTCACCACATCGGACTTCCCCGACGTCATGGGGCGGCCCGCCCGGTCGTTCGGCGACTTCGCCCGCGACTACGCCGACCGGATCCGCGGCGCCTGAGGAGTCCGACCGGTTCCGCGGCGCCTGAGGAGTCCGACCGGTTCCGCGGCGCCCGAGGAGTCCGACCGGTTCCGCGGCGCTGAGCCTTTCGCCGGCCGTTCCGCGACGCTCGTCCGGCGGTTCCGTGCTCCCGTCCATCGGTTCCGGAGCATCGATGGGCTCCGCCGGGCGGATCCGTGGCGCCGGGAGGGGAATGTACCCGGGATCGAGCCGGGAGGGGCGGCTCCCGGCCGGGGGAGGTGGGCGGATGGGCGAGGTGTGGACGATCGCCGTGCGCGGGCTGTGCGGGGGGCTGCTGGTCATGGCCTTCGCCCTCGTCGGCGAGATCGTGAGCCCGAAGCGGTTCGCCGGCATCTTCGCCGCCGGCCCCGCCGTCGCGCTCGCGGGGATGGCCGTGACGCTGCTGGTGCTGGGGGAGCGCCAGGTGGCCGAGGCGGGGCACGGCATGGTCGTCGGGGCGGTGGCGCTGGTCGCCTACTGCGCTTCGGCGGTCCCGCTGACGCGGCGGCTCGGCGCCACCGCCGGCAGCGCGGTGGCGATGGTGATCTGGGCGGCCGTCGCGGCCCTCGGCTGGGAGCTGATCACGTGAACGACGATCCCGGCAGGATCCGCGTGCACCCCGAGAAGATCCGCGAGATCTCGCTGCCCGGGATGGGGCTGCGCTTCGCCTTCGGCATGGTGGTCTCCGTGATCGCCGGCCTGGTGGGGCAGCGCTGGGGGGTCACCGCGGGCGGGGTGTTCCTGGCCTTTCCCGCCGTCATGGCCGCCACGCTCACGCTGATCCAGGACGAGGAGCACAGCCGGGTCCCGGTCGCGCAGGACGCCAGGGGCGCGGTGCTGGGCGCGATCGGGATGATCGTCTTCGCGGTGTGCGTCTGGGCGCTGGCCGGCCGCGTCCCGGCGGTGCCGGCGCTGGCGCTGGCGACCGTGGCCTGGATGATCGTCTCCGCGGTCCTCTACCTGGCGGTGCGGCGTCACACGAGATAGGTGTGCCGGGCTGTCACCGGGAGGATGGAGATCCCTCACCTCAGGGCGCCGGGAACCGAAGGTGGGAAAACGCTGGGCGCCGGGCGAATAGGGGGCCCGATAGCGCGGTAGGGGTGGTCGGCGATAAGAGTGCGATGCGCTGTTTCCGTGGAACTGCTCGGCTGTTCCCCCAATAATTCCCGGAAAATGACTGATGCGGCCGGAGACGTTGTCTCCGGCCGCACCTCAGCCGTCTGCCACGAGCGGTCGATCAGATCCAGGGAGTGCTGTTGTCACTGGTGGGGGTGGGGGTGGGAGTCGGGGTCGAGCTCTGGGTCTGCGTGTCCGCCGGGGGCGTCGCGTCGGCCATGGACATGCCCGCGACGGCGGCGCTTCCGGCGGTGGCGAAGATGGCGATGACGGCGATGCGGGCGGCGGCGGACTTCATGTTCTTCATCATTTCGCTGACCCCTTTTTTGTGGCCTTCGGCTTGTTTCCCTCACCGTTTTCCTGGTGACATTTACGAAGGTATGGGGGGTCGCTATCCATGCCTTATCGCTCCGCTTCTGTTTCACCACCGCCGAAGTAGGGGGCGGCGATAGCGGTTATCGAATGCCTTTTTCCGGGGGGCGTCGCGCCGCGGGGGAAGGTCGGCCATGGGCGTCGCGCCCCAGGTCGGGGAACGGCGATGACGGGCGACGGCGGCAGGGAGCTGGGCGAGGAAGGTAGGAGGCCGGTCGTCCGGTCGCTACCGTGTCGGTCGTGAAGCCACATCGACGCATGCGGCGCGGTGGCCGCGCGGAGCGCGGCGCCCGGCCGGCGAAGGTGCCGCCGCCGGGGGAGCTGACGGGCATGGACGTCGTGCTCGTCGGCTACTTCTCCGCCAAGGAGCGGCATTACCTGGTGATCATGGACGAGTTCGCGAGCGCGGTGGCGGCCCTGGGCGCGCAGGTGGTGGGACGCTTCGTCCAGCGCCGGGGCGTCTCGGACGGCGGGGCGCGGACGATGGACGCGCCCTATTCGTCCCGCACGCTGGTCAGCGCCGGCAAGGTGGAGGAGATCGCGCTGGTGCGGGAGAGGACCCGTGCCGACGCTGTGATCTTTCTCAACCCGCTGACCGCGCACCAGGTCGAGACCCTCACCGGTCTGTTCAACTGCCCCGTGCTCTCCTCGCAGGACCTGGTGCCATAGGCGGGCGTCCTCACGGGGGCACTGCCGGGAACGCGGCTACGGCGAGCGGCGCCGCCGTCGCGGCCGGTCTCGGCCGGGAGCCGGGGGACGCCCGCCGGGGACGCCGTGATGGACGGGTCCCGGTGGGCGTAGGCGCTGACCGGTGGGTCACACCGGCTTTGTTAGCGCTAACATTCGAGAGTCTCGAGGTGCGTCGTTTTTCCTGGCGCGGGCCCTTTTCGTAACCCGGGCTCGGCGCGCCTGTCAACCCGCCGTCCGCCGCGGCTGAAATTTACAGCCGCCGGCCGGGCCGTGCCCGGCCGCGGCGCCGCCTGCGGGCGCACGCGGAACGCGCCGCCGACGGCCGGAGAACCCGCCGCTCACCGCCTGCGCGCCGCCCCGGCGGCATCTGGGCTCATGCCTGGGCGACGACGCGGGCATGGCGGGACGGGGGCACGCCGGCCGTTGCGCGCCGGTGATCGCGGACGTACAGTCGCCACCGCCTCACCCCTCCACCGACAGGGGCGGGCCCTTCACGGCGCCCTCCGGCCGCACCGACGGCCGCGGGCGACGGCCTGGCGCGGGAAGCCGGGCACCGGCACGACGCCCCGCCACCTGCGGCGCGCCTCCTCCGGCGCCGACCCGGCGTGCCCGCGCGGGCACGCCTGTGCGCCGGACCGCCGTCCTGCCCCGGTGAGTCCCTGCCGCCCCGCTTCGCCCTGTGCCGTGGCGCGGGCGGCGCCGCTCGAACCACGGATGAGGACCAGGGATGAACTCCTCGACTTCCATGCCCAGAACCGGCCCGCGCCGCCGCCTCCGCCGAACGCTCGCGGCGGCGGCCGTCGCGGTCGCCGCCCTGTGCGGCTCCGCCCCGGCGCACGCCGCGACGTCCGCGCCCGCCCTGCCCGCGAAGGCGACCGCTGCGCTGCCCGCGAAAGCGACCGCTGCCCTGCCCGGGAAGGCGACCGCTGCGCTGCCCGGGAAGGCGACCGCTGCGCTGCCCGCGTCCGCGACGGGTGCGGCAGGTACGACCGCCGCGTCGGCGGCCGGTGCGCCCCTCGGACAGGCCGCTCGGCGGACCACGGCCGGGGGCGCCCCCTTCGCGGCCCGCGCCGCCTACCCCAACCCCGGGTACGTCACCGGATCGATCTCGGTGCACGACCCGTCCATGGTGAAGACGCCCGCCGGCGGCTACATCCTCGTGCACACCGGCGACAACATCGCCATCAAGACCTCCACCGACCGGACGGCCTTCCGCGACGCCGGCACGGTGTTCCCGGGCGGCGCGTCCTGGACGACGGCCTACACCGGCGGCAGCCGCAACCTGTGGGCGCCGGACATCTCCTACCGCAACGGCCGGTACTACCTGTACTACTCGGCCTCCACCTTCGGCTCCAACCACTCGGCGATCTTCCTGGCGACCAGCACGACCGGCGCCTCGGGAAGCTGGACCAACCAGGGCCTGGTCATCGAGTCCCGGACCTCCGACAACTTCAACGCCATCGACCCCAACCTGGTCGTCGACGGCCAGGGCGCCTGGTGGCTGTCGTTCGGCTCGTTCTGGTCGGGCGTCAAGCTCGTCCGGATCGACCCGGCCACCGGCAAGCGGGCCGACTCCACCATCCGGTCCATCGCCGGGCGCAACGGCGGCGCGATCGAGGCGCCGTACATCTTCAGGCGCGGCTCGTACTACTACCTGTACGTGTCGTTCGACCTGTGCTGCCGGGGCGCGTCCAGCACCTACCGCGTCATGGTCGGCCGCTCGACCAGCGTCACCGGACCCTACGTCGACCGTAACGGGGTGGCGATGACCTCCGGGGGCGGCACCGAGATCCTCGCCGGGCACGGGAGCATCCACGGCCCCGGCCACCAGGCCGTCTTCACCGACGTCGACGCCGACGTGCTGGTCTACCACTACTACGCCGACAACGGCGCCTCGCGGCTCGGCATCAACCTTCTCGCCTACGACTCCGCCGGCTGGCCCTACGTCTACTGACCGGGATGAGGGGGACCGGGCCCGGTCCGGTCCCCCGTTGCCCCGGCCGACGCCCTTGCCATGGCCGGCCGGGACGGTGGCCGGCCACCAGGTGGCGATCACCGACGCGGCCACGAACCCGCACGGTGTCCGGCCGCATGTAGTTTTCATCGGACGGCGCCGTCCACCACCCCTTTGACCATGAATGCAACACATATCGCTTTTCCTGTGTCATATCCATATTGCTCGGAGCGTGACGCCGTCGTTATGATCCCTCGATGCGGAGTAGCCTCGGGATGATCGCCCTCCGACAGGGTGCCCGCCTCCGCCTTGACAGTGCGACGGCCGGCGCTTTCTTCGTGCCCGCCCTCCGATTCTCCCGACACAGGGGTGCTTCGACTCGTGCATGAAATCGACCGGCCCGAATTGGCGACGCCGGAAAGCGGAGAGCCTTTCACGGTGGCGCTCCACCTCCCCTCCCGCGGCCACGTCCGCGCGCCCCAGTGACATGTGGGTCCTCGGGCTCAACGCACCCGCGGTCGGCT
The DNA here is from genome assembly GCF_042665155.1 of Sphaerisporangium rhizosphaerae. Classification (NCBI taxonomy): domain Bacteria; kingdom Bacillati; phylum Actinomycetota; class Actinomycetes; order Streptosporangiales; family Streptosporangiaceae; genus Sphaerisporangium; species Sphaerisporangium rhizosphaerae. Next base: position 124,556 of record NZ_JBHTCG010000011.1, on the reverse strand, counting down.
GGCACGACGTGGCCGCCTGCCTGGTGGACGGCGACGGGGTGGTCCACGCGCTGGTGGAACAGGAGCGGGTCAGCCGCGTCAAGCACGGCCTGCGCGAGTACCCCGCCCGCGCGGCCCAGGCGTGCCTGGACATGGCCGGCATCACCGCGGCCGACGTGGACGTCGTCACCGTCGGCTGGGACATGCCCCGGCACTCGGCGCGCGACGACCTCGGCCTCGACCCGCCGGTGCTCGGCCGGCCGTGGCGGTTCGGCGACAGCCGCGACTGGCTCGCCACCGCGCTCGGATGGCGGGTCGACGCGGCCCGCCACCCCGAGGTCGTCTTCGTCCCGCACCACCTCGCCCACGCCTGCGCGTCCTTCTACGCCTCCGGGCACGCCGAGGCGGCCGTCCTGGTGGTCGACGGCAACGGCGACGACGAGAGCGTCTCGATCTACGACGCCCGCTACGGCCGGATGCTGGTGCGTCGCGAGCGCTGGCCCATCCCGCACTCGCTGGGGCTGATGTACGACGCGGTCTCCAGGACCATCGGGTTGTCGTTCCTCGAGGCGGGCAAGACCATGGGGCTCGCCGCGTACGGCAAGGCCCGCGGCGCCGACCGCTGGCCGATCTTCGAGGTGTGCGCCGGCGCCTTCTCGCCTCCCTTCCACCTGCCGTCCGGCGCTCCGCACCGCGACGTGATGCGCGCCTGGTGGGACCACTTCGCCCGCATCGGCTTCCGGCGGCGCGACGGCGACCCGGCCACGCTGGACGGCGACGAGGACGCCGTCCGGCTCGCCTGGAGCGCCCAGGCGAGCCTGCAGGAGGTCATGGCGATGCTCGCGCGCCGGGCCAGGGAGGTGACCGGGCACGACGTCCTGTGCCTGTCCGGCGGCGTCGCGCTGAACTGCTCCTCCAACGGCCTGCTGCCGCCGCCGGTGTACGTGCCGCCGGTGCCGCACGACGCGGGCGTGTCGCTCGGCTCGGCCTGGGCGGTGGCGCCGCCCGCCCGTCCCCGCGCCCCGCTCAGCCCGTACCTGGGCCGGCGGGTGCGGCCCCGGGAGATCGACGAGGCGCTCGCGCGGCACGGGCTCGCGGCCCGGGAGGTGCTGCCCGAGACCGTCGCCCGCTGGCTGCTGGCCGGCCGGATGGGCGGCGTCGTCACCGGGCGGGCCGAGATCGGCCCCCGCGCGCTGTGCCACCGTTCGATCATCGCGGCGGCCACCGACGACCGGATGCGCGACCGGCTCAACCGCGCCAAGGGCCGCGAGTTGTGGCGGCCGCTCGGCCCGGTGGGCCTGGCCGAGAGCGAGGGACGACACTGGGAGGCCAGCCCGCTGCACCGCTACATGGTGGGCGCCAGCCTGATGACCGACCTCGGCGCCAAGGAGGCCCCGGCCGGCGTGCACGTCGACGGCACCGCGCGCCCGCAGATGATCGGCCGTGAGGACGGGGTGGTGTGGGACGTGCTCGACCGGTTGCGCGCGAGCGGCGCACCGGCCGTGGCGATCAACACCTCCTTCAACACCCGGGAAGAGCCGATCGTCGACGACGCCGAGGGCGCCGTGCGCTCCGCCCGGGCGATCGGCCTGGACTTCCTCATCCTGGAGGACCGCCTGGTGGACCTGAGCGGCGACGGCTGACCGGCGCGAGGCGCCACGCACCCGTCGCACCGCCCGGACGCCGCCGGGCGGCGCTCGGGGCGGCCGGCGACCGCCGGTTCACCCAACTTTCACATGCCGTTGGCCGCTCCCGGCGGCGCGCGGCGGGCGCCGCATCATGCGAATGACGAGGCCAGTTGTGGTGGTCTGACGGTTAAGGGCGATATGTAATGAATGTGGAGCGCTTGCGCAATAAAAAGCTGACATTTCAACGTCTGTCAGATTTAGCGACTCTCCGAGCTGTCTGACTTCTCCGTTCACGACCAGGACCCCCCACCTGGCCGGAGAGCAGGCAGAAGGAGAGGCTCGTGAGACGGGTCTTCACCGGCGCCCTCGCCGCCCTCGCCACCGTCGTCCTCACCCTGACCCTCACCACCGGCCCCGCCGGGGCCACCCCGCCCAACATCCCCTCCGCCGCCACCGCCGCCTCGCGACTGGCCGCGCTGACCGTCGCGGCCGAGTCCCACCAGTCCACCTACAACCGGGACCTGTTCCCGCACTGGATCACCATCTCGGGCGCCTGCAACACCCGGGAGACCGTGCTCAAGCGCGACGGCACGAACGTGGGCACCGACTCGAGCTGCGCCGCCGTCTCGGGCAGTTGGTACAGCCCCTACGACGGGGCCACCTGGAGCTCGGCCGCGGACGTCGACATCGACCACATGGTATCTGTGCCTGCGACAGTTTGGATCATGCATTTACCCTGATCAGAGTCTCGTCGGCATACCGCTGACAACTCTGCCGAGTAGGCCCATACGCAAGAGCGAGCACGGCGGCCGGCGCCTGAACGGCACCTCGATTGATACGGTCGGTCACGTTCGCGAGATCACCGACGCCCTGGTTGGGGCACCGAGGGGCCGTCGATGTCGCACCGCTCAGACCTGCGGTATGCCGCGCGCCTCGCTGCTTATGGGACCGTAGCCACACGCCTGTCCCTGCTGAGTGACCGCCGGCTCGCCGAGATCGTGGCCGCCGCCGCCCCGCTCGGGTCCGGCATCGGCGGCAGGTCGGCGGAGCTGGATATCGATGGGACGCGGGTCTTCGTCAAGCGGGTTCCATTGACGGACATCGAGTTGCGGCCGGAGAACGCACGGTCGACGGCGAACCTCTTCGGGCTGCCGATGTTCTATCAGTACGGGGTGGGCTCGGCCGGGTTCGGGGCCTGGCGGGAACTGGCTGTACACAGCATGACCACCAATTGGGTCCTCGGAAACGAGTACGAGGGCTTTCCGCTGATGTACCACTGGCGGATCCTGCCCGACTCTCCTCCCGGGGGGTTCGCTGACGAGTTCGGGGGTGTCGACGGGATGGTCACGCACTGGGAGGGTTCGTCGGCCGTTCGCCGGCGCTTGGAGGCCATCAGCCTGTCTTCGTCCAGCCTGGTGCTCTTCCTGGAACACGTACCGCAGACACTCGCCGCATGGCTGGACGGCCACAGGGATGCCGCGACCGAGGGTGGGGACGGCTCGCCTTACACGTGGGTGGAGCAAGCCCTGGCCCGTGGGAGCGCCTTCATGAGCTCGCGTGGGCTCATCCACTTCGACGCCCATTTCTCCAATGTCCTGACCGACGGCCGACTTCTCTACTTCGCGGACTTCGGACTTGCTTTGAGCTCCGGATTCGAACTCTCACCGGTTGAGGCCGAGTTCCTGTCGAGCCATCTGGCCTACGACCGCTGCTACACCGCGAGTCATCTCCTCCGCCACCATCTGCTCGAGGGCCTGCGCGGCGAGACGGGACACGAGGCATACCTCCGTGAGTGGGTCACGGGCCGGCAGCCCGATGGCGTCCCGCTCGAGATCGCCGCGATCATCGACCGGCATGCTCGAGCCGTCGTCATCTTGGACGAGTTCCATCGCCGTCTGCACGTAGAGAGCAAGCGGACGCCGTTTCCGGCCGCCCAGATCAAGCGCGCCCTGGACACGGTGGCCACAGCTCCCCACTGAGGCGAGATCTTCTGGGCTCGTGCACGGCATGGCCGCGCCGGGCCCGCAGGTCTCCGCAGGGCCATGCCTGAACAGCGGCGAAACGCAGCGGGCAGTCAGTCCGCCTCGTATTGAGCGAGTCGCCGCCGCAGCGTGAGGTTCTCGCCCTGCGCGACCTCCAGGGCCTTGCGCAGCAGGGAGACCTCCTCCTGGTAGGCCTGCCGTTGCTGAGCGAGACGAGCGCTCAGCGCTCGTACGGCGGCCGATGTCGATGGAGGCCCGGTCTCGGGAGGACGTGTGCCGGGGACGTGACCACCCTTCATGCGGTGCCGTTCGATCAGGGTGCGGAGTTCCGGATGCTTGTAGAGGAAGTCGGTGCTCACCGCTGCTTCGCGGGCGACCGCGGTGAAAGTGACGGGTTCCCCGGCCTTGGCCAGTTGCGTGAGAGCGGCGCGGGCGTGCTTCTCCGCTGCCTCGGTGCGCGAGCGGGTGGCCTGTTGCAGGTGCTCCGGCAGCGGGCTCATACGGTGGGCTCCCTCGTCTGCGCGGTGGGTAGCTCTGGCCGGTCGCTCGCGCCCGCTCCCCGGAGCGCACGGAGTTGTCCGTCGTCGTGGACGCCGATCTGGTCGAGAGTGACCAGCACCTTGTTCAGGGCACGCATCTCCGCGAGGCGGCTGGCGAGCCAGATGTTGTCCTCGCCCATGGGTTGGCCGTGGCGGGCGGTGAACTGTGTCTGGCGGTGGGTGATCAGGGCCTCCGTCTGGGCCAGTTGGTGCCCGAGTTCGTCGCGATGGCTGGCGTCAGTGACGAACTTGTCGCAGGTCAAGCAGGCGTTTCCCTTGGAGCAGACCTGCTTGGGTGGCAGCATGCACCAGCCGTTCGGGAGCACTCTGTCAGCGCGCTGGTTCAAGTGGAGGAGGTCGTAGAGGTCACTCGGCTCGACGGCGGCCGTCCTGCCGTCGGCGGTGACCTTCTTGTAGCGCAGGAACTCGCGCTCCGCGGTGACCGCGAGAGTCTTGGCGTAGTGCATGGTCATGGTCGGCGTGAGATGCCCGAGGTAGCGCATGACGACGTGGATCGGAACTCCGGCGTTGATCAGGTCGGTCGCTCGGGTGTGCCGAAAGGTGTGCGTCTTGGAGATCTTGACCGCGCGGCCGACGCTGTCGATGATCGACAGCCTCTCGGTCAGCGCGCTGAGCCGACTGTGGAACGTGGCTGAGGCATAGGGCCTGAGTCCGAGGCGATTGTTCTTGGTCTGCAGGAAGAGGTAGCGCGGGTCCGTGGCCTCCGGAGCGCCGTGCGCAGCGATGAACTCGCGGGCCCACTGCTGTTGGAGGCGGATGATGTCGACGATCTCCTGGTCCACTGGGATCGTCGGCGGATCACCGCCGACGATCTTCGTCTGCTGATACTTGAGCCGGGCGACGAAGCCGTCCGGCTCCTTGCCGTCCTGCTTGCCCACGGTAAGGAGCGGCAGCAGGGGTTCGAAGTCCATCATCAGGATCTCGTTCATCCGGCGGCCGGTCCGGATCAGCAACATGAGCGCGTGAAATGCCTGCCGATCGTCCTGGCCGTCCTCGTCCTTAGGGGCGGCCAGGACGCCAGAGCCTGCGGCGATCTGGCTGATCACCTCGTCTTCCAGCACCATGTCGTCCGGGAGCTTGTTGGTCAGCCTGGGCTTGTCCTCCAGCCGGAACAGGACGGTGTGCTGGAGTCCGAGTCTGGACCAGCGCGGATCGCCGAGCACCGAGACGGCCTCAGCGCGATTGTCGTACATCCAGCGGTAGAACGCTTCGACGGTCACCAGCGGGCCCCGGCGGCTGTTCTTCGCGAGTTTGCCGCCCTTGTTCGGCCCGGTCATCGCGGTGTGGCTGTTCAGGGAGTCCACGAATCCACGTAGCCACGGCCGCAGCTTCTCCGGGGAGTCAACGAGTTGAGGCCCGGCACATCCGACTTGGTCGATGTACCACTGGAACCACTTGAGATGGTCCAGCCTGCTCTTCACGGACGACCATACGTACCGCTCCGTCGAGAGTTGCACCGACAGCCACCACTGAGCGGCCTCACGGAACCAATCCGTGCTCTCTTCGGTGAAGAGCTTGGCGATCGGCAGGCGCGGATCCCGCTTGTCGTGCCGCTTGCGCTCCGCGGTCCGCGGCGACGGCAGCGCTCGAGCCCGTGCGGCAGACGTGATGGTCGGTTCAGCCTTCATGCGAGCTTCCCCAGGACTCGGTGATCTTCTGCCAGTCCGCACACGCTCGAAGCTCTGCGTCCTCGGTCACGTGGGCATAGGCGTTGATCGTGGTCTGGATGTCGGCGTGTCCGAGTCTCCGACTGACCACGTGCATCGGCACTCCCGCCAACAGCAGCGCTGTAGCATGCGTGTGGCGATACCAGTGAGGCGTCATCTGCGCCGGCAGGGAAGGCAGTTGGCGCTTCCTGGCGCCCAGATGCTTGTAGACGCTCTCGGGACTCAGCGGGGCGAAACGACGCCCACGGTGGAGATTGCAGAAGATGTACGCTCTGTCCCAGTTATCCAGCTCCACGTCGGCGCCTGCCTCGCACAGCGCCCACACCCAGTCGCCGTAGAGACGGTCCAGTGCCGAGCCGATGAAGATCCGCCGGTAGCCGCTCTTGGCTCGCAGCCCGCGTGGGTGGTCCTCGCGTCGCTCGACCTCGACCTGCGCAGTCGTACCCGTACCGGTCTTCCAGTCACAATGGCGTAGCCCGAGAGCCTCGCCGAGTCGCAGTCCGGTCTCCTCCAGCAGCGTCCACAGCAACCGGTACCGCAGTTCGCCCGACCACGCCCCCTCAGCGGCATCCCAGGACGCCTCCGCTGTTCGCAGTGACGCCATCTGTTCCGGCAGGAGGATCGGGACGGGTTTCGTCCTGACCCGTACCCTCACCACGCTCGAACGTCGGCCATGCTTGCGCGCCACATGCTCCAGGAACGGCAGGTAGCTTCCCGGACGGGAGTGCACCGTCTCGTACAACCGGCCCGCGACCTCCACGCCACGCGCAGCGTGGTACCGGTAGAAACCCATTACCGCCCGAACCCGGCTCGCCACCGTCGCGTCAGCCACCCGCTCCTGACTACGAAGAAGAACGACATCCTCCGCCACGCTCTTACGACGCAAGTGCCCGACGAATGTGCCGAGTTCTGTCACGCCGACCGCGTCCCACGTTTGCACACGCTGTTCCAGAAAGGACCACCACAGCGCAAGGCCCTTCGAGTAGCTCTTGATCGTGTTGGGTGAACAGTCAGTCGACCGCAGGTACTCCAAGTACTGCTCGACCGGCTCCGCGACTCGAAAGTCGCCGGCGAGGACCGTCCACGTAGGTCCCTCCCCGGTTGTCACCCGCTGTGTGGTTGCCAACTCCGCTCCCCATGTCGTCGCTGTCAGCGGAGCATATCGCTACACCGGATAACGCAACGCTCACAGAGAGCAATCGACGGCTAAGGTGGCCGTCACATACGTCAACGGCAGCAGTACGAGGGTGCGGATAACACATGGTGCCCCTCGCCGAGGCGTGGCGGTCCGGGGCGTGGGCCTGGACCACGGCCCAGCGGCAGACCTACGCCAACGACCTCGGCGGGCCCGAGCTGTGGGCGGTCACCGACAACGTCAACCAGGCCAAGGGCGACCAGGACCCGACCACGTGGAAGCCCTCGCGCACCGCGTTCTGGTGCACCTACGCCCGCGCCTGGATCCAGGTGAAGTGGTACTACAGCCTCACCCTGCAGAGCGCCGAGAAGTCCGCGCTCACCTCCATGCTCAACTCCTGCTGACCGTCCCGGACGCCGCGGCGCCGCCCACGCCCGCGAGGGGTGGGCGGCGCCTGCCCGTGGAAGGCGAAAGGCGCCCCGCTCGTGCGGGACGCCGTCGCGCGGGGGCCGGCGGTCACCAGGTGGCCGGCTTGCCCTTCTGGTACAGCCACACGTCGAAGAAGCCCTTGAGGTCCTTGCCGGACGCGCTCTGCGCCGCGGCCACGAAGTCGGCGGTGGTGGCGTTGCCGTACTTGTGCGTGGTGGCCCAGTCCTTGAGCAGCGTGAAGAACGCCGCGTCGCCGATCTTGCCGCGCAGCGCGTGCAGCGTCATCGCGCCCCGGTTGTAGGGCACGTTGCCGAACATGTCGACCGGCCCGGGGTCGGTCAGGACGGTCTGCCAGAACGACGAGGTGGCCGCGCGCCCGTAGTTGCTCGCGCTGTCGAAGGTCTGTTGCGCGGTGGCGCCGCCGTTGTGCTCGGTCCACAGCCACTGGGCGTAGGTCGCGAAGCCCTCGTTGAGCCAGATGTCGGACCAGCGCTTCAGCGACACGCTGTCGCCGAACCACTGGTGGGCGAGCTCGTGGGCCATGGTGCCGAGGCTCGGCGCGCTGGAGAAGATCGGCTTGGTCTGGCTCTCCAGGGCGTAGCCGACGTCCGGCGCCTTGTCGATGATCGCGCCGGTCGAGGCGAAGGGGTAGGGGCCGAACAGCGAGGAGAAGTACTCGACGATGTCGGGGATGCGGGCGACGGTGGCCGCCGACTGGCTCGCGAGCTGCGGGTCCACGGCGGTGTAGACCGGGACGCCGCTCGGGGTGACCGACCTGGCGACCTGGAATCTGCCGAGGGTCACCGTGGCCAGGTAGGTCGCCATCGGCTCGGTGGAGTCCCACACGAAGGTCGTCCTGCCGCCGGTGGTCGTCTGCGACAGCAACTGCCCGTTGCCGACGACGGTGATGCCCTCGGGCACGGTCGCGTGGAAGGTGAACGTCGCCTTGTCCGTCGGGTGGTCGTTGCCGGGCAGCCAGGCCGGCGACCCCTGCGGCTCGCCCGGGACGAACGCGCCGTCGTCGGTGGGCACCCAGCCCTCGATGGAGTCGTCGGGGTCGGTGATGACCGGCGGCGTGCCCGCGTACTTGACCTGGACGGTGAACCGCTCGCCGTTCTTCAGCTTGGGCCGCGGGGTGACGACGAGCTCCTGTCCCTCCCGCCTGAACGACGCCGGGTGCTTGCCGACGGTGAGGGAGCCGATCTCGGGGCCGCGGAAGTCCAGGTCGAACCGGTCGAGGTCCTGGGTCGCCACCGCGGTGATCGTCGTGGTGGCGTCCATGCGCTTGGTGGCCGGGTCGTAGGAGAAGACGACGTCGTAGTGCCGTACGTCGTAGCCGCCGTTGCCCTCGGAGGGGAAGTACGGGTCCCCGACGCTGGGCGCGCCAGCCGAGTACCGCGGCCCGCCGGGGTCGCCGGGGGCGGCGAAGGCGGGTGGGGCGCAGACCAGGACGGACAGCCCCGCCACGACGGCGGCTCCCCGCAGACCACGAGACCTCATCGAATTCCTCTCTGGACGCTCCCGGCCGGAACCGGCCGGTTCCTGAGGGAGCGGAGCATGTGGACGCCACGTGCGATCCAGGTCGGATCGTACAAACCCCCCTTAAACCGGTCAAGATCCACTGAACCCCCCGAAAAGCAACTTTCCCCGCTTTCTACCCCAGAACGGATGGTCGCCCGCACGGGTGCGGTCCGCGAGAAGCGCTGGTCCGCAGGGGGTACGGCACCCCGAGGCGTCCAGGCTCCCATGGGTCACCGCACCCCGTCCCGCCGGTTGTGAACTTCTCGTTACGTCCTCGGCCGGGCCGCCGCCCCTCGCCGGATCTCACTCCGACGGCACCAGGACGACCTTGCCGGTGAACCCGCCGGCCTCCGCGAAGCGCAGCGCCGCCGCCGCCTCGGTCAGCGGGAAGGTGCGGGCCACCTGCGCCGTGATGCTCCCGGCGGCCAGCATGGCGAACAGCCGGCCGAGGTCGGCGCGCAGCTCGGCGCGGTAGCGGTCCAGGTGGCGGGCCTTGCCGGCCCACAGGTTGAAGAAGTGCGCGCCGCGTCCGTTCGGCAGATGATTCCAGGCCGCCAGCCGGGCCACCAGCTTGAGCACGGCCAGTGTGCCGCTGCCCGGCTTGTCGCGGGTGGACGCGCTGCCGTAGGACACCAGCGTGCCGCCGCGCGCCAGCATCCGCCAGGAGCCGGCGATGCCCGGGCCGCCGACGTGGTCGAACACCGCCGCCACGCCCTCGGGGGCCAGCTCACGCACGCGGGCGGGCACGTCGTCGTGGTAGTCGACGGGGATCGCGCCGAGCTCCCGCAGCCGGTCGTGACCGCGCGGCGAGGCCGTGCCGATGACCCGGACGCCGGCGTGCCGGGCGAGCTGGACCAGCGTCGAGCCCACCCCGCCGTTCGCGCCGAGCACGACGATCGTCCGACCGGCCCGCACCCGGGCCGTGCGGTGCAGCATGCGCCAGGCGGTGACGCCGTTGACCACGATGGTCTCGGCCTCGGCCGCGCTCACCCCGTCCGGCACCGGGACCAGGTCGGCCACGTCGAGCACGACGCGATCGGCCCACCCGCCGATCTTGGTCAGCGCCGCGACCCGCTGCCCCACCTCCACGGGCGAGCCGTCAGCGCCCGGGGCAGCCCGGCCGCCGAGGGCCTCCACGACGCCGACCAGGTCGTACCCGGGGACGAAGGGGAAGGCCGGCTGGTCGTAGTACTTGCCCCGGCGCATCTGCTGCTCGGCGAACGACACCCCGCTCGCCTCCACCCGCACCACCGCCTGTCCGGCCCCCGGCGCGGGCAGCTCCCTGCTGCGCACCAGCATCGCCTCCGGCTCCCCGACCCCGGCGAGCACGATCTCGGTCGTCTCCATGGCCCGTCTCCTCAGTCGTAGTTATAGCCTCTAACTAAAGTTAGAGTACCTGAAAATCGGTACATGGCAAGAGGAGGGCCTGCGCGCGGCCGCGCCGCCAGGGGCGATGGAACGGCATGGAACGCCTCGAGGGTGAGACCAGTTCCCCCTCTAAGGAGAAACCTCCCGTGCCAAGAACCATCTCCCTGTCGCTGTTCGGACTCGTAGCCCTGTTCGCGGCGGCGGTCCTGGCGACCCCCGCGTCCGCCGCGTCCGCCTCGCTGTCGTGCCAGGTCATCCCGTCCACCAGCGGGTCGAGCACGAACGTCTGCGGCACGTTCCGGGCCGCGTCGAGCTACGTGATCGACAACGCGGTACAGGGTGGTCCGGCGAGCGGCTACGACTGGCACGTGCCCTCGGGCACCAAGGTCGTCGGCGGCTGCAACTCCACCACCCCGTTCTGCGACCTGTCCGTGCGCGCCGCCGCCCGTGACCGCGAGTTCGTCACGTCGGTGGGGGTGCCCGGATCCGGCACCCTCTCGGTCACCGCGGTGCTCCCGGCCGTCTGTGGCGCCTTCCTCTGCTGATCCTCGACGCGCACGGACGTCGCCTGCGGCGGCCCGCGCGCACCGAACGCCGAGCCCGGGCCGGGAACCATTCGCCCGGGCTCGAACGGCGCCTTGGCCCCCTGTGGCGACTCGCGGCCGGTGTGACCGGGATCACATCGGTCGCCTGTCCCCTTCCGCCGTTCCGGCTCGTCCTGTGGCCGGCGACCGAGCACAGGAGGTTCGAGGACATGAGTCAGGTGATCGTCATCGAGTTCGTCTCGCTCGACGGGGTGGTCGAGGACCCGGACGGCGCGGGCGGCACGCCGTGGGGAGGATGGGCGTTCCGCCACGGCCCCGAGTCGGTGGCGGGGGACAAGTTCAGGCTGGGAGAGGTGCTGGACACCGGAGCCATGCTGCTGGGACGCGGCACCTGGGAGCTGTTCTCCCGCATCTGGCCATCGCGGGACGACGAGTTCTCCCGCAGGATGAACGCGGTGCCCAAGCTCGTCGTCTCGCAATCACGAGACCAGGTGCAGGAGTGGGGAAATTCCGCCCTCCTTCGGGGCGACTGGGTCGAGGAAGTGGCTGAGCGTCGCCAAAAGCAGGACATCGTGGTCGCGGGCAGCCCCGGCGTGGTCGACACGCTGACCGAGCACGACCTGGTCGACCAGTACCGGCTGCTGGTGTTCCCGGACGTGATCGGCGAGGGCCGGCGCCTGTTCGGAGCGGCCGGGCGGCCCCGCGGCCTGACCCTGGCCTCCGCCGAACGCGTGGGCCAGGCCGCCCTTCTCGTCTACGACCGCGACGCCACGGCGTGACGGCCGCCCGCGCATGCACGCCAAAATGACGACACGGCGAGACGACGGCCCACAGGGAGAACATCGGTGAGATACGCGCTGCTGATCAACGAACGTCCCGGGGCCTACGACGGCCTCAGCGGCGACGAGCGCGCCGCCATCGGCGCGGAGTACACGGCGTTGCGCCAGGACGTGCGCGTGATCGCGGGCGAGCGGCTCCAGCCGGCCGGCACCGCGACCACCGTCCGCGTCGAGGGTGGTGAGCCGCTGCTGACCGACGGGCCGTTCGCCGACACCAAGGAGATCTTCGGCGGGTTCTACCTCGTCGAGGCGGCCGACCTGGACGAGGCGCTGGAACTCGCCGCCCGCATCCCCGCGGCCCGCCTCGGCGGCTCGGTCGAGGTGCGGCCGCTGGCGGAGCGATGACCGCCGGCCGGCACGGCGAACCCGACCGCCGGTGGAGCCTTCGCCGGCGGGGCGGCGGCCGGTGATCGAGGAGGTCTTCCGCGACCAGTGGGCACGGGTGGTCGCCGCGCTGGTGCGCTTCACCGGCGACATCGACGTGGCGGAGGAGGCCGCGCAGGAGGCGTTCATCGTCGCCGGCGAGCGCTGGACCCGCGACGGGCCGCCGGACGACCCGGGCGCCTGGCTCGTCGTGACCGGGCGCAACCGCGCGATCGACCGCCTGCGCCGCGACCGTGCCCACGCGGAGAAGATCCGGTTGCTCGGCCGCCCGGACGCCGCGGAGGCCACGACGGAGGAGGCGGCGATGGACCACACGGCGATCCCCGACGAACGGCTCGAACTGTTCTTCATGTGCTGCCACCCGGCGCTGGCGTCCGAGGCCCAGGTCGCGCTCACCCTGCGCGCTCTTGGCGGGCTGTCCGCCTCCGAGATCGCCCGGGCGTTCCTGGTCGGCGAGGAGACGATGAAGCGCCGGCTCACCCGCGCGCGCGTCAAGATCAAGGCGGCCGGGATCCCGTTCGCGATCCCCCAGGAGCGTCTTCTGCCCTCCCGCCTGGCCACGGTGCTCGCGGTGCTGTACCTGATCTTCAACCAGGGGTACGGCGACGGCCGGACGGACCTGTCGGCCGAGGCGATGCGGCTGTGCCGGACGCTCGTGGAGCTCATGCCCGGCGAACCGGAGGTACTCGCGCTGCTGGCGCTGATGCTGCTGCACGACTCGCGCCGCGCGGCCCGCGTGCGCGACGGCGAGATCGTCCTGCTCCACGAACAGGACCGCGGGCTGTGGAACACCGCCCAGGCCGAGGAGGGCCGGGTGTCGCTCGATCGCGCCGTGGCGCTCGGCGGCGCCGGCGCGTACACGGTGCAGGCGGCCATCGCGGTGCTGCAGACCGAGGCGCCGATCGACTGGCCGGCCGTCGCGGCGCTCTATGCCCGCCTGCGGGAGCTGACGGGTTCGGCGGTGGTGGAACTCAACCGCGCCGTGGCCGTCGCCGAGGTGGAGGGGCCGCGCGCGGCGCTCTCCATCGTCGACGCGCTTCCCCTGGAGGACTACCGGTACTTCCACTCCACCCGGGCCGAGCTCCTGCGCCGCCTGCACGACGTCCCGGCCGCGCGGGCGGCGTACCGCAGGGCGCTCGCGCTGGCCACCACCGACCCCGAACGCCGCTTCCTCACCCGCCGTCTCGGCGAACTCTGACACCCGCCCGCCACGTCGGGCGAACGCCGACATGCCGCTTGCCGCTTGGGTGAACGTCGACATGCCGCTTGTCGCTCAGGTGAACGCCGACATGCCTCCTGTCGCCTGGGCGAACGCTGATATGCCGCCCGTCGCTTCGGGGGGGGCTCCGGGGCCGCGTCTACGGCGCGTCGTCCGGATCGGTGACGCGGTAGCCGACGCCGGGGGTCGTGGTGATGATCGGCGGGCCGCCGAGTTTGCGGCGCAGCCGGCCGATGGTGACGGCGACGGTGTTGGTGAACGGGTCGGCGTGTTCGTCCCAGACCTGCTGGAGCAGGGCCTCCGCGCTCAGGAACGCGGGGCCGGCCCGCAGGAGGGCCTCGAGTACCGCGAACTCCTTGACCGACAGGTCGAGTCGCCGGCCGTCGCGGGTGGCCGTGCGGCGCAGCGGATCGAGTTCGATGCCGGCCGCGCGCAGCGTCCGCGGCCGGGCGGCGGGGCGCCGGCGGGCCAGGGCGCGGACGCGCAGCACCAGTTCGGGGAAGTGGAAGGGCTTGGCCAGGTAGTCGTCGGCCCCCTGTGTGAGGCCGCTGACCCGGTCGGCGGGGGAGCCGGCGGCGGTGAGCATCAGGACCATCGGCCGGTCGTCGTGGTCGGTGATCATCTGGCAGAGCGTGTCGCCGTGGATCCCGGGCAGGTCGCGGTCCAGGACGACGACGTCGTAGGCGTTGAGATCGAGCTTGGTGGCGGCCGACAGGCCGTCGTGCGCGAGGTCGACGGCCATGCCCTGGTCGCGCAGCCCCTCGGCCAGGACCTCGGCCAGCGACAGAGCGTCTTCGACCACCAGCAGCCTCACGCGGCGGCGCCCCGTGGTACGGCGGCCGGCAGTGGCAGCGAGACGGTGACGCGCAGGCCGCCCTCGGGGCGGGCGTGCAGTTCGAGGCGGCCGCCGTGCGCGGCGGCGACGGCGGCGACGATCGACAGGCCGAGGCCCGAGCCGGTCTCGGAACCGGTCCGGTCGGCGGTGAGCCGCCGGAACGGCTCGCCGAGCCGCGCGATGTGCCGCGGGTCCAGAACCGGGCCGCCGGTCTCCACGGCCAGCCGCGCCGAGCCGTCCTCGGTACGGGTGGCGACCCGGATCCAGCCGCCGTCCTGGTTGTGGACGACGGCGTTGTCGACCAGGTTGTCCGCCATGCGCGTCAGCAGCGTCGGGCTGCCCTGGATCGGCAGGGTGTCCCGTAGGCCGTCGTCGTCCACGGTCAGGTTCTTCTCGGCGATGCCGGCGGCGTGGGCGGCCAGTGCGCCGGAGACCAGGTCGCCGAGCGACACCGCCGCCCGGTCGGGGAGCGCTCCGTGTTCCGCGCGGGCCAGGACGAGGAAGCCCTCCAGAAGGCGGTCCACCAGGTCGAGTTCGGTGCGCAGCCGGTCGGCGAGCGCGACCGTCTGCGGGGGCGCCGGCCGCGGCTTGGCCATGGCCACGTCCAGCGCGGCCCGCATCGTCGTCAGCGGCGTCCGCAGCTCGTGGGAGGCGTTGGCGACGAAGCGGCGCTGGGCGGCGAAGGACGCCTCCAGGCGTTCCAGCAGCCCGTCGATGGTGTCGGCGAGCTCCTTGACCTCATCGGCCGGGCCGGGCACCGCCAGCCGCTCGTGCAGGTTCTCGGCGGAGATCCGCCGCGTGGCCGCCGTGATCGTGCGCACCGGGCGCAGCACCCGGCCGGCGACGGCGTTGCCCAGCACGACCGACACCGCCGCCATCACCACCAGCGCGATGAGCGAGCCCACCAGGAGCTGGCGCGACTGGAGCGCGTGGACGCCGACCAGCTCCGACTCCAGTCGGCGGATCCTCTCCTGGGCGACGGCGAGACCGGACCCCGGGGCGTCCATGCCGGGCGCGTGGGAGGTCGCGCTGCCGCTGGACAGCAGGTACGTAAGGAGCAGCAGGCCGATCCCCGACATCAGGAACAGGCCGGCATACAAGATCGTGATGCGCAACCGCACCGTCCGCCCCGGCCCCTCGCGCCGCCGGGACCCCTCATGGCGCGGCGACCCCTCTGACCGTCCGGACCTCTCGCGCCGTCCCGGCTCCTCACGGCGCTCCGACCTCACCACCGGCCCCGCCTCTCGCGGCATAGCATCCTCACCATCCGGTCCCGCTCGTCCCCGCATGGCATCCTCGCCGGCCCTCGCGGCGTCGATCCGCCCGCGCCGGTGACCGGCAACGCCACGCGGTCTCGTCGCCCGGTCCCGTGCCTCCCGGCGTCGCGGTGTGCGCACTGGTCCATCCGCGGGCACGTCGAGAGCACCAGGATGGTCCGCGGGACCTAACACCGATATAACACCCGCGGACTCCGTCGCGGTGACGTGAGCGTTCCGGCCCCTTTTCGATCTCTGACGCCTACCATTGCTGAACGATAAGCCGGTCATATACCGATACTTCCGCCGATCGGGTCGTTACCGACGTTTCGACGGTCTGGGACAAGAGGAGCCGGGCATGCACGATTCCGCCGAGTCGGCCGAGCCGCCGTTCCCGTACCCGCTGCTGGAGGCGCTGCGGACCTCGCCCGGCGGCACGGCCTTCGAACAGGGGGACAGGCGCGTCTCGCGGGGGGAGCTGCTGGATCTCATCGGGCGGCTGGCCGCCGCGCTGCGCGACGCGGGCCTCGGTCCCGGCCGGGGGGTCGCCATCCGCGCGGGCGTCTCGCCGGAGGCGTTCGCCGCGCACATGGCCGCGCACGCGCTGGGCTGCCGCGTCCTGTGCGTACGTCCCGGCTACACCCCCCGCCTGCTCGCCCACGTGTTCGGCATGGACATCGACGCGGTGATCATCGACGCCTCGACGGCGACGCCGGAGCTGTTCCAGGCCGCCGGACCGGCCACGATGCTCTCGCTCGGACCCGTCGCGGGCGCGGCGGACCTCCTCGAACACCCCGGCGACGGCGGCCCGCTCCAGGTCACGGCCCGGCCGGAGGACGTGGCGCTGCTGATCTTCACCAGCGGCAGCACGGGCGAGCCCAAGGGCTGCGGGGTGACCTACCGCGCGCTCGGCGCGCACTGGTCATGGCACCCGCGGAACTGGTCGCCGATCGCGACCGCGCTGGCCGGGTCCTTCCAGCGCTTCCTGCTGTTCGGCACGCTGTCCGCCACGGTCATCCTGGACTACGTGATGCTGTGCCTGCTCGGCGGCGGCACCGCGGTGATCCCCGAGGAGGACGGCGGGCCGCTGTTCCCGTACGCGATCGAGCGTCATCGCATCACCGGCTCGGTCATGGCCGCGCCCCGGCTGTGCGCCATGCTCGACGTGCTCCGCGATGAGCGGGTCGACGTCGGCAGCCTGCGCGCGGTGATGGTCGGCGGGTCCTCGATCAGCGCGCACCGGCTGACCGAGGCGGTGGAGCGGCTGGGCCCGGTGGTCTACCACGGGTACGGGATGACCGAGTCCGGCCTGATCTCCATCCTGACCCCCGACGACCTCGCCCGCTTCCCGGACCGCGCGCCTGCCTCGGTGGGCCCGCCGCACCCCGGTGTCGAGATCAGCGTGCGCGACGAGGAGGGCCGTCCGGTCCCCACGGGGCGGACCGGCGAGATCCACGTCCGCACCCCGTACCTGATGGCGGGCTACTGGGGACGTCCGGAGGAGACCGCCGAGGTGCTGCGTGACGGCCTGCTGCGCACGCGCGACCTCGGCCACCTGGACGAGAACGGCCTGCTGCACCTGGTCGGCCGGATCAGGGACGTCATCATGGTCAACGCGATGGTGGTGTACGCCGGGCCCATCGAGCGCGTCCTGGCCGCCCACCCCGACGTGGCCGAGGCGTACGTGACCGGCGCGCCGGACGAGCGGACGGGGGAGGCCGTCCACGCGTTCGTCGTGCCGGCCGCCGGCCGCGCCCCCGACCCCGGCGCGCTGACCGAGCTGGTGCGGGCCGACCTCGGCGCGGACAGCGTCCCGCGGACGATCACGACGGTGTCCACCGTGCCGGTCGCGGCCAGTGGAAAACCGGACAAGCGCGCCCTGTTGGAGCAGTACGGCCCGGCGGAGAGCTGACCCGAACGGCGCGCGAAGGCACCGCCGCCGCGAGGCCCCGGAGATGTCCGGGGCCTTTCGCTTCCCGCCATTCCGGGGCCAGGGGAGTTGATTCACCTATCGACGGAATGGCGGTTCGGCGGAATCGACTCCGCGCGTGTTCCGGCGCGACGCGGAATACCGTACTGTGACGCGCGACAGCGACGACGCTCACAGGAGATGTGATGACGCCCGCTCGCCCGGCCGTCCGCCGCAATGGTCGCAACACTCGGAACGCTCGCAATGGTCGCGATGCCCCGAACGCTCGCGGTGGTCGTGACGCTCGCGGCGCCGGCGGCCGTACGTCCGCCGCCGCGCGGCGCGATCGCCTCCCGTGGCACTGGATTCTGTCCGCGATCGTCGTGGCCGCCTTCGTCGTGCACGCCAACGGCATCGGCAACGGCTTCATCTATTTCGACGATCCCGAGAGCGTGGTGGACAACGTGTCCATCCGCGAAGTCGACGGGGCCGCCATCGGCCACTGGTTCACCACCCCGCTGCAGTCGATGTACACACCACTGGTGTACGCGTCGTACGCGATCGACCATCTGGTCGGCCAGGGCGCGATGGGCGTCTACCACTTCACCAACGTGCTGCTGCACCTCGCCAACGTGGTGCTGGTGTTCCTGCTGGTCCGCGGGCTGACCGAGCGGGTGTTCCCGGCCGCTTTCGTGGCGGCGGCCTTCGCGGTCCATCCCGTGAACGTGGACACCGTCGCCTGGATCTCCGCCCGCAGCAATCTGCTGGCGACGCTGTTCTCCCTGGCCGCGCTGCTGGCCTACCTGCGTCACCTCGACTCGAGGCGCTGGGGACCGCTGGCGTGGTCGGCGGCGCTTTTCGGGCTGGCCACGTTGTCGAAGTCGACCGCTGTCGTGCTTCCCCTGGTGCTGTTCCTCGTCGATTTCCTCAAGGGCCGCCGGCCGAGCCGGCGTTCGTTTCTGGAGAAGGTCCCGTTCCTGGTCATCGCCGCCGCCATGGGGCTGGTCGCGCTCACCGCGCGGCAGGATGTGGTGCCGCCCCGCGACTACACCGTCGTCGATCGTTTCTTCGTCGCCTGTTCGGCGGTGGTCGATTATCTGGTGCAGCTCGTCGGCCCCTTCCATCTGTCGCTCGCCTACGAATACCCCGGAAAACCCCTGCCGTGGTTCGTCCTGCTCTCCCCGCTCGTGCTGGCGGCGGTGGTGGCGGCCCTGCTCGTGCCCAGGTCGTCGCGCAAGGTCGTGGTGTTCGGGCTGGCGTTCTTCGCGGTCGGCATCGCGCTCACGCAGGCCGTGCTGCTCATCGACAACTACCACGCCAACAGGTACGCGTATCTGCCCTATCTCGGCCTGTTCCTCATCGCGGCTCACTTCGCGGAGAAGGCGTTCCAGCACCGCGACCGGGTTCCGCGCATCGCGGTGACCGGGGCGATGGCGGTGTTCGCCGTGCTGTTCGCCACGCTGACGATCACCAGGAACATGGCCTGGAAGGACACCGAGACCATCATGAGCGACGCCATCGCCAAAGAGCCCGGAGTGGCGTTCGCGCACAACAGCCGGGGCATCGCCAGGTACACCGCCGGCGACTACACCGGCGCGGCACCGGATTTCGAGGCCACCATCGCCCTCGACCGCGATTTCATGCTCGCCTATTACTACCTGGGCCTGATCAGGTACCAGAACGGCGACTACGCGGCGGCGCTGTCCAAGCTCGACTACGTGGTGTCACGGCTGCCGACCTTCGCCCCCGGCTACAGCGAGCGCGGCAGGACCAGACTCGCGCTGAAGGATTACGCGGGCGCGCGGGCGGACCTGTCCACCGCCATCGGCCATGACCCCGGCCTGGTGGAGGACTACCACCTCCGGGGGCTCGCCGAAGCCGGCCTCGGCGACACCGGCGCCGCCTGCGCCGACTGGAGGACGGCGGCCTCTCTCGGCAACGCGGACGCCGGCAGGTCCATCGCCGGCGCCCACTGCCCGGGGTGACCGCCGACCGCCCGCGGGACGCGGCCGCCGCGTCGCTGAATGTTTCACCGGCCGGGGGCCCCGTCCCCGGGTTCTCACCAGCACGGATCAGTGCCCGCTCCCGCAGCGGACGGCGCGGAGGTTGACCGGCGACTCCCGGCGGCCGTAACTACGCCCATGTTCTCTTTCGTGAATGCCGTACAGAGGTGTGAACGGCACCCGCGTAACGGGATCGAGGCCGGCCCCGCGCCGCCTCGGCCACGGAGGTGCGCGCTCGAATGTGAGCGCTAACAACAGCGGCCCGGGACGTAGCCCGGTCACGGGCTGTCCCGCCGCCGGCATCCACGCGCCGGGCGGTGCGCAGGTCCCATCGTCTCTCATCACGCAAAGGAGCGGTCCTTGCTCTCTCGGCCCCCCATGCGACGGCGTCGCCTCGCCATCTTCAACGCGGTCACGGCGATGGTCGTCGCCGCGGCCGGACTCGCGACCTTGACCTCCCAGGCCGACGCCGCGACCGGCTGCAAGGTCACCTACGCCGTCGCCTCGCAATGGCCCGGCGGATTCACCGCCAACGTCGAGGTGACCAACCTCGGCGATCCGCTGACGAGCTGGTCCCTGGGCTGGTCCTTCGGCGCCGGCCAGCAGGTCACCACCGGCTGGAGCGCCACCTTCTCCCAGAGCGGGAGCCAGGTCACCGCGACGAACGTCTCCTACAACGGCTCGCTGGCCACCGGCGGCGCCGTCGCGATCGGCTTCCAGGGCACCTGGACCTCCTCCAACCCCGTGCCCGGGTCGTTCACCCTCAATGGCGTCACCTGCACGGGAGGCGTCGGCGGCACCCCCACGCCGAGCTCGACCCCGACGCGCTTCCCCACGCCGACCCCCACTCCCACCCCGCCGCCCTCGCCGACCCCCACGCCGACGCCCACGCCCACCCCGACGGCGCCGCCCCCCACCGGACTGGTCGGCTGGGCGACACAGGGCGGGGGCACCACCGGCGGCGCCGGCGGCGCCACGACCACCGTCACCTCCCTGAGCGCGCTCACGAGCGCGGTCTCGGGCAACGGCGCCAAGACCGTCCAGGTCAACGGCAACTTCAGCTGCTCCGCCGACGTGCGGGTGGGTTCCAACACCACCGTCCTCGGTGTCGGCTCGAACTCCGGACTGACCGGCTGCGGCCTCAACATCAGGGACGTCAGTAACGTCATCGTCCGCAACATGAAGATCTCAAAGGTCCTGGCCGACAACGGCAACGGCGACGCGATCCACGTCGACCACTCCACCCGGCTGTGGTTCGACCACAACGACCTGTCCAGCGACACCAGCCACGGCACCGACTACTACGACGGGCTGCTGGACATCACCCACGGCGCCGACTACGTCACCGTCTCGTGGAACAAGCTGCACGACCACGTCAAGTGCTCGCTGGTGGGCCACAGTGACAGCAACGCGTCGGAGGACACCGGCCACCTGCGGGTGACCTACCACCACAACGCGTTCCAGACCTGCGCCCAGCGCAACCCGCGCGTCCGCTTCGGCAACCCGATCCACGTGTTCAACAACTACTACTACAAGAGCTCCTCCTACACCGACTACAGCTACGGCGTCGCCTCCACCTGTGGCGCCGGCGTCCTGGTCGAGGGCAACTACTTCGAGAACGTCGCCGAGCCCACCCACACCAGTGAGGGCTCCTCGCCGGGCGGCTCGATCGTCGCGCGCAACAACTACCTGGTGAACTCGGGCGCGCCGCAGACCGCCGGCAGCGTCAACTCCATCCCCTACTCCTACACCGTCGACACGCCCAGCGGCGTGAAGACGACCGTCCTCGCGAACGCGGGCACCGGCAAGATCTGACCGCCGCCGGCAGAACCGGCGACCGAGGGCCTCGGACCTGTTCCTCAGGTTCCGGGGCCTTCGGCGTCTCCACCGGGGCGCCACTGCTTCTTCTCGGCGCAGATGCGGGCCAGTTCGGCGCGCGATGCGATGTCGAGCTTGGCGAAGATCCGGCGAAGGTGGGTGGAGACGGTGTGCGGGGACAGGAACATCCGCGCGGCGGCCTGGCGGTTGGTCAGACCTCGGGCGATCAGCTCCGCCACCGCGCGTTCGGTCTCCGAGAGGCTGTCCCACCCGAAGGCCTGCCGCTGCGGCTGGGCCCAGTGCCGGCGCCGCACGCCCATCGCGCGCAGCCTCGCCCGCACCCGCGCCGCGTCCCGCAGCGCGCCGATGCGCAGGTAGCCGTCGAGCGCCTGGTCGAGACCTTCGATGGCCCGCTCACGGGCGCGGGGGGCGTCGGGCGTGGTGATCAGCAGGGCCCCGAGGTCCTCGGCGGCCGAGGCGCGCGCCCACGTCTGGGGATGGTTCACGGCGGCGAAGGCCAGGTCCGCGGGGTCTCCGTGGAGCAGCCCCCGGGCGTGCGCGGCCACGGTGGCCAGGACGGGGTAGGAGGGGTTGGTCCGTTCAAGGTGGTCCGCCGTGTCGACGATGCTCTGCGCGTACGGGCGGTTCCCCGTGGCCAGCGCCAGCCTGGTCATACAGGCCGCTGAGAGGGGAGCGGTGAGCAGCGTCCAGCGTTGTCCTTCCGCGTCGGTGTAGGTGGGTTCGAGGATCTCCACCGCCCGTCCGAGGTCACCCTGGGCCTCGGCGACCACGGCCTCGACCCACCCTTCCCACGCCGATCCGAACAGCATTCCAGCCGTGCCGGGTTGGCACCGGTATCTCCTGATGTGCTGGGTCGCGGCGTCGACGTCGCCGCGCCGCACGGCGACGTAGGCCAGTATCGACAGCCCGAGGCGGATGAACCCCTGGGTGCCCATGTCGTCCGCGATCGCCATCGCGGCCTGAGCCTCGGCCTCGGCGTCGTCGAAGCGGCCGGTGGCCAGCCGCACCCGCGCGCGGAACAACGCGGGTTGCGCGGCGAGCACGCTCACCCCGAGGGTCTCGATCTCCTCCTGGGCCGTCTGGATGGCCATGTCGGCCGCCTCGAACTGGTACACGCACCTGTGGTTGAGGCTCAGCAACAGGCGGGCGTACGGGCGCTGGATGGCTTCGACGGCGCCGCCGCCCGCGATGCGCAGCGCCTCGTGCAGGTGCTCGAAGGAGTCCGCGACCCGGCCGTCGACCATGGCGCACCGGGCGCGCAGCAGCAGAGCCCCGACGACGGCGGCGTCGGAGTGCCGGTCGCGGTCGGCGAGGACGGCCTCCGCCCGCGGCCGTCCCTTGCGCAGGTCGTTGAGCGAGATGAGCGCCCAGAACACCGTCCACTCGGCGATGCCGCCGAGGTCGTCGGGTATGTCCTCCTGTGCCAGCACGTTCTCGGCCTCCGCCAGCGCGTCCGCCGGCCGTCCGCTGAGCAGCATGATGTACGCCAGGGCGCAGCGCAGCCGGGGCTCCTGCGCCGAGGGCGCCCTTGCCAGCGCGGAGCGGGCGAGCCCGGCCGCCTCGGGCAGCCGCCCCGTGGTCGTCAGGGCGTCGACCGCCGTGGCCGCACGACCGAGCCAGCCGGGGTCGGTGGGCTCGGTCAGGTCGAGCGCCCGCCTGGCGAGATAGGCGGCGGTGTGCGGCGAGGACCGCAGCACCTCCCGCGCCGCCCGGTCCAGCCCGAGCAGTGCGCGCGCGTCACCGCGACCGGCACTGCGCATGAGGTGCGCGGCGGCGGGAACGGCCGACCCGCCTCGCCTGAGCAGCATCTCCCCTGCCTCCTGGTGCAGGGCGCGCCCCACGGCGGGCGGCAGGGTCGCCGTCACGGCCTCCCACAGCAGGTCGTGCCGGAACGCCAGCTCGCGCCCGGTGCAGTCGATGATGCCCGCCGCCGTCGCCTCCTCCAGCATGGGCAGCAGCTCGCCCGTCGCCTCGCCGAGCATCTCGGCCAGGTCCTTCACCGGCAGCGAACGGCCCAGGACCGCGGCGACCTGGAGCAGACGCCTGGTCGGGGCGGACAGCTCCTCCAGGCGCCTTCGCGTCACCTCCTGAGCCGGCGGCAGCGTCGAGACCATCCGCGCGCGACCATCGGCGATCCGGAACCCGCCCTCGCTCTTGATCTTCGTGAGGAGGTCGACGAGCGGGAAGGGGGTGGCGTCCGTTATCTCGGCCAGGGCCAGCACGTCCGGCTCGGGCACCGCCCCGAGGACGTCGGTGACCACCTCGGTCACCGCTCGCTCGTCCAGGGCCGTCAGCGCGACCCGCGTCGCGCCGTCACCTTCGAGCACCTGGAACAGGCGGTCGACGCGGGCGACGTCGCCGCCGCCGCTCGTACGCGCCAGCATCCAGACGAGCGGGGAGGAGGAGAAATCCCGCGTCAGCGACCGCAGGGCCAGCAGGGTCATCGGGTCGGCCCAGTGCAGGTCGTCCAGGGTCACGAGTACGGGCCCGTGCGCCACCATCGTCTCCAGCGGCTCGTGCAGGTCCGCCAGCAACGACAACCGTTGATCGGTCGCACCGGGCAGACCCGTGTCCATGCCCGGGGGAGGCGAGCGGCCGGGTTCTCCGAGCGCCGACAGAAGCGGCGCCAGCGGCATCATCTGGGTCAGCACGTCCGCGAAGCCGCGGGCCGTCCGGAACCCCCGCCGCAGCGCGGTGCAGGCGGCCACGTCGAGCATGCGGCTCTTCCCGACCCCCGGTGGGCCCTCGACGAGCAGGACCCCGCCCCTGCTCGCCCGGGCCGCCCGGAGCAGCCTGGCGATGAGCTCCCACTCTCGCCCCCGGCCACGCCAGCCGGGCCACGACGACGCATCGGAGCCGGGCCCACCTGCCGTCAGGACATCGTGGGACACCTCCCCCATAGGTCCATGAGACAGCAGGCGCATCGGCCCCGCAACACCACCCTGCCAGGTCGGCCCGCGGATCGCCCGTGCCGGGCCCGGAGCCGCAACGTTACACAGATGCGCGATACGGGGTTCTTCTTTGCGGTCCAAGCTCGTATCCGTTGACTCATCTCCGCGGGTGAGACGACACGAAAGGGCTCCCTTGGGACTCCTTTTGGCCGAGCGCGACTGAGAAACGTCAGCGGTGCACCGTCTGCGGCGCCTCCCGGCCCACTCGAAGCCTGACATCCCTCGAACTCATTCGAAACGGAGGGCGATGTGGACCTGTCCAGCGCATGGCCGATCCTCCTGTGGCCTGTGTGCACCCTGCTCACCTGGATGGTCGCCGCCAAAGGCCTCGCACGCCTGCTGCCCGGCCTGTCTTTGACCGCCGGCCGCGACGACCAGGCCCGAGCCGCACCGGCACGGTGCGAAGCGTCGCCGGCGGGCTCCACGGGGCGGGAGAACGGCCACCGGCATCCCGTGCCGGGTCCGGGCCGGCGGTGGCGGAGGGCCGCCGAGAGACCACCGATGCGAGAGCGGTGCCGGCCGCGCTCGGTCCGGGGGCAGGTCACCCTGCTCGCCGTCACGATGACCGTCCTCACCCTTCTCACCACCGGAGCAGGGATGTACTTCCTGGCCGCGACCGGGCCCGACCGATGGCGAGGTGATCTGCCCGGGCCCTCACTGACGGGCGCCGAGACCCGGCTGAGGCCGCCGCACGGCCGGTCGCGCCCGCCCGCCCACGTCATGCAGGTCACGGTCGTGGCGCCGGTCCGCCGTTCGGGGGCCTCCGCGTCTCACGGCCCGCTCCCGGATGTCGCCTGGCTCGGCTCCGTCCGGTTGATCGTGGCGCTGGAGGCCGCCGAGCTGGTCGCCCTGAACGCGTGGGCCGCCTGGAAGGTGACCGGCCGGCTGCTACGCCCGATGGAGACGGTCGGCGCCGAACTGTCCGTGATCGACTTCGACGACCTGACCGTACGCGTCTCGGAACCGGGAAGAGCACAGGAGGTCACCTGTCTGGCCCGGGCGATCAACAGGTTCCTGGGGCGCCTGAACCGGGCCAAGGAGGAACGCGAGGAGATCGCCTACCGCCAGCGGCAGTTCGCATCTGACGTCTCCCACGAACTGCGCACCCCCATCGCGGGACTGCGGGTGCGGCTGGAAGAGGCGCAACAGGACCCCGGCCGTGCCCGGCTGCCCGAACTGCTGGGCACGACCCTCGACCAGGTGGAACGGCTCCAGATGATCACCGATGACGTGCTGCGCCTCGCTCGCGTGCGCGGCTGCCCGCCCGCCGAACCGCAGCGCCTCGATCTCGCCGCCCTGGTCCGGATGGAGATGGCCCAGCGGACCGATCGCGTCCCCGTCCGGCTCCAGCTCGCGCGCGGGGCCATCGTGGAGGTCGTGCCGTCCCAGATCGGCCGGCTGCTGGCCAACCTGCTGGACAACGCCCAGAGGCATGCGAGGCATCTGGTGACCGTCGAGGTGCACGCCACCGAGACCGCGGTCGAGCTCGCGGTCGGCGACGACGGGCCGGGGATCGCGAAGGCCGACCGGGAGCGGGTCTTCCACCGTTTCACCCGGCTGGAGGACGCCCGCCGGCTGGACGGCAACGGCACCGGACTCGGCCTGGCCATCGCCCGCGAGATCGCCCAGGCGCACCGAGGTTCTCTCGGCGTCGAAGAAAGCGCTTTCCAAGGTGCGCGTTTCGTCCTGCGCCTGCCCGGAGCCGGGTCCGGCGAAAGGAGGTCGTCATGAAACCGGAAAGCTCGATCCGCGCCCGCCTGGCGCTGTTCACCAGCGCGGCGGTGGGCGCGCTGTGCATGGTGTTCTCCATCGTCCTGCTGTTCGCCATTAACAAGATGGCGACCCAGAACCTCACCAAAGAGGTGACCGCGGTCGGCGAACTGACCGCCTATTACGTCGACCGCGGCCAACTGGTCAATCCGCTCCCGCCCATCCCGCAGGACCTCATCCGCCCGGTCCAGGTCGTCGCCCCGGACGGACGGGTGGTCGCCGCGACCAAAGACCTGCAGAAGCGGCCCCCCATGGCCCATTTCACGCCGAAGAGCCCCGGGCGGGTGGCCAGCGCGGTCGTGTGCGACTCCGTCTTCCCGGCCGGCGGCTGCCACATCGTGGTCGCCCAGCGGGTGTACCGCGACGGCGACTGGACCATCTACAGCGCCGCGCCGACGCTGCCGTTCTTCGTCTATCCGGGTGTCGCCTCCATCCTGGTCGCGGGGACCGTCGTCTTCACGGGCGCGATCGCGTACGGGGCCCGGCACACCGTCACCAGGTCGCTCAGACCCGTGGACGCCATCCGGGCCCAGCTCGACCACATCCGCAGCAACAACCTGAGCCACCGGGTCCCGGTCCCCGTGGCCAAGGACGAGATCCACCGGCTGGCGCGGAGCGTCAACGACACGCTGGACGCGCTGGAGCGCACGCTCGAACAGCAGCGGCGGTTCTGCTCGGACGCCTCCCACGAGTTGCGCACCCCGATCACCGCCATCCGCGCCCAGATGGAGGACGCCCTCCTGGCGTCCGAGGACGCCGGCCTGCACCGGCTGTGCGACGACGTGCTCCCGAGCGTGGAGCGTCTGCAGTCGATCACCTCCGACCTGCTGACGCTCACCCAGCTCGACGCGGGCGTACCGGGCGTGCGCAAGCCGGTCGACCTCACCGAACTCATCACCATGGAGCTGAAGAGTCACCACCTGAACGGCATGGTGGTCCACCGTCTGGCGCCGGGGGTGATGGTCAGAGGCGACAGGTCACGGCTGCGCCAGTTGATCTGCAATCTGGTCCAGAACGCTCAGCGATACGCCTCCTCCACCGTCACGGTCACCCTTCGACGCGTGGACCGCGACCCGGAAGCCCCCGGGGGCGTCGTGGAACTCGAGGTCCTCGACGACGGCGCCGGAATCGCCGCCGAGCAGCGGGAGACGGTGTTCCAGCGGTTCACCCGGCTGGACACCGCGCGCAGCAGAGACGCCGGAGGGATCGGCCTCGGCCTCCCCATCGCCCGGCAGATCGCCGAGAGCCACGGCGGCGCGCTGACCATCCAGGACAGCGACCGGGGCGCGCGCTTCGTCGTCCGCCTCCCGTCGCATTCCTGACCGCCGGCGGCGCAGCCGGCGCGGCGTGCCCGGATATTCCGAACCACGTGCGTGGATATCGCGAATCACGTCCCAGTGAAGCCCATTGTTCTCGTGTGGTGACCAGGTTTCGCGCCTCTTCTCGTGCGGGTATTCCCGCTCCCGTACGCCCATTCCGGCTACGCAGAAGAATGTCACTAAATGGCCACTAAGGAATTTCGGTGATCGTTCGCGGTAAATCGGCGGATTCGAGCGGGCGGCCGGACGAGCGCACCTCGCCACGGGACGGCCCTGACGGGGTCCTGGACCTCCGCGACGCCACCACGAGCCCCGCGCCCGCGCGGAAGAGGGGCGCCCGGGTCGCCCGGATGCTCGGTCCGGCCTTCGTGGCGGCGATCGCGTACGTCGATCCCGGGAACGTGGCCACCAACCTCACCGCGGGCGCCACCCTCGGCTGCACACTGGTCTGGGTCGTCGTGGCGGCCAGTCTGGTGGCGATCCTCGTGCAGTTCCAGGCGGCGAAACTCGGCATGGCGACCGGTGAGAGCCTGCCCCGGCTGTGCCGCGGGCGGTTCACCCGGCTCGCGAGCCTCATGCTCTGGTCGCAGGCCGAGATGGTCGTGCTCGCCACCGACCTCGCGGAGTTCGTGGGCGCGGCGATCGGCATGCACCTGCTGTTCCGGATGCCGGTGGCGGCCTCGGCGGTCGCGACGGCGGTGGTGTCGCTCGCGCTGCTGGAACTGCGGCGCAAGGGGCGCACGCGCCCGTTCGAGCTCATGAGCGCCGCCGCTCTGCTGCTCGTCGGCGCGGGCATCGGCTACGACATCATCGTCACGGGGCACCAGTCCCGGAGCGCGCTCGCCGCCGGGCTCGTCCCGGGCCTCGGAGCCGAGGGGGCGCCGCTGCTGGCCATGGGAATAGTCGGCGCCACGGTCATGCCCCACGCGGTCTACCTGCACTCGGCCCTGGTACAGGGGCGCGGCATGACGACCGCGGCGGCTCGCCGGCAGCCCGACCTCGTCCGCCGGATCCTGCGGGTGGACTGTTCACTCGCCCTGGGCGTCGCCACGGTCGTCAACGTGTCGATGATCGCCCTCGGCGCCGGACTCGGCGCGGCGACCGGCGGCGCCTGGACCGGCGACCTGCCGGCCGCCCACGCGGAACTGGCGGCCCGCGCCGGCGGAGCCGCCGCCCTCGCCTTCGCCGTCGCGCTGATGGCCTCGGGCATCTCCTCGTCCGGCATCGGCACGCTCGCGGGCGACGTCGTGATGCGGGGTTTCCTGGGCCGGCGGGTGCCCGTGCACGTGCGCCGCGTCCTGACGATGACGCCGGCCGTCCTCGCGTTGTTCTCCGGGGTGTCCCTGACCGGCCTGCTGGTCCTCAGTCAGGTGGTCATCTCGCTGGGAGTGCCCGTGGCGCTGTTCCTGCTCGTCCACTTCTGCCGCGACAAGTCGCTGATGGGGCCGCTCGTCAACGCCCCGTACACGACCTGGATCGCCGGCGCCGCCGCGGTGGTGGTCGCCCTCCTCGGCTGCTCCCTGCCGATCCTGCTGCTGTGGTGAGGCTCCCGCCGGCTCGGCCTCAGGAGCCGACCGGGTCGAGCGCGTTGAGCCGGCCGACGATGAGCGGGTCGACCGGCGTGTAGGGGAACCGCGGAAGCTCCCGCTCGGGAATGCCGAAACTCGCGGCCAGGACCTCGCGGGAGAACGCGGACGCGGTGGCCCGGTAACCGATGTCGGCGGGCATGGGCTGGTCGAAGAAGATGAGGAAGTGCATGTCCCCGTCGCCGAGGACCTCGATGTGGTGCGGGAAGGCCCGCGGCACGAAGTACACGTCGCCGGGGCTGAGCAGATATTCGTCCAGGGTGTTGTCGGGGTCCAGCACCCGCATGCGGGCATGGCCCTTCTCGACGTATCCCATCTCGCCGGTGACCGGGTGCCAGTGCGGTTCGCGCATCCCGCTCTCCTTGATGCGCAGCGAGTACATCGAGATGTCCTCCAGCGCGGCCCAGTACTGCTTACGGGCCAGGCGGGCCTCACCGTAGGCGTACGACAGGGGCGGGTGCTGTCCTTCGACGTCGAACAACTGGGCGTTGGGCAGTCCGGCGGTGGAGGGGACATCGGCGGCGCCGGCGCGGCGGACGATCTGCTGCGCCGGAGACCGGTCGAAGGCGGCGAACGCCGACCCGGGAAGGTCGTAGGTGTTGCCGAGCACCGCGTCGGTCATGGCGCTGAAGCTGTCGCGCATCGAGAAATGCCGCGGGCGTTCGCTGCGCAGGGCGAGCAGGAATTCGGCACGCCCGTCGCCGATGTTCTCGATGTGGTAGATCGAACCGGATTCGACGTGGTACATCTGCCCGGCGCCGATGACGAACGAGGAGAAGACGTCGGCGTTTCCGAGTATCGACACAAGGGCGGTTCCGGAAAGGCAGTAACCGAGCTGGTTGGCGTTGACGTTCCACCGCGGCTCGCGGATCGCGCCCGGTTCGAGGACGACGTGCTTGATGGAGAGCCCGTTGAGTATCGGCAGGACGGTGGCGTCGACCAGCGTGACCGAGCCGAGTTCGCTCTCGAACGCGGGCCGCGCGGCCGCCAGGGACGTGATGTGGGGCGAGGTACCGGTCATGGCTTTCCCTTCGTCACCGCGACCGCGCGGTTCACGGCTGGATGTGTCCCGCTCGCCGAACCGCGTACCGGGCCGCACGGAGACGCGCACGCCGATGCCCTACGGTCTGACCTGGGCGTTCTTCCGTTTCATCAGGTTAAGCAGTAGGCGTCGGCCGTAGCGGTTTGTGCGGCGGCGTGTCGCACGATCTCGGCCTTCGACGGTTTTCGGCGGGCCGCCTCGCGTTCGCCTCCGCCTCCCGTCGCCTCCGCCTCCCGTTCGCCTCCGCCTTCCCCCTCGCCTCCGACGGCGCCATCGCGTGCGACCTGAACTCCGACGGCGGATGCAAGCCGGCGTCAGGCCGTTGACAGCGGGTTGCAGGCGGCATGCCCGTCAATGGTGGAGCAGCCCGGCCGACGTAGCGTCCCGGACCACAGGGTCGGCACCGTCTCGGAGGAGATCGACATGACTCACACCATCCGCGCCCTGCTCGGCGTCACCGCCGCCGCCGGCGTCCTCGCCCTGGGCGTTCCCGCGCTCGGCGCCGCCGCGAACGCCTCGGCCGCCGCCGGCACGGTCACCACGAGCTCCGCCCGCTCTCTCCGGCTGGCGCAGCCGTTCCTGTTCACCTACACCTTCGACGGCCACCTCAAGGTCGCCGGCGGGAACTTCACCGTCGGAGGCCGCGTCTACGTGGTCGTCAAGTTCACCACCGGCCGGGTGGCCTTCTCCCGGTGGCAGACCGCCCGCACGCACCCCATCACCCCCGGCGGCGCCGTCTACGTGGACACGACGATCGCCGCTCCCTGCGCCCCCGGGACCAACGGGTACGCCCGCGGGTACGACGAGGTCACCAAGCGGTGGTCGCCCCGCCTGCCGGTGACGATCTGCCAGCGAATCGACTGACCCCTCGCGTGGGGGAGAGCAGGCCGGCCCTGCTCCCGGCTTCGGCCGGGAGCAGGGCCGGCGGCATGTTCGCGGCGGTGCGGTGTTTTCGGCCATGTGATGCAGTTCACAAGGATGTCCGAAATATCCGGGGACGGTCTCCCCGTTTGCACGGAGGTCGCAACCGGGGAGACCGTCCCCGGTTGCGCGCCGGAGGACGGAAGGGAGCACCGCTGTGGGGGCCGTGAGCACGACCGCCGCGCGGAGCCACGTTCAGCGGCTGCGGGCGGACGCGTCACGCAACCGGGAACGCATCGTGGCCGCCGCGCGTGAGGCGTTCGTGGAGTACGGGGCCGAGGTGACTCTCGACCAGATCGCGCGGCGGGCCGGCGTGGGCAACGCCACGATCTACCGGCACTTCGCCGACCGTCCCGAACTCATCCGCCAGGTGACCCTGGAGGTCATGAACCGAATCGTGAAGCTGGCCGAGACGGCGCTCGCCGAGGAGCCGGACGCGTTCGCGGCGCTGCGGCGCTTCGTGCACGGCGCGACCGAGGAGCGAATTGGGGCCCTGTGTCCGATTCTCTCCGCCGATTGTGAGAGGATCGCCTCGGCGCTCACCGTGGAGCGCGCCCGCCTCGAACGGGCGGTGGAGGCCATCGTGGAGCGGGGGCGCGACGCGGGCCTCCTGCGCCCTGATGTGACCCCCGCCGACATCCTGATCGCACTCTCCCAGCTCACCCGGCCCCTGCCGGGTTCCAGGCGTCTGAACCTCGACAGGTTCGTCGGTCGTCATCTGGAGCTCTTCCTGGACGGGCTCCGCACCCCGGCGCGATCCCCCCTGCCCGGAGCCGGCGCCACCTTCGACGACCTCAAGCGGCGACCACCGACCACGACGACGCCGACCGCCTGAGCTCCCCGCTCCGGCGACGGATCGTTATTACCTTTCACCTGCCGATTCGGCATCTCTGTACCGTAAGTGAGTTAACGCATGCCTGAAACAGCCCAGGTCCAGCCGGACCCCCGGCGCTGGAAAGCCCTCGGATTCATCGCCATCGCCCAGCTGATGGTCGTGCTCGACGCGACGATCGTGAACATCGCCCTGCCTTCCGCGCAGGTTGACCTCCATATCTCCGACGGCGACCGCCAGTGGGTCATCACGGCGTACGCCCTGGCGTTCGGGGGACTGCTCCTGTTCGGCGGCCGCATCGCCGACCTGTGGGGCCGCAGGCGCGCCTTCATCGCCGGCCTGATCGGCTTCGCCCTGGCCTCCGCGATCGGTGGCGCCGCCGGCAACGAGGCGATGCTCCTCGGAGCCCGCGCGCTCCAGGGCGTGTTCGGCGCGCTGCTGGCGCCCGCCGCCCTGTCACTGCTGGCGGTGATGTTCACCGAGGCCCACGAGCGGGCCAAGGCGTTCGGCATCTACGGCGCCATCGCGGGCGGCGGCAGCGCCGTCGGCCTGATCCTCGGCGGCTTCCTCACCGAGTACCTCGATTGGCGCTGGACGTTCTACGTCAACATCCCCTTCGCCGTTCTCGCCGTCATCGGCGCCTTCCTGGTCATCCGTGAGCCCGCCGGGACCCACAACGGCAGCGGCCTCGACATCCCCGGCGTCGTGCTGGCCACCCTCGGCCTGGTCTCCTTGGTCTACGCCTTCACCCGCGCCGAGTCCGACGGCTGGACGTCGAACGTGACCATCGGCCTGTTCGTCGCGGCGGCCGTGCTGCTCGTCGCCTTCGTGCTGGTCGAGAGCAAGGTCAGAGCGCCGTTGCTGCCGCTGCGCGTGGTCACCGACCGCAACCGCGGCGGCGTGTACCTGTCACTGGGACTGGCGATCATCGCGATGTTCGGCCTGTTCCTCTTCCTGACCTACTACCTGCAGGTCGTCAAGGGGTACTCGCCGGTGCGCACCGGCTTCGCCTTCCTGCCGATGGTCGCGGGCATGGTCACCGGCTCGACGCAGATCGGCGCCCGTCTGATGACCCGCGTCCCGCCGCGGCTGCTGATGGTGCCCGGCTTCCTGCTCGCCGCGGTCGGCATGCTCATCCTCACCCAGATGAAGGTCGACAGCTCCTACGCCGGCCTGGTGCTGCCCGCGCAGATCCTGCTCGGTCTCGGCATGGGCACGGCCTTCATGCCGGCGATGAGCCTGGCCACCTTCGGGGTCCAGCCGCGCGACGCGGGTGTGGCCTCCGCGATGGTCAACACCTCCCAGCAGGTCGGCGGCGCCATCGGCACCGCCCTGCTCAATACCATCGCCGCCGGCGCCGTCACCGACTGGGTCACCTCGCACGCCGCCCAGGCGCGGACCCTCGGCAAGGCCGCCTTCGCCAACGAGGCGGCGGTGCACGGCTACGCGACCGCGATCTGGTGGGCGGTGGGCATCCTGGTGCTGGCCGCGGCCATCGTGCTCGTCCTGGTCGACAGCGGCCACCAGGGACGGCGCCCCGGCGCCTCGTCCGGCCGCGACGGCCACGAGGACGCGCCCTCGGTGCCCGTGCTCGCCCACTGACCAGGCCGCGCGGGACGCCGATCCCCGCGGCCCATGAACGCCGCCCCCTGTCCGGCCACCTCCTTCTCGGTGGTCCGGGCAGGGGGCGAGGCATTTCCAGGGCCCGGTGAAGGAGGAGACGGCGAGCCAGACCGCCGACAGCGCCACGACGATCAGTACGGCCAGGTCCTTGCGGCGGACAGGATGTCCCTCCCACCCCCGGCGACAGAAAAACATACCATCGGACAGGTATTTTCTCTCGACGGGACATGACCTCTCGCTGTGCAAGTGAGGATTCACCCGGTCGCACACTGACCGCGCCACCCTGTCACTCCTGGCACGGACATTCGGTGCCACCGCCGTGAGGTGGACCGGAGGCGGAGCGTCATGCCTGGCAGGCGCATCGTCCGCGTGCGCCGCGAAGAGGGCCGACCGGCGGTCGTGTCGTGGTGCTGGAGGCCGGAGGTGCCCGGTCGGCATCGGCGGGGGCCGCCTGCCGCTCCCTGGGTGCCTTACACAAAGTTACATACCTTCATGAAGGTATGCGATAGTGGGCGAAGCCACCGATGACCCCGTGCACCAACGTCAGCTCCCAGGTGGTGGACGACCGCGCACCGCGCTCCGCCAGGTACGGAGCCCCCATATCCCCGGCCAGACGCACCGCCGGCCCGACGTCCGCCTGCCGGAATATCGCACTCCCGATCACCCCACGGATCCCGAGCTTCCAAGGAATCTGAGAGGAGCCCGATGAAATTCGGAAACGACCTGCGGATCAAGACCGTGACCACATGGTTTCCGCCGGATC
Source organism: Sphaerisporangium rhizosphaerae (assembly GCF_042665155.1). Classification (NCBI taxonomy): domain Bacteria; kingdom Bacillati; phylum Actinomycetota; class Actinomycetes; order Streptosporangiales; family Streptosporangiaceae; genus Sphaerisporangium; species Sphaerisporangium rhizosphaerae. Next base: position 90,651 of record NZ_JBHTCG010000011.1, on the reverse strand, counting down.
GCGAGAACGTCGAGGACGCCGTCGCGGCGGGCAAGCTGGACACCGAGGACGTGGACCGGCTCGGCCTCACCGGTCTTCCGGTCTCGACGCGGTGGTCCGCTCCCGAGATGGCGGCGGCGGCCGGTCGTGACGCGATCAGCCGGGCGGGCTGGAGCCCCTCGAATGTGGGCGTGGTGATGCACACCTGGATCTACCACCAGGGCCACGACATGTGGTCGCCGCCGCACTTCGTGGCCAACGAGGTCGGCGCTCCCAATGCCCTGGTGTACGGCGTGCAGCAGGGCTGCAACGCGGCCGCGCTCGCCCTCCAGCTCGCGGCGCTGCATCTTGACGCCGAACCGGGGCTCGGCGCCGCGCTCATCACCACGGGCGACCGCTTCGCCCCGCCCGGCATGGACCGCTGGACCTCCGACTACGGCCTGGGCTTCGGCGACGCGGGAACCGCGGCGCTGCTGCACCACGGCGACTCGGGGCCCGACGACTGGGCGCTGCTGTCCCTGGCCAGCGAGACCGAGGCCGCGCTCGAACTGATGATGCGACACGGCAACGACTTCAGCGCGGCGCCCATGTCGCACAGCAGCTCCATCGACCTGCGCCGTCCCAAGAAGTCCTATGTGGAGGCGTACGGCAAGGACAAGTTCACCTCCATCGCCGGCCGGTCGATCCGCAAGGTGATCGTGGACGCCGTGCGCGACGCGGGGCTGCGGCTCGACGATCCCCGGATCAAGTACATCGCGCTGCCGCGGCTCGGAGCGTACCTGCTGGACGCCAACTACGTGCCGGTGATGAACGACGTGCTGAAGGCCGAGGCGCTGCAATTCGGCGCGGACACCGGCCACCTGGGGTGCGGGGACTTCCTGGCGAACCTGGCCGACCTGCGCGATCGCGCGCCGCTGGAGCCGGGCGACATCGCCCTGGTGATCGGCGGCGGGGCGGCCTGGACCTGGACCTGCGCCGTCGTCCAGGTGCCGCAGGAGCAGGCGGCGGAGAGGAGCGACTGATGGGCGTGGGATTCCTCGGCCTGGGCGGCCACGTGCCGCCGGTGGTCATCGACAACGCGCGGATCGCCGAGTGGACCGGCGTGGAGGAGAACTGGATCGTCGAGCGGACCGGCATCCTGGAACGCAGGTACCGCGAGCCCGGCACCGCCACCTCCGACCTCGCGCTGCACGCCGCCCGTGAGGCGCTGGCCGTGCGGCCCGAGGCGGCCGACCGGCTCGGGCTGATCATCGTGGGCACCTCGACGCCCGACCAGCCGCAGCCCTCCACCGGAGCCATCCTGCAGGACAAGCTCGGGCTGTCCGGTGTCCCGGCGTTCGACGTCAACGCCGTGTGCTCCGGCTTCCTCTACGCACTGGCGGTCGCCGACTCGATGATGTCGGGGCGGCTGTCCGGGCAGGGCGGCGAGTACGCCCTGGTGGTCGGCGCGGACGTGTACTCCTCGCTGATGGACTCCACCGACCGGCGCACCGTCAGCCTGTTCGGCGACGGGGCCGGGGCGGTGCTGCTCGGTCCGGTGCCCGAGGGGTACGGCGTACTGGGCTGGCGGCTGGTGGCCAACGGCGAGTACCGCGACCTGGTCGAGGTGGCCGCCGGCGGCACCCGCCGGCCGCTGGACGCCCGGGCGTGGGAGGCCGGAGAGCACCTGTTCCGGATGAAGGGCCGCCCCGTACGCGAGTACGCGATGCGCACCCTCCCCAAGGTGATCGACGAGGCGCTCGCCTCGGCCGGGCTCCGGCTGGAGGAGGTGGACCGCCTCATCCTGCACCAGGCCAACACCCGCATGGTCGAGGAGTGCGTCCGCGAACTGCGCGTCGACCCCGCCCGGGTGCCGCTCACCGCACCGCACTTCGGCAACACCGCCGCGGCCTCCATCCCGCTCACCCTCCGCGTGGAGCACGAACGCCGGCCCTTCCAGCGGGGTGAGCGCCTGGTGCTGGCCGGAGTGGGCGGCGGCATGACCGCGGGCGCCGTCGTCGTCCGCTGGTACTGAGCCCGCCGGACCAACGCCGGACCACCGCCGGACCACGTCCGACCACGCCGGACGACCGCTGGAAACCGGGCAAGCGCTGCAAAAGGAGACAGAAATGCCGATGGCCACCGCGGCGGGGCACCGTTGCTACGAGCTGTGGGATCCGATGCCCGACGAGGTACGGGAGGGCGCCAAGCGGTTCGCCACCGTACAGGCGCTCAACGAGCTGGTGGGCGTGCTGCCGTTCGCCGAGTGGCTGGACCGCGCGCCCAGCCACACCAGGCGGCAGATGCTCATGGCCAAGATCCAGGACGAGGTCGGTCACGGGCACGTGGCCGCGCGCGTCGCCGAAGACCTGGGCATGCCGCGCGAGCGGATCCTGCTCGACTACCTCGAGGGCCGCGCGAAGGTGCACAACATCTTCCACTACTCCTTCGGGACCTGGGAGGAGCTGGGCCCGGGGCTGCTGCTGATGAACTCGGCGGCGATCGTCCAGTTCCAGTCCCTGATGAAGGGCGTGTACCTGCCGTACGCCCGGGCGCTGCGCAAGATCGAGCGCGAGGAGTCCTTCCACTACCAGCACGCCCTGGACCTCACCCACGAGGTGCTGACCCACGGTGACGCCGAGCAGCGCCGGCGGGTGCAGGAGGGGTTCGAGCTGTGGATGCCGCGCGTGCTGGCCTACCTCGGTCCGCCCGACACCGACACCCTGCACGCCAACCGCATGTGGCAGATCGGCCTGAAGCCGGACGGCAACGACGCGCTGCGCCAGGCATGGCTCAACAAGATCATCCCGGTCTTCCGGAAGCTCGGTGTGCACGTGGATCCCGCGCTGGTCCGTCAGGCGCCCTCGGGGGAGTGGGAGTTCGCGATGCCCGACTGGGCCGAGGTGAAGAAGGTGATCGCGGGCGGCGGGCCGGCGTCGCAGCGCCGGCTGGACTGGGTGCGCCACGCCCTGGACCGCAACACGCGGTACCGGCGCGCGCTGCGGGAGGTGTCGTGATGCCGCACATCCCGAACGACCCCGACGTCTATGAGGTCTTCACGCAGAATGGCGTCGGCAAGACGCTCAGCCATGTCGGCTCCATCGTCTCGCCGCGCCCGGACGGCGCCTGGCACCTGGCCAAGGAGACCTACGGGCGCCGCGACGACCTGGCCACCCTCTGGGTGGTCCGCCGCTCCGACATGATCGTCTCCACCGGGGACGACCGCGACCTGCTCGCAGCCAAGACCCGGATGCCGCACCGCCAGCCCGGCTTCCCCACCGCCCGCCGCCGCGACCGCTCCGACTCCCCGCCCGCCGCCGATTCGCCGCTGGTTGCCGATTCGCCGGCCGTCGCCGATTCGCCGGCCGCTCCCGGCTCGCCGGCCGTCGACTCTCCGGCCGAGCCGAGGGACGGCGCCCTCTCCGAGCTTCGCGACGACGCGTCCCGGGCCGCCGACCCCGAGCTCCGCGACCTGTGGCTCGCGCTCGCCGACGACCTGTTCGTGCTCGGCAACCGGCTGGGCGAACGCATCGTCGACTACATCGACCTGGAGGAGTCGCTGGCGGTCGGCTCGATCGGACAGGAAGCGCTGGCGCACGCCGGGACGATCCTGTCGCTGTGCGGTTTCGACGAGGCCGCCGCCGACGCGTGGTTCTTCGACCGGCCGCAGGCGCGGTGGCGGGTGTCGCGCGCCATCGAACGGCTCACCGACTGGCCGTCCACCGTGGCCTGCGGTCTGGTGATCGCCGCTGCCGTCGTCGCGCTCGCCGAACGGACCGCGGAGGCCGGGCCCGGCCGCACCGGGCAGGCCGCGGAGGCGGGGCCCGGCGGGGCGTGGCCGCCCGCGATCATCGCCATCCGCGACGAGCAGCGGGTCCATCTGGACCACTGGCGGCGGTGGGCGCGGGCGCTGACCGCATGGCCCGAGACCAGTGAGGAGTTCGCGCGCGCCTACGCCGAGGTGACCGAGCGCGCCGGCGACCTGTTCGGCGCCGGGCCGCAGGGAGTCACGGCGGGCGTACTGCCCAGCGCTCCGGTACCGGCCGCGAACCTGCACGAGCGTCTCGCTGCGCTGGTCGGCGACAGCGGCGGCCCCGAATCGCGCCTGCCCGGCCGCCCGCTGACGCGGACCGCGGGGATGGGCGGGAGCGCACTGGCCTACTGCCTGTCCCGTGGCCGCATGGTGCGGGACGACTACGCCCCGGGGGTGTTCCGGTGAACGCCGACCGACTCCACGACCGGCCCCCAGGCCGGCCCACAGCTCAGCCCACGGACGAGTTCACAGCTCAGCCCACGGACGAGTTCACAGCTCAGCCCACGGACGAGCTCACGACCCAGCCCACGGACGAGCTCACCGGCCGGCTCGCCGACGTGGTCGCCGGTGTGCGCGATCCGGAGATCGACGTCGGCCTGCGCGACCTCGGCGTGCTGCGCTCGGTGTCGCTGACCGGCGGCCGCGTCCGGGTCCGCCTGGCCCCCACCCGGCTCAGCTGCCCCGCCGTCGGGGAGATCGCCCGGCGGGTGCGGTCCACGCTCGCCGACGCGGCACCGGGACGCGAGGTCGAGATCGTGTGGGATCGCGGCGCCTGGCAACCGGCGGCGGTCACCGCCGCCGGCCGGGACGCGCTGCGCAGGGGCGGATACCGCGTGGCGGGCGCCGCCCCCAGATGTCCGTACTGCGGCTGCGACGACGTCGCGCGCGCCGGCCGCTTCGGCGGGGCGGTGTGCAAGGTCCCCTACGACTGCCGCGGCTGCGGCTCGACCTTCGACGTGATCGGCACGGCCGGCTGCACCGCCATGCTCCCGACCCCCGGTCCCGTGCGAGGAGGATCGTCATGAGACTCATCGGAAAGACCGCCGTCATCACCGGAGGCTCCCGGGGCCTCGGCCGGGCGATCGCGGAACGCTACCTGCAGGAAGGGGCGCAGGTCGTCTGCGCCGCCCGCAACCCGTACGACATCAAGGAGGTCATCGACTTCGCGCCCGGTCGCTGCGCCTACGTCCCGGTCGACGTCACCAGTGACGATTCGGTCGATGAGCTGATGGCCGAGGCCGCCGGACGCTTCGGGGGCATCGACATCCTGGTGGCCAACGCCGGCGTGAGCCGGGACGGGCGGGTGGACCGGCTGCCGGTCGCCGACTGGCAGGACATGGTGACCACCAACCTGACCGGGGTCTTCCTGTGCACCCGGGCCGCGGTTCCCTACTTGGAACGCAGCGACGCCGGCCGGATCGTCAACGTCTCCTCCAGCATGGCGACCCGGGTCGCGATCGGCGCCGCAGGATACTGCGCCACCAAGGCCGCGGTGGAGATGTTCACCAAGGTCAGCGCGATCGAGCTCGCCCCCCGCGGCATCCTGGTCAACTCCCTGGCCCCCGGAATCCTCGACGAGGGGATGGGGCAGCAGGTCACCGGCAACGACCGGATCTGGTCGCGCTACAAGACCCGGCTGTCGCTCGGCCGGCCCGGCCACGCCGACGAGGCCGCCGACGCCGCGGTCTTCCTGGCCGGTCCCGAGGCCAGCTACGTCAACGGCCACGTGCTGGAAGTGAACGGAGGTCTGTTATGGGCATGACGACCGCTCCCGAGGTGGGGCACCCCACCGTATGGCTGGACATCGACGGGGCGGTGGGCATCCTCCGCCTCGACCGGCCGCCGCTCAACGTGCTCGACCGCGCCGCGCAGAGCGCGTTGCGCGCGGCCGCCGAGCGGGCCGCGACCGACGAGCGGGTCCGTGCGGTCGTCGTGTACGGCGGGCCCACGGCCTTCTCGGCGGGGGGCGACATCAAGGAGATGGCCGCGATGTCGCACGCCGAGATGGTCGGGCACGCGGCCGTGCTCCAAGGCGCCTTCGACGCGGTCGCCGCCATCCCCAAGCCGGTGGTGGCCGCGATCAACGGGCCCGCTCTCGGCGGCGGCTGCGAGCTGGCGCTGACCGCCGACGCGCGCATCTGCGGCACCGAGGCGCGGCTCGGGCTCCCCGAGGTCCTGCTCGGCGTCATCCCCGGCGCGGGCGGCACCCAGCGGCTGCCCCGGCTGATCGGCCCGGCCAAGGCCAAGGAGCTGATCTTCAGTGGACGCCAGGTCGGCGCGGCCGAGGCGCTGGAGATGGGCCTGGTGGACTACGTCGTGCCGACCGACCTGGTGCTGGACAGCGCGGTGCAGTGGGCGCAGCGCTTCGAGACGGGCCCGGCGCTGGCCCTGCACGCCGCGAAGACCGCGATCGACGGGGGCCTGGCGACGGACCTGGCCGCCGGGCTCGCGATCGAACGGTCGGTGTTCGCCGGGCTGTTCGGCACCCAGGACCGTTCGACCGGCATGCGGGGGTTCGTCACCGACGGCCCCGGCCGCGCGCGATTCAGCGGGAGGTAGTCACCATGCGCACAGCGACCGGCGAGTTCCAGCGGGCCCGCGACCACCTGCTGTCCTCCTACGGTGACCTGCCGCGTGCCCGGGCCTTCCCCAGGCCCGAGGTCGGGCAGAGTTTCAGCTGGGTCGCGGACTGGTTCGACGTCATCGCCGACGGCAACCACGCCACCGCCCTGCGCGTGCTCGACCTGGACCGCCAGGGGACGCTGCTCGCCGACACCGCGGTGAGTTTCGCCGAACTGGCCGAGCGCTCCCAGCGGGTCGCCCGATGGCTGCGGTCGGCCGGTGTGCGGCGCGGGGACCGCATCCTGCTGATGCTCGGCAACCGGGTCGAACTGTGGGAGTGCCTGCTGGCCGCGTTCCGGCTGGGCTGCGCGGTGATCCCCGCGGCCGTCCAGCTCGCCCCCGCCGACCTGGCCGACCGGCTGGAACGCGGCGAGGTGGCGCACGTCATCGCCGAGGCCGGCCTCACCCCCAGGCTGGACGGCCTGGGCGGCCGGTGGACGCGCATCGCCGTCGGAGGCCCGGTTCCCGGCTGGCAGGACTACCAGGGGGCCTATGCCGCCGAGCCGCTGCGCGAGGCGGTGCGGACACGGCCCGAGGAGCTGTCGCTGATCTACTTCACCTCGGGCACGACCTCCCGGCCCAAGATGGTCGGGCACACGAGCGTGAGCTACCCCGTCGGCCACCTGTCGACCATGTACTGGATCGGCCTGCGACCCGGCGACGTGCACCTCAACATCTCCTCGCCCGGCTGGGGAAAGCACGCCTGGAGCAGCCTGTTCGCCCCCTGGAACGCGCAGGCGACGGTCATGGCCGTCAACCAGCCGCGGTTCGCCGCGCGTCCGCTGCTGGAGATGATGTCGCGCTACGCGGTGACCACCTTCTGCGCGCCGCCCACCGCCTGGCGGAGCCTGATCCAGGAGGACCTCACGCGGTGGCCGATGGTGCTCCGCGAGGCGCTGGCCGCCGGGGAGCCGCTGAACCCGGAGGTGGTGCGCCGGGTCCGCGAAGCGTGGGGGGTCAGGGTCCGCGACGGGTACGGGCAGACCGAGACCACCGCCCAGATCGGCACCCCGCCGGGGATGCCGAGCGTCGAGGGGGCACTGGGCTGGGCGCTGCCCGGCTACGAGGTGGCGCTGCTGGACCCGCACACCGGCGCCCCCGTCCGGGACGTCTCCGCGGAGGGCGAGATCTGCCTGCCGCTGGCCGACCGGCCGCTCGGCCTGATGGGCGGGTACGTGGGCGACCCCGAGGCGACCGCGCGCTGCATGCGCGGCGGCCACTACCGGACGGGCGACATCGCCACCCGTGACGCCGACGGCCTGTTCCGCTACGTGGGGCGGGGCGACGACGTCTTCAAGGCCTCCGACTACCGGATCTCCCCCTTCGAGCTGGAGAGCGTGCTGCTGCAGCATCCGGCCGTCGCCGAGGCCGCCGTGGTGCCCTCGCCCGAGCCGCTGCGGCTGGCCGTGCCCAAGGCCTACGTGGCGCTCGCCTCCGGCTACCTGCCGGAGGCCGAGACCGCACAGCTCATCCTCGCGCACTCCCGCGAGCACCTGGCCTCCTACAAGCGCGTCCGCCGCGTCGAGTTCGCCGAACTGCCCAAGACCATCTCCGGCAAGACCCAGCGCACCGAACTGCGCAAGCGGGAGGAGCAGCGGCTCTCGCGGTCGGCGCAGGAATGGTGGGAGGAAGACTTCCAGAACTAGCCCCCTGGCGACATGAGCGGGTCGCGCGACCGGCGGACATCCCCCCGCGCGGCCCGCCCGCCCGGGCCTACCACTCCTCGGAGACGAAATGACTGCCGTCACCATGAGCAGGGGTCAGCGCAGACGAGCCGTAGTGAGCAGCCTCATCGGGAACAGCATCGAGTTCTACGAGTTCCTCATCTACGGTTCGTTCTCCTCCCTGTACTTCAACAAGCTCTTCTTCCCCTCGTTCGACCCCACCACCGGCACCCTGTTGTCGCTGTCGACGTTCGCGGTCGCCTTCGCGGGAAGACCGCTCGGCGCCTTCCTGTTCGGGCACTTCGGCGACCGGGCCGGCCGCAAGGCGACGCTGATCACCACTCTCGCCGTGATGGGCGGCGCGACGGTGACGATCGGCCTGCTTCCCACCTACGGCACGATCGGCGTCGCCGCCCCGATATTGCTGACGATCCTGCGGTTCATCCAGGGATGCTCGCTCGGCGGCGAGTCGAGCGGCGGGTTCCTGATGGCGCTGGAGAGCGCCAAGCCGAACAGGCGGGGCTTCCTCACCGCCGTCGTCGGCACCGGCAACGCCTGGGGGCTGCTGCTGGCCAACGGCGTCCTGCTCCTGGTCACCGCGCTGCCGGAGCGGCAGATTCTGGCGTGGGGGTGGCGGCTGCCGTTCGTCTTCAGCGCCGTGCTGGTGGGCGTCGCCCTCCACGTCCTGCTGCGGCTGGGGGAGACTCCCGAGTTCCAGCGGTCGAAGGCCGAGGGCGCGGTCAGGAAGAGGCCGGCGCTGGAGGTTCTGTCGCGGTACGGCCTGACGACCCTGGGCGCGTCGCTGTCGGCGCTTCCCACGTTCCTGGTGTTCTACCTCGGGTCGGTGTTCTCCCTCAAATACGGTGCGACCATCGGCGTCGGCCGGTCCGTCATGCTGCTGCTGCTCGTCGGATCCTGCGTCTTCCTGATCGTCGCCATGCCGTTCTTCGGCTGGCTGGGCGATCGGTACAGCCGCAAGGCGGTCTTCGTCGGCGGCATCGCCGCCATGACGGTGGCGCCGTTCGCCTGGTTCTCGTTGCTGGGCACCGGGTCGTTCCCTCTGATGGCTCTGGGTTTCCTGCTGCTGTTCGCCGGGTTCGCGGCGAACTACGGCGTGCAGGGGGCGTTCTGCCCGCGGCTGTTCCCCACGGCCGTGCGGTACTCCGGGATGTCCATCAGTTACAACGTGGGCGGCCTGCTCGGCGGCGCCGTCGGCCCGATCGTCGCCACGTCGCTGCTCGACAGGTTCCACAGCTGGACGCCGATCGCCGTCTACATGGCGGCCGCCGGCGTGATCGCTCTGGGCGCCTCGGCGTTCCTGCGCGAACGCTCCGACGACGGCACGCCCGCGAAGCACGCCGGCGGCATGCCCGTACAGCACGTCGACGGCATGCCCCGCGTACAGCACGCCGACGGCACGGCCGCACTGCGCGCCGCCGCTCCGCCGGCGACCGCCACGTCCCCCGTCATCACCACCGCCGGAAGCTAGCCGGCGCGGAGCCTCAGGCGAACCGGTGGAAGTCTCCGTGCAATCTCCAGTGAGGGAGTACCGCATGACGTCCTTGTCCGTTCCCAAGTGTCCCGTTCTCGATCCCACGGGCGCCTCGGTCCACGCCGAGGCCGCCGCGTTACGCGCCGAGGGGCCGGCGGTGCTGGTGGAGCTTCCCGGGCCCGTCCGCGCCTGGGCGGTCACCCGGCACAGCGTCATCCAGAAGCTGACCAACGACCCGCGCGTCTCGCGCGACTCGCGCCGGCACTGGCCCGGCCTGGCCGACATGCCCGAGGGCTGGCCGCTCGCCCCCCTGGCCCTGCAGAACAGCTTCTTCAACTTCTACGGCGAGGAGCACCGCAGGTCCCGGCGCCGTGTCGCCCCCTCGTTCTCGCCGAAGCAGGTCGAACGGATGCGCCCGCAGGTCAAGGCGACCGCGGACCGCCTGGTCAAGGAGCTGGCCGCCCTGCCGCCCGGCGCCGTCGCCGACGTGCGCCGGGACCTGGCGCTGCCGCTGACCATCACCGTCATCTGCGACCTGTTCGGCGTCCCCGAGCACCTGCGCAGGAAGGTCGGCACCGGGATCGACCGGGTCCTGGACTCCTCGCTCGGCCCAGAGGAGGCGATGGCCGCCAGCGACACGCTGTACGAGCGGCTCGGCGAGCTGCTGCGGTACAAGAGGGAGAACCCGGCCGCCGACCTGACCAGCGACCTGCTGCTGCCGGCCGAGCCCGGTGACGAGCCGATGTCGGAGGCCGAGCTGCTCGGCACGCTCTTCCTCATGATCGGAGCGGGGTACGAGACCACCGTCAACCTCATCACCAGCGCCGTCCAGGCCCTGCTCACCCACCCCGAGCACCTCACCCGGATCAACGAGGGCGCCATCGCCTGGCAGGACGTCATCGAGGAGACGCTGCGTTTCGAGGGCCCGGTCATGCACATGCCCATGCGGTGCGCCCTGGAGGACATCGACCTCGGTGAGGGCGTCGTCATCCGCAAGGGCGACGCGATCACCATCGGTTTCGCCGCCGCCGGACGCGACCCGCAGGTGCACCCGCGGTGCCCGGAGAGCTTCGACCCCACCCGGGCCAGCAAGGAACACCTCGCCTTCGGCCACGGTCCCCACTTCTGCCTGGGCGCGCACCTCGCCCGCCTGGAGGCGGAGATCGCCCTGACCACGCTGTTCGCGGAACTGCCCGATCTCGCCCTCGCCCGCCCCGGACACCAGCCCGCCCGCCTGACCTCCTTCCTCATCAACGGCCCCGTGGGCCTGGAGGTCATCCCCCACCCGGCATGACCGGAACGAACTCCGGCCGCCGGAGGCGCACCGCGCCTCCGGCGGCCTCGTCATGTCCGTGGGGAACGCAGGTCGCCCCGAAGACACGCGGAAGGGACCGGCGTGCGGTGAGTTCCCGGGCCCGGTCAGGGTGGGTCGGCAGTGGGGTGACCACGTACGTTCACCGCGGGCCCGGTCGGGGTGGGTCGGCAATGGGGTGACCACGTACGTTCACCGGGCGCGGCTCTTCGCCCCCGGCCATGTGCTGGAGGTGATCGGCGCCGGGTCGGCGGGTCGTGGTACGGCGATGCCGGCGCCTGCGTCGGCGCCAAGCCGATGATCGTTTCCTGTCACAGCACACGGGGTGCGGCGTCCACGTGGTAGCAATTGCCGGTGGGAGCGCGGGCCGTCCGGTGGGGGGCCTGGGGCAGGAACGCGGACGAGGCGGCGATCTGGGTGATCGCCGCCTCGTCCTTCCGCCACGCTGTGCCGTCGGTTCAGGTCCACAGACCGCCGATCGCCATGGGGGAGCGGTGGCGCAGGGTGTTGTCCATCTGGACGTGCCGGGCGACGCGCTCGGCCTGGTTGCGCGTGGCGGCGATGAGCAGCGGCATCACCGACCCGGCCTCGGGCAGGCCGGCGTAGTACAGGCCCGGCAGCGCGCCCATTCCCCTGCGGTGCACCGGCATGCCGTCCGGGTCGAGCGCCCCGGCGGGCAGGATGCCGTACTCGGGTACGAAACCCGTGGCCCAGATGATCGTCGTGATGTCGTTGGCGACCAGATCCAGCGTGGCGCCGTAGTCCGCGATGAGCGAGGGGTCGTACACGGGGGCGGGGTCGGCCTCGGGGACGACCAGCCCGCGCTGCTCGATCGCCGCGTCGATCGCCTTCAGCAGCTCGCTCTCCTTGTGTGCGGCCGCCCGCGCCACGGCGCGGACGTTGTCCTCCAGCCTCAGCACGCCGCCCGACGCGCCGCGGACCGAGCCGACCAGCGTGACACCCTTGGCGGCCAGGATCGGCAGGCTCAGGTCCTGGCCGCCGTCCTTCCCGCTGAGCACCGACACGCCCGGCAGCACGGGGGAGTCGCCGCGCCCGCCCGAGGCGGTCTCCAGGTTGCCCTCCGGCAGCAGCAACTGCAGCCAGTCGAGGATCTGCGCGCCGCGGTAGCGCCGGGGCGCGGTCTTGTGCCCGCCGACCGCGAGGAACACCTCCCGGCCGGCGTCGCGGAGGTCGTCGGCGATCTGCTGGCCGCTGTTCCCCGCGCCCACGACGAGGACCGCTCCGCTCGGCAGCGACTCCGGATTGCGGTAGTAGCGCGTGTGCATCTGGGTGACCGAAGGGTCCACGCCCGCGGCCACCTCCGGTATGCGCGGCGAGGAGTACCCGCCCAGCGCCGCGACGACGTTGCGGGCCTCGACGGTCTCGCCGTCGTCCAGGTGGACGCGGAAGCGCGCGCCCTCGTGGACCGCGTCATGGATCGGGGACTCGACCATCTGGACGCTGGTTTGCTCGCGGACCGCGATGCCCATCGCGGCCACGTAGCAACGCAGCCGTTCGGCCACCTCACGGGCCGGCATGTACCCTTCCGGATCGTCCCCGTCGTAGGCCCAGTCCGGGAAGGCGACCGTCCTGTTCGGGGTGTTGACGCGCAGGCTGTCCCAGCGCTCGTTGGCCCACGCCTGGCCGATCTCGCCGCGCTCGATAACCAGCGCCCGGTAGCCGAGCCGGGCGAGCGCGCCCGCGACCGAGCATCCCTGCTGGCCGCCGCCTATGACCACCGTCTCGACGAACCGCGTTCCCATCCGTTCATCCCTTCCTCGTCCGGGGCAGCACGACGACCTTCCCGGTGGCCTGGTCGTTCTCCATGTGCCGGTGCGCCTCGACGATGTCGCCGAGACCGCCGCGCGCATCGTGGTGCTCATCTCGGTTCAGCCTCCGGTGACGACCTCGACCGACGGCGCCCAGCGCGGGATCTCGCCGCGGCCGGAGGGCAGGCGCAGGCTGCGGGCGTAGCTGTATTCCTGCAGCGTCTCGATGGCGTGCTCGCGGCCGTATCCGCTGGCGCCCACGCCGCCGAAGGGGGTGCCGGTGAACGAGCGGTTGTAGTGGTTGACGAAGACGATGCCGACGCGCAGGTCGCGGCTGAAGCGCATGGCGCGCTCGGTGTCGCGGGTGAACACCCCGGCGACCAGGCCGAACTCGGTGCCGTTGGCGATGCGGACCGCCTCGGCCTCGTCACGGAAGGGGATCACGCACACGACCGGGCCGAAGATCTCCTCCGTGGCGATGCGCATGTCCGGGGTGACGCCGGTGAACAGCGTGGGCGGGACGAAGTAGCCCTCCGCCAGCTCGGGGTCGGTGGGCGTCGCCGCCTGGGCCGCGATCGTGGCGCCCTCGCGGACGCCGAGTTCGAGGTAGTCCTGCACGCGCTGCCGCTGCTCGGGGGTGACCAGCGGCCCGACGTGGGTGTCCGCGTCCGCGCCGTTGCCGACCTTCAGCCGCTTGACGGCGGCCGCGAGCCGGCGGACGACCTCCTCGTAGCGGTCGACGTGGACCAGCACGCGCGAGGCGGCGGTGCAGGCCTCGCCCTGGTTGAAGTAGCCGCCCTCCACCGCCCACGGCACGGCCGAGTCGAGGTCGGCGTCCTCGAAGATCACCAGGGCGTTCTTGCCGCCGAGCTCCAGCAGGGTCGGCGTCAGGTTCTCCGCGGCCGTCCGGATCACCGCCTGCCCGGTGGCGGGCGCGCCGGTGAAGGAGACCTTGCCCACGAGCTTGTGCCCGGCGAGCCGCGCCCCGACCGCGCCGGTGCCGGGCACGATGTGCACGACGTCGTCGGGGAGGATGGACTGGGCGATCTCGGCGACCCGCATCACCGACAGCGGAGCCTGCTCCGGCGGCTTGATGACCACGGCGTTGCCGGCCGCCAGCGCGGGGGCGAGCTTGCCGGCGGTGTGAAGCGGGGGCCAGTTGAACGGGATGATCGCGCCGATGACGCCGAAGGGCTCGCGCAGCGTGATGTCGAGCATGCTGCCCGAGTCGCGCGCCTGGCTCGGGATCGCCTCGCAGAGGCCGGCGAACATCTCGAAGATGGTGGGCGCGCCTTCGAGGTCGAAGTTGCGCGCCTGGGTGAAGGGCTTGCCGTTGTCGCTGGACTCCAGCGCCGCGATCTCGTCGGCGTTCTCGCGGATGGCCTGGGCGACCTTCCACAGCCACTTGCCGCGTTCGCGCGGCGTGCGGGCCTTCCACGCGAAGTGCGCCTCGTACGCGGCGCGGACGGCCTGGTCCACCTGCTCGGCGCCGGCGCCCTGGACGACCGCGAGCGGCCTGCCGGTCGCCGGGTCGTGCACGGTGAACCGGTCGGCCTCGTCCTGCGAGGACCAGCGCGTGCGCAGGAGCCGGGCGGTGTCGAACTGAGCGGTGTCGAACGTCGTGGTCATGTCATCATCTCTTTCAGCACCGAGGCGATCCGCTCGGCGATCACGATGGTCGGTACGTTGGTGGCCACGCGCGGCATCGCCGGGAACACCGAGGCGTCCGCGACGGTGAGTCCCTGGACGCCGTACACGGCGCCGTTGGAATCGACGACGGAGCCGGGAGCACGGTGCGAGCCCATCCGCATCGTGGAACTGCCGTGGTTGTAGTGCGCCGGTGCGCGGCGTATCGCCTCCGCGAGCTCCTGGTCGCTCACGCCCGGTCCGGGCACCCGCTCCTCCACCAGCAGGTCGGCGAGCGGCCGGGTGCGGGCGATCGTGCGGGCGAGGCGCACCGCGTCGGCGACCCGTTCGGCGTCGTCGGCGACCGTGTAGAGCCCGAGGTCGATGACCGGCGCGTCCTGCGGGTCGCGTGAGGCGAGCCGCACGGTGCCCCGCGAACGGGGCTGGACGCAGGAGACGAAGAAGACCATGTCCCAGCCGGTCGGGTGGTTCTCGACCGGCGGAACGATCATGGCGGGCAGGCTCTCGGTCGGCACCGCCGCGGAGGGCAGGATCTGCACGTCGTAGTCCGGCTCTCCCGGTCCCGTGGCGACGCTGAGCACGCTGCCGAACATCTGCCGCGCCCCCTCCTTCGGCGGCCTGGCGACGTGGATGTTCCAGAAGGCGGGGTGTTCGGTGAGGCCGCGCCCCACGCCCGGGAGCTCGGACACCACGTCGATCCCGTGCGAGGCGAGCTCGGCGCGGTCTCCGATGCCGGAACGCATGGCGATGACCGGGGTGTTGTAGGCGCCGGCGCTGAGCACGACGTGCCCGGCGCCGATCTCCTCGCCCGAGGCGAGCCGGACCCCGCGGGCCCGGTCGCCACGGAACAGCACCCGGTCGACCAGCACGTCACCGCGCACCGTGAGGTTCGGCCGGTGGCGGACCGGGTTGAGGTAGCCGATGGCCGTGCTCAGCCGCACGCCGTCGGCCGCGCTGAGCGGGGTGTGCGCGAAGCCCGGCGCGCCCGGCGCGTTGAAGTCGTCGACCATCGGGTACCCGAGCCGTCCGCACGCCTCGCTCATCGCCGCGACGTGCGGACCGAGGTCGGCCGCCGTGCTCTGGGTGATGCGGTACGGCCCGTCGAGGCCGTGGAACTTCTCCTCGCCGTAGGGGTAGTGCTCCATCTCCTTGTAGAAGGGGAGCATCTCCGGGTAGCCCCACGCGGGCCCGGCCAGGGACGCCCACGCGTCATGGTCGGACGGCCGGGCGCGCATCGCCACACAGACGTTGACGGAGGAGGAGCCGCCGATGATCCGGCCCCGGGGGACCGGCACCCGGTTGCCGAACTCGTCCGGAACCGATCGGTAACCCCAGTCGTAGGAGTACGGCGCGTACGTCGCGTCGGCGACGTCCGCCGGCAGCTCCTCGGTGGTCGCGAAGTCGGGCCCGGCCTCAAGGAGCAGGACCGACAGCCGCGGGTTCGCGCTCAGCCGGTTGGCCAGGACGCAGCCGGCGGAACCGCCGCCGATCACGATGACGTCGTAGGTCATGATCGCTCCTCCCTCGTCGCGGTCCTACACGTACCGGGGCCGGCCGACGATGAACCCCAGCACCAGGTCCACGGCGAAGACCACGGCGAGCATGACCATCGGCACGGCCCAGCCGCCCGTGCTGCCGTGCAGCACGCCGAACAGGAACGGCCCTCCGATGGCGATGAGGTAGCCGAAGCCCTGCGCCATGGCCGAGATCCCGGCGGTGTCGGCCGCGGTGCGGGTGCGCAGCGCGAACAGGCCGAGCGCGATCGGGAACACGCCCATGCCCGCTCCCCACAGCAGCGACCACAGCCACGGCATCGTCGTCGGCGCGACGAGCATGCCGATGGTGCCGGCGATCTCCAGGCCCACGAGCCCGGCGATCCACCAGGACTGGCTGCGGCTGCGCATCGCGGACGGCACGACGACCATCGTGACGGGCAGGGCGGCCGCGACCAGCAGGCCGAGCAGCAGACCGGACTCGTTCTTGCTGATGCCCGCGCCGGTGAACACGGCCGCGGCCCAGCCCATCAGGACGTAGGAGCCCGCCGCCTGCAGTCCGAAGAACCCGGTGATCAGCCAGGCGAGCGGGCTGCGCAGCAGCAGCTTGCGCTCCTGCGGCAGGGCCGCGGTCGCGCCGCCCTGCTCGGTGCGGCGCGTCCCGGCGACCCAGACCAGCAGCGCGCCGATGGACAGCAGCGACCAGGCGGCCAGGGTGACCCGCCAGCCGCCGAGCTGGTCCTGCATCCACGGGGTCGCCGCGGCGCCCGCGCCGCCGCCGACCATCAGGGCCACGGTGTAGACCGTGGTCAGCAGCGGGATCCGCTGCGGGAAGGCCTGCTTGACGACGACCGGGATGAGCACGTTGCCGAGGGCGATGCCGGCCGCCGCCACGAACGTGCCGGCCAGCATCACCCACGGGCCGCCCACGACCCGCAGCAGCAGCCCGGCGGTGAGCACGACCAGACCGGCGCCGACCGCACGGGCCAGGCCGAGCTTGCGGGCCGCCAGCGGCGCCGCCGCGGCGGCGATGCCGAAGCAGAGGGTGGGCAGGGCGGTCAGCACGCTCGCCCAGAGCAGGGAGGCGCCGAGCGACCTGCGCACCTCCTCCAGCAGCGGGCCGATGCTGGTGATGGCGGGACGCAGGTTCGCCGCCGCCAGGGCGACGCCCACCAGCAGAAGCGGGGTCCCGACCAGCGCGGCGTTCCTCTCGACCGCCACAGGCGCGACTTGCTGTTCCTGCGTAGTCACTGTCTTGCCTCCTGTACTCGTGAAACGTCCCATTGCAGGTGGAGCTCGTCGAACCCGCGCGCGATCAGCAGCCGCTCGCGGCCGCGCGCGTCCGCGGGACCCAGACGCAGTCCGGGCAGGCGGTCGAACAGCAGCGGAATGGCGATGCGCAACTGGAGGCGGGCCAGCCCGGCTCCCAGGCAGGTGTGGATGCCGCGGCCGAAGGCCAGCATCTTGCGGCCGGTCCTCGGCCTGATGTCGAAGGCGGCGGGGTCGGCGAGCGCGCGCTCGTCCCGGTTGGCGGCGCCGAAGTGCACCATCACGCGGTCGCCGGGCCGCAGCCGGGTGCCGGCGAGCTCGGTCTCGGCGGTGACGGTGCGGAACAGCCCCTGGACCGGGGACTCGAACCGCAGGATCTCCTCGACCATCGCCTCGGGCGGCACCTCGCCCTCGCGCAGCGCCGCGAGCTGGTCCGGATTCTCCAGCAGGCTCACCAGGCCGTTGCCGATGGACCGGGTGACCGTGACGTGCCCCGCGATGATCAGGTTCATCACGATGCGCATGAGCTCGACGTCGTCCAGGTCGTTCTCGTCGTGGTCGGCCGCGAGCGACGCGATGAGCCCGTCGCCGCCCGCTTCCGGGTCCCGCAGCATTCCCATCACGTGGTTCTGCATGGCGATGACGTCGCGGGCGCATTCCGCCCGTTCCGCCACCTCGCCGCCGCCGACCGACAGCTTCAGCCAGCTGTGGCTCCACTGCCGCAGCAGCGGCACGTCGCCGGCCGGTACGCCGAGGATGCGCGCCATGACCGACAGCGGCAGCGGCCAGGCGTAGTTCTCGATGATGTCGGTCGAACCGGCGGCGGCGAACCGGTCGATCAGCTCTTCGCCGGTCGCCGTGATGAAGGGTTCGAGCTCGGCCACCCGCCGCGGCGTGAAGACCCGGTTGACCGCCGCGCGCAGCCGGGTGTGCTCCTCGCCGTCGCTCTCGGTGAGGTTGGGCGTGAGCGACCAGCCTTCGGCCATGACCTGCTTGACCTCGTCGGCCTCCGGTCCCGTGGTCGCCTTCACCGCGCTCTCCGAGGAGTAGGTCCGCGGATCGTGGGCCACGCGGACGACGTCCTCGTGCCGCGTGACGACGAAGAGACCGGTCTTCTCGTCGTGGAACACCGGGCACTGGTCGCGCATGCGCGCGTACGTCGGGTACGGGTCGGCTAGTTGGCTGTCAGATGTGGGATCGAACGTCGGCTTGGTCATCGGGGTCGCTCCGCTTGTGGCTTCTCATCCGGCGGGCACCGCGCCGACCGGCCTCGGGCCGGCCGGCACGGTGATGGGTCGCGGTTCAGTCGGCCGCCGCCAGCGCGGGCACGCTGGCGCCCAGCTCCTTGTGATCGGTCGCCCACAGGTCAGGGGTGGGCAACCGGTGCACCGCGGGTTCGTGGACGAAGGTGTCGTGCACGCTCTGGGTCGCCTCGGCCAGGCCGCTCTCTCCGGTCAGCACGCTGAGCTTGTTGGAGGTGACGAGCAGATCGGTGCGCGCGGCGCCGACCGACCGCAGTGCTTCGAGCAGTCGCAGCGGCGAGCCGGGAAGCTGGCCTATCCCGAGGCCGACGACCGACAGCCGCGCCAGGTTCGAGGTCCAGTGCACCTCGTCCAGGCGGGCTCCCCGGTCGGCCTCGGCCAGCAGCGCGCGCGCCTCCTCGACGCTCTCCGCGGGCAGGGTGATCGCGAGGTCGCTTGCGTCCTCGGTCCCGAGGTTGCCGTAGCGGCGTAGTTCGACCTCCAGCTCGCGTTCGGCGAGTCCGCGCAGGATCCGCACCGCGTGATCGGCGGCGATCCGGCGCAGCACGCAGCGCACGAGACCGGTCCTGGTGGCCACCCCGGCGATCGCGGGGACCTCGCCGAGCCCGGCGGGCCTCCAGGAGCCGCCGCCGGCCGCCATCGCCGCGCAGCGGCGGCGGTATCCGACCCAGGTCTCCGGGCCGCAGGCGGTGAGGTTGGAGCGCACCTTCAGGTCGACGCCGTGGGTCCGCGCGTAGTCCACGGAGTCCGCGGCAAGCACCTTGGCCCCGCTCACCGCGAGCTCGGCCATCTCCTCGTACAGCAGGGTGGTGTGGCGCCGGGCGCCGGTGACCTTCCTCGGGTCGGCGGTGTAGACCCCCGCGACGTCGGTGACGATCTCGCAGTGGTCGGCGCCGAGCGCCGCGGCCAGGGCGACGCCGGTGGTGTCGGAGCCGCCGCGCCCCAGAGTCGTGCAGGGTCCCGCGACGCCCGCCTCGCCCTGGAAGCCCGCGACGACCGGGATCGCCCCCCTGCGGAGGTCCTCCATGAGCCGGCGCGGATCCACCTGCTGGATCGTCGCCCGGCCGTGGCGGTCATCGGTGAGGATGCCCGCCTCGGCGCCGCTGAACGACCTGCTCGCGGCGCCGTGGCGGTTCAGCGCCATCGACAGCAGCGCGGCGGACACGGCCTCGCCCGTGCTGAGCAGGGCGTCGAGCTGGGCGGGATCCGGCTGGTCGGACACCGAGGATGCCAGGTGGAGCAGCCTGTCGGTGGTTCCGCCCATGGCGGACACGACGGCGACGACCTGGTGTCCGTCCGCCTGCGCCGCCAGGATCTGCCGCGCCGCCTCGATGACCTTCTCGGGCGTGGCGACCGAGGTTCCGCCGTACTTTTGCACAATCAGCGCCATCTCGCGCACTCTCCTTCAGAGCGGAGCCGGCTCGAGCCTTCACTGCTCGTGCAGGAACTCACGGATCGCGTATCCGACGTGCCGCTGGTCGGTCATGGTGTGCCCGAGAATGTGGTCGCCGGGGCGCAGCTCGGTGAAGTTGTGGACGCTGCCTCCGGCGCCGAGCGCGCGCACGTGCCAGTCGTCCTGGCCGACCATGTTCACCACGTCGCCACCGGCGGTGCGCGCCTCGATCTGCAGCATCGGCCGGGTCTCCATCTTGATCCGGCACACGATCACCCGGCGCACGCCGCCGTCGGTGTTGACGGCCAGGATCTCCGAGCCGCAGCGCAGCTCGGACAGGTAGCGGGTGCGGTTGCCGGGCGTCAGGGTGTAGGAGCTGAGGGCGGCGGCGTTCACCCGGAACGGGCGGGTCGGCATGTACGGCAGCGGGTGGGTCTCGCTGCTGACCAGCATCAGGCCGGTCGAGTACGAGCCGACCAGGATGCCCTCGTTGGGCTGCATGTGGGAGCAGGTGTCCACGCACACCCGGTCGCCGAGGCCCAGGTGCGTGAGCTTGACGATCTCCAGCGGCTCGAGCTGCAGCGTCTCGGCCTCGCCCTGGCACACGCGCACCAGCTCGGAGGCGTCGCCGACCCGCCGGGGGGCGAGCAGCACCGCGTCGGAGCCGCGCTCCAGGACGCCGATGGTGACCATCGCGTCCTCGACGTCCTCGACGACGGTGACGATCTGGCCCTTGGCCTTGTCGGCGGCGGCCAGCAGGATCTCCAGCGGGATCTTGCTCGGGTCCTGGCGGAACTCGACCAGGGTCAGCTCCGACTCGTTCGCTATCTTGCAGGCGAGCTGCAGCGTCTCCTCACCCAGCACCTTGACCAGGACGCCGTTGCGCAGGCCGGGCCGGACGCCCTCGAACTTCTCGGCGATGCCGTGGTCGGCGATCAGGATGTCGACCACGTCGACGAGCTGGTCGATCAGGGTGGTGGGGGTTTCGCCGGTGACGACGGCGGCCTTCTCCAGGGTCGGCGGGACCTTCGCGGCGAGCTCGGGGTCGTCCAGCACGACGGCGCCGATGCCGAGGTGGGTGCTCTCTTCGATGACGGCGGTGGCGAGTTCGGCGGTCAGGCCGCGCAGATCGATCCATGCGGATTTCATGTTCGCACCTTCGGTCGTGAGTTGAGTTTCGTCAGGCAACTGTCGTGCCGGCCAGGGCCAGGTCCAGGGCGGTCAGGGGGTTGCGTGAGCCGAGCCGGGCGTGGACGCGCTGGGCGACCGACCGGGCCAGCCGGCCGGGGTCGGCGGCGCGGAAGATGTTGCGCCCGACCGCGACTCCGAGCACGCCGGACTCCATCGTGGAGTCGATCTGGTCGAGGAACTTGCCGGTGTCCCCGATGACGCCGCCGCCGGCGGTCACCACCGGGATCGGGCTGGCCCGCACGACGTCGCGCATCGTGTCGGGCGAGCCGGTGAACGGGAGTTTCACGATGTCGGCGCCGAGGTCGGCGGCGATGTTCGCCGCGTGCGCCAGCAGCGCCGGATCGGCCGGGTCGGCGATGCGCGGGCCACGCGGGTAGATCATCGCGAGCAGCGGGACGCCCCAGCGGGCGCACTGGTCGGAGACCCCGCCGAAGTCGGCCAGTTGCTCTGCCTCGTTGCTCGACCCGAGGTTGATGTGCACGCTGACCCCGTCCGCGCCGAGCGCCACGGCCTCGGCCACGGCGCCGACCAGGGTCTTGGCGTCGGCGTCCGGCGCGTGCCTGGTGCTGCCGCTGAGGTGCACGACCAGCGCCAGCCGGCCGAGCCGCCGGGTGGGAAGGAAACGGACCCGCCCCTTGTGGACGATGATCCCGTCCACGTCGTTCGCGGCCATCGCCGCCACCAGCCCGGCGAAATCGGCGGCGCTCGACACCGGGCCGTCCGCCAGCGAATGATCGAGCGGGACCAGGAACGTCGTCCCGGACGCCGAGTGCAGAATCCGCTGGGTACGCAGATTCTTCCCGGACCAGCCGTACGCTTCTGCCATCTGTCAACACCCCATTTCCAGATCGGGAACTATTCGGAATCGGCGGCCGCGCACCGTCGCTCCGCCAGGCGTTCGGCGAGTTCCCGCCAGGCCTGGCCGCTCGCCTCGGCGAGCGCGGCGACGAATTCCACGCAGTGGTCCGGCAGGTCGTCGACGAGACGTTCCCGCGTGTGCCCGTCCATGGCGGCCACCGCCAGAACGCTCAGCAGCAGCCGGCCGGACTCGGTGAACCGCAGCGACGGGTCGGAGCGGAGCGCGCGCAGCATCGCGCCCGTCCGGTCCAGCCCGGCGCCCTGCGGAGCCGCGCCCCTGACGCGCCGTGGATCGGGGTTGTGCCTGGGCGAGGCGGCCCGCTGCTCGGGGAGCACCGCGGTGGCCTGCCCGGTCATCTGCATCCGGACGGCCCGCACGGTGCCGGGGGACACTCCGGCGGCGGCGCTCACCGTGCGCAGCGAGGAGGTGGGGTCGCGCAGCAGGATCTGCCTGGCGCGCTCGCGTCCGGAGGCCGCGCTGACCGGGCGCACCCGGCCGTCCCGGCCGATCCTGACCTCGGCCACCGGCGCTCCGCACTGCTCGCGCAACGCGCCGACGGTCTTGGGGGAGAGCCCCGCGACCGAGGCCACCGCCCGGTTGGACCAGCCCGGGTGCTCGCGCAGGATGCGCCGGGCCGCCGACTTGCGGTCGGCGAGCGAGAGCGGCAGCCCGTGCTGAACGTTCAGCCGCACCGCCAGCACGAAGGCGCCGGCGTCGTCGCCGTCGAAGAAGCGGGCCTGGATCTCCCGCTCTCCACGCATCTGCGCGGCGCGCACCCGGTGCATCCCGTCGACGACCCGGTTGGTGCCGCGCTGGACGACGATCGGCGGCAGCTCCGCCTGTGAGTCCACCTCGGCGAGAGCCCGCGCGTGCTCGGCGTCCTCACCCGCGGATCGGGGTGAGTCGGAAAGGACGAGCTCGGTGATCGAGATCCAGCCGACCTCGGGGCCGACGCCCGTCTCTCGTTCGCTTGTGATCACATCCCCGCTCACCACGTTGGCGCTCCTCGTCATCGGCGAAGCCTGTCGTGCCCTTCGAGAGCACTCTTACCTAAAACCATACCTTACACAAGGTATTTTTCGATGAAAGCTTTCTACCTGCGACAATGGACGAAACCGGCTCATGATCATACCTTTGGTACGGTATGTTTCAGCCTGTGCAAGCGAGGAGCCTCCCCGGTTGCACACGACGCCCGCTGCCACGCCGGCCGCGCGCGCATCCAGAAGGTCCCGGTCGCCTGAGGGGGTAACCATGGGGAACGACTCGCGAGCCGACACCACCCGCGCCCGGCTCGAGGCCAATCGCACCCGGCGCGTCGAGATGCTGGCGGCCGATCCGGAGCTCGCGGGCCGGATGCCGCTGAAGGAGGTCTTCGACAGCACCGCCGAGCCCGGCCTGCGGCTGCCGGAGATCGTGAAGCGGACCTTGACGGCGTACGCCGACCGGCCCGCGCTCGCCGAGCGCGCCAAGGAGTTCGTCTCCGTGGCCGGACGCACCGAGCTGCGGCGGCCGCCCCGGTTCGACACCGTCTCCTACGGCGAGCTGTGGTCCCGGCTGAGCGCCGTCGCCGCCGACTGGTACCACCACGCCGAGCACCCGCTGCGCGCCGGCGACTTCGTCGCGATCCTGGGCTTCGCCGGCACCGACTACACCACCGTGGACCTGGCCTGTGGCCAGGTCGGCGCGATCGCCGTGCCGCTGCACAACACCGCCACCGTCGCCCACATCCGCCACCTGGTCGAAGAGACCGCTCCGCGCGTCTTCGCCACCAGCGCCGAGCGGCTGGGCACGGTGCTCGAAGCGCTGGCCGGGGACACCTCCGTCGTCCGGCTCATCGTGTTCGACCACTGCCCTGAGCTCGCCGAGCACAGGGAGAGCGTGGCGCGGGCGCGCCGGTCGCTGGCCGAGACCGGCTCGCCGGTCTCGCTGGAGCCGCTGTCGGAGGTCATCGAGCGCGGGAGCGCCTCGCCGCCCGCGCCGGAACCCCCGCCGGTCGACGACACCAGGGAGGTGCTGTCCGCACTGATCTACACCTCTGGCAGCACGGGCACTCCGAAGGGCGTCATCTTCCCCGAGTCCACCGTGTCCCTGATGTGGCGGCCGCCCGAGCAGCCCCACCCGATGATCAGCGCGAACTTCCTGCCGCAGAGCCACCTCGTCGCCAGGCGGCTGGTGGTCAAGACGCTGGCGCTGGGCGGCACCGCGTACTTCGTGGCCGACAGCAATCTGTCCACGCTGCTGGAGGACCTCGCGCTGATCCGGCCGACGGAGTTCGCCATGGTGCCGCGCGTCTGCGAACTGCTCTACCAGAGTTACCTGAGCCGGCTCGACCAGCCGGGCGCCGGGCCCGCCGAGGAGCTGCAGCGCCATTTCCGTGACGTGGTCCTCGGCGGCCGCGTCATCCACACGCCCTGCGGTTCGGCCCCGCTCGCGCCTGAGCTGGCCGCTTTCGTGGAGTCCTGCCTGGATGTTCCGTTCTTCGACAGCTACGGCACCACCGAGACCGGACTCGTCATGCTGGACCACCGCGTGCAGCGGGCGTTCGTGCTCGACTACAAGCTCGTCGACGTGCCGGAACTCGGGTACTTCACCACCGACACGCCGCATCCGCGGGGTGAGCTGCTGGTGAGGACCAAGCTGATCACCCCCGGCTACTACCGGCGCCCAGAGGTCACCGCCGAGGTCTTCGACGACGACGGCTACTACCGCACCGGCGACATCATGGCCGAGGTCGAGCCCGACCGGCTGTACTACGTCGACCGGCGCAAGAACGTGCTCAAGCTCTCCCAGGGCGAGTTCGTGGCGCTGTCTAAGCTGGAGGCCGTCTATGTGGCCAGTCCGCTGCTGCGGCAGGTCTTCCTGTACGGCAACAGCTCCCGCCCGTACCTGCTCGCCGTGGTGGTGCCCACTCCCGAGGCGCTGGAGCAGGCGTCCGACGAGGCGGCGCTGAAGGCGGCGATCCACCAGTCGCTGCAGCACATCGCCAAGCGCGCCGACCTCAAGCCGTACGAGATCCCGCGCGATCTGCTCATCGAGACCGTGCCGTTCAGCCAGGAGAACGGACTGCTGTCCGACTCCACCAAGCAACTGCGCCCGCGGTTGAAGGAGCACTACGGCGAACGGCTCGAGCGGCGGTACGCCGAGCTGGCCGAGGAGCAGATCGACGGCCTGCGCGGTCTGCGGCACGACGAGGACCGGCCGGTCGTGGAGACCGTCCGCCGCGCCGTGCGGGCGCTGCTCGGAGCCTCCGCCGGCGAGGCCGGCCCGGCGACGCGCTTCACCGACATGGGCGGAGACTCGCTGACGGCGCTGTCGCTGTCCAACCTGCTCAAGGAGATCTTCGGCGTCGAGGTCCCGGTCGGGACGCTGCTCGGCCCGGCCAACGGCCTCGACCAGATCGCCGGCCAGATCGAGCGGCTGCGTGAGCCGTCCGCGCGACGCGCCACCTTCGCCGGCGTGCACGGTGATGAGGCCACCGCGGTGCGTGCCGACGACCTCGCGCTCGGCGCGTTCATCGACGAGGAGACGCTGACCGCGGCCCCGGCGCTGCCCCTGCCGGCCGGCGCCCCCGCCACGGTGCTGCTCACCGGGGCCAACGGCTATCTCGGCCGCCTGCTGTGCCTGGAGTGGCTGCGGCGGCTGGCACCGAGCGGCGGCACCCTGATCTGCCTGGTGCGCGGCGCCGACGACGCGGCCGCTCGCGAGCGGCTGGAGGAGTCGCTGGACAGCGGGGACGTCGAGCTCAAGCGGCGGTTCGCCGAGTCGATCGGCCACGGCGCGTTGCAGGTGGTGGCCGGGGACATCGGCGCGCCCAACCTGGGCCTGTCCGAGCGGACCTGGCGGCGGCTGGCCGGAACGGTGGACCTCATCGTGCACGCGGCCGCGCTGGTGAACCACGTCCTGCCGTACCGTCAGCTGTTCGGCCCCAACGTCGCCGGCACGGCCGAGGTCATCCGGCTGGCCCTCACCACCCGGCGCACGCCGGTGAGCTTCCTGTCGTCGGTGGCCGTCGCGTCGCACGCGACCGGCGTCCTGCGCGAGGACCGGGACATCCGCGAGGCGGCTCCCGTGCGCCCGATCGACGACGGCCACGCCGGCGGCTACGCCACCAGCAAGTGGGCGGGCGAGGTGCTGCTCCGGGAGGCGCACGAGCTGTGCGGGCTGCCGGTGACCGTGTTCCGCTCGGGCATGATCCTGGCGGATCGCCGCTACACCGGGCAGCTCAACGTCCCCGACACCTTCACCCGCCTGGTGCTGAGCCTGATCGCCACCGGAATCGCGCCCGGGTCGTTCTATCGCGGCGAGGCGGGGCGGGCGCACTACGACGGCCTGCCCGGGGACTTCGTCGCCGCCTCGGTCGCCGCCCTTGGCGCCGGCCCGGCCGGACACCGCACGTTCAACGTGGTCAACCCGCACGACGACGGCATCTCGCTGGACACCGTCGTCGACTGGCTGGCCGGCTCCGGAGTCGTCCTGCGCCGCGTCGATGACCACCAGGAGTGGTGCGAACGGTTCGAGGCCGCGCTGCGGGACCTGCCGGACAACCAGCGGAGGCATTCGCTCCTCCCTCTGATGCGCGCCTGGCGGGAGCCCGTGACGCCCCGGGCCGGCTCGGCGTTCCCCGCCGGACGGTTCCAGGAGGCCGTGGGGGACATTCCACATCTGTCCCGGACGCTGATCGAGAAGTACGTGTCGGACCTACGGCACCTGGGCCTGCTCTAGGCGGGCAGCACGGGCCAGCCGTGCTTCTCCGCCCACGAGGCCAGCACCGGGTCGCCGCCGACGACCCTCGGGCTGCCGACCGCCGTCAACAGGTCCAGGTCGCTGGCATGGTCGCCGTACGCGAAGCAGTCGGCGGGGCTCGCTCCAAGACGCAGGAGCAGCTCCGTGGCGGCATCGGACTTGGCCGGGCCGATCATCGACCTGGCCACCTCGCCGGTCAGCCGCCCGTCGCCGCCGACGACGAGCTCCGTGCACAGCACATCGTCGCCGCCCACATCCGTCAGCAGAGGATCGAGCACCGCCCGGCACGAGCCGGAGACCAGCACCACCCGGTCTCCGGCCGCGCGGTGCCCGGCGAGCGCCGCCGCGGTGGAGCCCACGAAGGCGTCCGGCTCGCGACGGTGCCGCGCGTACCAGCGACGGCCCGCCTGCGTCAACGCCGCACTCGATACGCCGGCGAAAAGCCGGTAGTATGCGCGATTCGCGGCGGCCCTGCCCTCCCGCTCGGCCACCGCTCCCAGCTCGGCCACGACGGCACGGAACCTCGCGTCGTCACGGCCCAGCCAGTACCGCAGGAACTCGACCATGCTCTTGGCGGTCAGCAGCGTCTCGTCCACATCGAAGAAGGCCACCCGAAGAGGAATCCGCACCCGGTTCATTTTTGGCTCCCCAAAACATACCTTCGCAAAGGTTTTTTTCTCCTCATCTGCCCCAAGAGAGGACGCAGTGACTCAGAAGCGCGCAGTCCGGACCCGGGCGCTTGTGCTCGCCGCGGCGGCGGAGGAGTTCGCCGCACACGGCTACAACGGCACAACGCTGCTCAACGTGGTCGAACGCACCAGTATGACCAAAGGTGCACTGTACGGTCATTTCTCCTCCAAGGAAGAGCTGGCGGCCGCCCTCATCGAGGAGGCCGGGGACGAGCTGATCGCGCGTGCGGAACGGCGCCTGGAGGGCACGGCGGCGCTGCTGTCACTGCGGGAGACGATGCTCGATCTCACCCGGCACCTGCGCCGGGACCCGCTGGCCAGGTCCGCCCTGCGGCTCGCGGTGGAGGCTCCGCAGCTGGACCGGCGCGCCCTCGGGCTGGTCGAACGGATCTCCTTGTCGCTGACCCGCGCCGTGGCGCGGGCGCACGCGGAGAACCGGGTGACGAGCAGGTTCCCCCCCGAAGCCGTCGCCCGGCTGCTGATGACGGTGTTCTTCGAGATCCCCCATCCCGCTCCGCGCAACGACGCCGATGCCGCCCGCCGGTTCGACGACCTGTGGGAGGCGGCGTCCGGGCCGCGGGGCGGCGGCCCGGACACGGCCTAGTCAGCCGAGGACGGCCTTCGCGTACGCGTCGGCGGCCGGGGCGAGGCGCAGCGCGCCGTGACCGGCGCCGGTGTGGACGTCCCGCCACCGGCGCTGCACCGGATCATCCTCGGACAGCTCGTGGCCGCCGCGCGCGGCGAACAGCCGGTCGACGGCGCTGACGCAGAGCTCCGCGGCGACCGCCGCGTCGCACCGGTTCTGCGCGACGGTCCGCGCGTCGACCATGCCCCGGTCGGCGCGGCCGGCGGCCTCATGGAGCAGCAGGCGGGCGGCGGACGCCTCCGGCGAGGACCGCGCGAGCGCCTGCCGGGCGTCCGGATCCGACGGCAGGCGCGCGCCCGCGGTGGAGACGCAGTCCGCCACCGCACCCAGGGCGGCTCCGACCAGCGGGCCGGCGAACATCACCGACGCGACCAGCGTGTAGGGGACGTTGTGGCAGGGCGCCTGCCCGGCGCGCCCGGTACCGAGCAGTTCCGGCAACGCGACCGAGCGGTGCCCGGGGACGAACGTGCCGGTCAGGACCACCGTGTTGGTCCCCGTCCCCCGCAGGCCGTCGGCCCGCCAGGTGTCCTTGACCAGGCAGTCCCCGGCCGGGACGGCGAAGATCCGTACCGTCTCCCCGCCGCCGTCCCGCACCGTGCCGGCGAGCAGCACCCAGTCGGCGAAGTCCACCCCGCTGGCCCGGCCCCACTCGCCCCGCAGCAGCCAGCCGCCCGGCACGGGCGTGGCCTGACCCGACGGCGGCATGACGGAGGCGGCGATCAGGGTGTCCGGGCCCCGGCCCCATATCTCCTCCCGGGCCTGCTCGGGCAGATAGGCGGCGATTCGTCCGTGGGCGGCGAACAGGGTCGCGCACCACGCGGTCGCCGGGCAGCTCTCGCCCACCGCGATCGCCGCCTCCACCAGCGGCGCGAAGCCTCCGGCCGTCCCGCCCCACCGGCTGGGGACGAAGTGCCGGGGGAATCCCGCTTCCACCAGCGCGGCCACCGACTCGCGGCGAAGCCGGCGGGAACCGTCCACCTCGGCAGCGTGCCGGGCCGCGCGGTCCACGAGTTCGGTCACGTCCAGACGGTGGTCCGGAGAGGTCGGGGTCAGCGTCATCGGCGGTCCTGTCCACTGGTGGTGTCAGGGCCCAGCCGGAGCTCCATCGTGCCGGCGGCGACCTCCTCGCCGTCCTGCTCGGCCAGGACGCGGACCGCCATCCGGTCCGCACCGGGACGGCCGGCCTGCGGCGTGGCGGCGATCCGGACCGGGGCGTCGAGTTCGCAGAACCGTGCGAACTCGGCGCGCAGACCGGTGAGCGAGGCCCGGCGACCGGTGAGCGGCCGGGTCGCGGCGAGCGCGGCCTGCCGGAACGCCTCCAGCACCACCATGCCCTGCACGTGGTCCACCGCGTGGTCGACCATCTCGGTGTTGCTCTGGTCGAGCTGCAGCAGCCGGCCGCCGGGGTCGCCGTCGTCGGCCAGCAGCACGTCCTCCTTGCGGCGGCGGCCGACCTCGCCGGGGAAGAGCGGGTACCCGATGAAGGGGTGGGATGTGGTCGGCGCCGGCGCCGGCGCCGGCTTGCGGCCGCGAATCGCCTGGTACATGCGCGGATCCACCGCCTGGGAGAGAAGGCTGCCGCGCCCGCAGACCTCTCCGGCCACGCTGAGCTCGACGTCCAGCCGCATGCACAGCCGGCGGCGGGTCGACTTGGCGGTGGGGGTGCAGGTGACCCGCAGGCCGAGCGGGAGCCGCGAGGTACCGGTGGGCAGCGTCGCTTCGCCGATGTCGAGGGTGACCCCGCCGAGGATGAACTTGTGCGTCTCGGGCACCTCGTAGAAGCGGTGCTGGACGTAGTAGGCGGCCTGCCGGAACGCCTCAATCGGCAGCATCGGATCGATCCGGCCGCAGTCGTCCTGCTCGTAGAGGCAGTGGTCGCGCGGTAGCGTGGCGGCGATGAGGAAAGTGTCCGGCGCATGCCGGACGCCGTCGGTGAGCAGCACGTGCTCGGCCGCGGCCTTGTGGACCAGTTCGCGTGAGACGAAGCGCTGGCCGGGTAAGTGCGCGTCGGGTAAGTGGGGACCGGGTAACTGCGGGCCGGGTAAGTGCACGTCGCGGTCGGGTTCAGGCATGTCGTCCCGGCCCCGGGTGTTCGGGGACGACGACTGCTGGGAGGTCGGCGGCCGGACCTGTTCCGCCGTCAGTTGAGCATTCATTTCCTACCCCCTTTGATCAGGATCTTGCGCAGTCGCGGGTGGAGAGTGGTCGAAGGCCAACAAGTGAAATATACATCCGTGAAGGTATATTTTGTAATGCCTGGGCGAGTATGCCCATGAACTGGCGATGTACACTAGGGGTAGAGGCAGAACATACCGGGAAGGCGGTATGCTGGACGGGAGTCGCACAGAACGGATCACGCCCGTGAGTAGGAATGGCACTACCAGAGCCACCATCGCCCACCAGGCGCCGCCCCGCAACGCGCCTCAGCAGGCGCGGGCCGCTCAGACCAGGGCCCAGATCCTCGCCGCGGCGGCCGAGTTGTTCGCCGACCGTGGATACCCGCACACCTCTATCGACCACATCGCCAGACAGGTCGGCATGACCAAGGGCGCGGTGTACTTCCACTTCCGCGACAAGCAGGACATCGCCGCCGAGATCGTTCGCGAGCTGTACAACCGTTGGCGCATACGCATCGACGAGGCGCATGCCATGGGACTGCCCCCGATGGAGACCGTTCAGGCGTTACTGGCCAATGCCGCCGACAAGTTCTTCGAGGACGACATCGTCAAGGCCGGAGCCAGGATCCAGGCCGAGCGCTCGCTGTCCGACACGACCCTGCCCGAGCCGTACGTCGAGTGGATCTCCACGCTCTCGACGCTGCTGGCGAAGGCGAGCGGCGCCGGCCAGCTCCGCGAGGGCATGGACCCCGAATCCGCCGCCTACATCCTGGTGTCGGCGTTCTTCGGTCTGCAGCACCTGTGCGACGTCCTCAACCGGCGCGCCGACCTGCCCCGCCGCTGGGCGGAGATGAGCCGCCTGCTCTACCCCTCCATCGCCGCCTCCCCGCAGTAGGACATCCGCCGGGAGCCACTCAAGGAGACCTCCGCAATGTCTGCTTCGATCCTCCCGGCAGTTCCCCTCGGCACCGGCGGCCCGCTGGTCGGGGCCCAGGGGCTCGGCTGCATGGGCTTCAGCGAGTTCTACGGACCGACGGCGCCCGACGAGGCGCGGAGAACCCTGCAGATCGCCCTTGACCTGGGCGTCACCATGTTCGACACCGCCGACCTCTACGGCGACGGCGACAACGAGGGTTTCCTCGGCCCGTTCGTCCGCGCCCACCGCGACCGGGTCTTCCTCGCCACCAAGTTCGGCATCGTCCGGCGAGCGGGCGAGAAGTCCTGGAGCCGGGTCCGCGGCGACCGCGCGTACGTACGCCAGAGCGCCGAGGCGAGCCTGAAGCGCCTCGGCATCGACCAGATCGACCTCTACTACGCACATCGCCGCGACACGTCCGTCCCCATCGAGGAGACGGTCGGCGCCATGGCCGAGCTGGTGCAGGAGGGCAAGGTGCGGTACCTCGGCCTGTCCGAGATGACCGGGCCCGAACTGCGCGCGGCACACGGCGTGCACCCGATCGCCGCCCTGCAGTCCGAATGGTCGCTGTTCACCCGCGACATCGAAACCTCCGTGGTCCCGGCGGCGGCGGAGCTCGGCGTGGCTCTCGTCGCCTACTCACCCCTCGGCCGGGGCTTTCTCACCGGATCGTTCACCGGCGCCCAAGGGCTGAGTGCCGGGGCTCAAGGGCTGAGCGCCGGCGTGCAAGGGCTGAGCGCTGGTGCTCAAGGGCTGAGCGCCGGGGCTCAGCGGCTGAGCGCGGGCGACGTCCGGCTGACGATGCCACGGTTCACCGGCGAGCACGCCGACGCGAACGCCGCGCTCCTCGAACCCGTCCGCGACATCGCCGCGCGCCGCGACGTCACCCCCGCACAGGTCGCCCTCGCCTGGGTGCACCAGCGCTCCCGCGTCCACGGTCTGACCGTCATCCCCATCCCCGGCACGCGCTCCCCCGGCCGCCTCCGCCAGAACGTCGAAGCCGCCACCCTGACCCTGTCCGACGGCGAGCTCACCGCACTCGAACCTCTGGCGGCCAAGGTCGCCGGCGCCCGGTACGCGGACATGACCTCCACGGCGACCGCCCGCGAATGACACCGGGCGCACACCTGCCGCATGTCCCCGTCGAACGTGATCACTCGCGTTGCTGAAAGTTACATCAGCGTACGTGGTTCACCACCGCTGACGTCAGCGATTTTCTCCCTCGTTCCGCCCGGAACGCGGGCCGGTCCGGCAGGGATCCGGTGCGGCGCGGGCACCGCGTGGAGGCTCGCGCCGGGCCGCCGGCGACCGGCGCCGCGATGAAGACACCGGCCATGACCTGGCAGATCAGGATCCCGAGCCGTCAGGTCGCGCCGTAGGCGTGTCGGGCGGGGTGCCACCGCGACTCACGGGGAATCCACCGTGGCGCGGAAGAGCACCCGGCGTCGTGGCATTCGGGTGGACGAAGGTGCGCTTTGTCCACTCCCACACCTGTTGCCAGACACCCGGGTTAATGCGACATTACTCCCAGACGTCACTCGGCATACGTTATACGTTACGGGGTCACACGATGGTAATCCACGTCCGTCGCGGATTCTTGGGGCGTGTTATGAGGAGACCTTTCGCCCCCGGGCGGCGGTGACCCTCGTCAGCGGGGCGTCGGGGCGGACGACCAGGGCTCCTGCGGCACCGGCGAGCCCGTCCTTCGCGTACGTGAGGCCCATGAGCCGCCTGAGGCGAACGCCCGGTGCGCACGACCGGAGAGAACCGCACATCCAGATGAATTCTGCTACGGCGGGGTGCTCGCGCGGCGAACACATCTGCTCGGAACCAGCGAAAGGAACAGAGCGTGAAGTCAGCCCTGTCCACCACGGGGAAGGCGTTAGCAGCGCTCGCGGTGTTCGTCGCCGCCGTGTTGCTGCCGACCTTCGCAGGTAGTACCGCGGCCTCCGCGGCGACCCAGGCGACCTACTACGTCGCCACGGACGGCAACGACGGCGACCCTGGAACGATCACGCAGCCGTTCAGGACCCTGCAGCACGCGAGGGACGTCGTCCGTACGGTGAACGCCAACATGACGGGCGACATCTACGTATATGTCCGCGGGGGCACGTATTCGGTCAGCAGCACGATCGACCTCACGGCGGCCGACTCCGGCACCAACGGCTACCGGGTCATCTACGCCGCCTACCAGAACGAGACGCCGGTCCTCACCGGAGGCGTCCAGGTGACCGGTTGGAGCCAGCACAGCGGCAACATCTGGAAAGCCCCGCTGAACCGCGGCAACAAGCTCCGCGCGCTCTATGTCAACGACAAGCGGGCGTACATGGCCTCCAAGACGATCAACTCGGCCGGGTGCTACGGAACCTACAACGTCACGGCGGGCCAGGCGTCCTGGGCGTGGGAATCGGGTTCGCAGTGCGCCGGCTCGAAGTACAGCCAGAGCGACTTTCCCGCCATCGCCGCCAACCAGGACGACATCGAAATAGAGACCGCGACGACCTGGACCACGGCCATCGTGGGAGTCCGGCAGGTCACCACCGACGGCTCGAACCGCGTGGCCCTGTTCCAGCAGCCGGGAGCGGCCATCGCCCAGGGCGCCTTCAACGGCAACGCCCAGGTCGGCGGCACCCACAAGGTCATGAACGCCTACGAGTTCCTCGACTCGCCCGGCGAGTTCTACTTCGACAAGACCAGCCGGACGCTGTACTACTACAAGGCGAGCTCGGAGGACATGACCACCGCGTCGGTCTGGGCGCCGAACAACGTGTCCACCCTGATCAAGGTCGCCGGCACCTCCACGAGCAGTCGCGCCCGTAACATCACCATCTCCGGCCTGACGGTGCAGCACTCCGACTGGAACCTGTTCAACGTGGCCGGCTCGGTGTTCAAGCAGGCCCAGCAGGGCAACCTCGGTGCGCAGGTCTACGCCAAGCAGAACTTCCACGCCTACTACTACCGCAACGTCGATGTGGCGCCCGGCGCCATCCAGGTCGAGAACACCGACGGGCTCATCCTGCAGAACAACCGGGTCCAGCACACCGGCGTCGACGGGATCAACATGGTCAACGACGTGGTGAACACGCAGTTGATCGGCAACTACACCAACGACATCGCCGGATCGGCGATCACCGTGGGACACCCCCAGCACGTCTACATCGGGGACTACACCTCGACCAACCACGAGAAGTACACCGCGCAGGCCGAAGGCGCGCCCAAGAACATCGCGATCAAGAACAACTACATCTACGACAGCGCCGTGCTGTTCAACGGGCACAGCCCCATCTCGGCGTACTTCGCCGACGGCCTGACCATCCAGCACAACCGCATCGAGAAGACCTCGTGGTCCGGCATCACGCTCGGCTGGGGGTGGTGGAACTTCGACGGATCGTCAGGCTCCATCGCGCCGAACCGGCCGACCAGCACGGCGAAGAACAACAACATCAGCTACAACCACATCATCGACACGGTGCAGCGCCTCGGCGACACGGCCCCCATCTACACGCTGGGCGGCCAGCCGGGAACCACGATCACCAACAACTACCTGCAGGGCGTCCCGTCCGGCCACAAGTACGGACTCCACCCGGACGAGGGCTCGGCGTACATCACCTTCCGCGACAACGTCCTCAGCGTGGACAAGAACGTCACCTGGCTCATCAACTCCGACGACTTCGGCCGTAAGCACGACCTGAGCATCACGCAGACCTACGGCCCGGTGAACAAGGTCTCCAACAAGAACCTGCCGAACAGCACGGTCCAGGACATCCTGGTGTCCTCCGACTACGTCTGGCCGTCGCAGGCCTACGGCATCGCCGTGAACTCCGGACCGGAGGAGGCGTACAAGAACGTCATCCCGCAGAGCAGCGTCTCCCAGTCGGACTACGTCCTGCCCGCCAGCACGTTCGTCGCCGCCGGGGTGACCTCGATCCCGATCCGCAGCGCCGGCGACGCGAGCAAGTCGGTGTGGCTGGCCCCCTCGGGCACGACGACCTTCACCGCGGGCGCCACGATGACCAGGGCGGGCGGGACCGCGACCTCCATCGCCGTCCCGACCACGAACGGTGAGTACCGGCTCTACGTCGTGGACGCCCAGGGGAACCGATCGGCCGAGTCCAAGTCGCTCGTCAGGCAGGGAAACGGCGGCGGGACCGGCCAGCAGAGCGGCTCGATCGTGGGTACCCAGTCGGGCCGATGCGTGGACGTCACCGGCGCCTCGGCGACCAACGGCGCCCAGGCCCAGCTGTACGACTGCAACGGCGCCACCAACCAGAAGTGGACCTACACCTCGGGCAAGCAGTTGCAGGTGTTCGGCAGCAAGTGCCTGGACGCCAACAACCAGGGCACCTCGAACGGCACCCAGGTGATCATCTGGGACTGCAACAACCAGACCAACCAGCAGTGGAACGTCAACTCCAACGGCACCATCACCGGCGTCCAGTCCGGCCTGTGCCTTGACGCCAACGGCGGCGCCACCGCCAACGGCACCAAGCTCATCCTGTGGGCCTGCAACAGCGGCACGAACCAGCAGTGGACCCTGCGCAGCTGACCTGAAGGCCCCTCCTGAAGGCCCCTCCTGAAGGCCCCTCCTGAAGGCCCCTCCTGAAGGCCCCGGCAACGCCCGGGGCCTTCAGCGTTCCCGAGGTCACCCGACAGCGGCCGTCCGGGGGCGAGGGGCGGGCGCCCCGTGCCACCGGGCCCCCTTTCGCCGACCGCGACGAACAGGCTGCGATGCGAGGATGGCGGGATGATCAGATTCGCGTCATACGACGGGACCGTGCTCGTCTGTCATGAACGGGGAGAAGGACCGGCGCTGGTCTGCCTGCCGGGCGGACCGGGGCGGTCCTCGCGATACCTGGGAGACCTCGGCGGCCTGTCGGCGCGGCGTCGGCTGTTCCTGCTGGACAACCGGGGAACCGGCGAATCGGCGGCGCCACGCGACCCGGACACCTACGCGATGGACCGCATGGTCGCGGACGTCGAGGCGCTGCGTGTGCGTCTGGGACTCGAGCGGATGGACCTGCTCGGGCATTCGGCGGCCGGAGGGCTGGCGCTGCTGTACGCGGCCCGGCATCCCGAACGCATAGGACACCTGGTGCTGGTCACACCGACCGTGCACCCGGTGGGGATCGAGATCACCGATGAGCAGTGGTCCGCCCAGATCGAGGCCCGAGCCGACGAGAGCTGGTACGAGAGCAGACTGCCGGACCTCAAAGCGTGGGACGCCGGCGACGAGAGCCGGCGCCTGAGGGCGCAGCCGTTCTTCTACAGTCCCTGGAACGAGGCCGCCGAAGCGCACGCCACACGGTTCGCCGACCGCTCGGCCGAGGCGGCGAAGCGCTTCCACACCGACATGCCCTCCGCCGAGCGGACCCGAGCGAACCTGGCGAAGCTCACCACACCGGTCCTGGTGATCGCCGGCGAGCACGACCCAGGACCAACCCCCACACACGCGGCCGAACTAGCCGCGATCTTCCCCCAAGGAACCAGCACCGTCCTCCCCGGCGCCCACTACCCCTGGGTCACCGCCCCGAATACCTTCACCCAGACGATCGAGGCTTTCCTCGCCGGCTAACCGACCGACCGCGCATCCGCATGTGACGTAGCCGGGCGGCACGACGCGACATCCACGACGATCGGCAACCGTGTCGCCCTATGGGCGTTCCCCTTGGCCCGCGCGGCATTGCTGAGCCGTCCGACGCCGCCGGTACCGGGTCCGATCCGACGGGGCGCAGAACCCCCCATGGGAGTGCTGCGCCGGACCGTCGGCCACTGCATCACTTGCTCGCGCGATGCCGCCCGCCCGCACTGGCCTGGCCCTTGCCGTGATCAACCAAGCGGGCTACTCCCGAGACGGGGTTTCCAGATCCGTGGCAGACGTTGAGGGGACGTTCCTGCGGCGCAAGTAGTGCAGTAGATCAAGCTCGCTGCTCATGCCGAATTGCACCCGACTCGTGCGCAGCACCTCCGATACCCGGGCCTTGCTCAGGCGGAGCCGCGCCGCTATCTCGTCGCGGCTCAGGCCGCTCGTCCGCAGGTCCAGCACCTCGCGCTCCAACGGGGTGAGATCGGCCTCGGACAGCAGGCGCAGGCCACCAAGCCGCTCGGCCTCCAGCATGAGCTGCCGTACGATCCCCTCACGTTCCTCGTGGCTGAGTGACTCCACGCCGGCCCGCTCGACAAGGTGCTCGACCTGCCGCTCTTGTTCGACGGTCAGGTCCGCGAGGTCGACTTGGCCCCCGGGATAGCTCAAGCTGCGCACGCGGTCAATAAGGCGCTCGAAGGCGTCCCGATGACGACGCATGATCATGCGTACACCAAGCACGATCGCCACCGGCCAGACGACCGCACCTAGCAACTGCGCGATCGCCTCGATCAGCTTCGCCCACTCCTCCATCTCCTCATGATGACGTTTGTGGTGGAAGCCGACCACGCGTGCAATGCGGTTGCCGTTCCCGTGGGTGGCCGGCGCGATCGCCTAGGGGCGTCGGCGTGTGGACGCCGATGCCGTTCGCCCTCACGCTCGCCGTGGTGCAGCTCGCCCTCTGGTGGCTGCTCTCCCGCCAGAGGGCGAGGACGACCGCGCCGGTCTGACCGCTACAGCGGCGGGTAGGCGTTGACCAGGAGCTGCCGGAACAACGCGGGGAACCACTGCCCCTCCACCGGGGCGTTCGGCAGCGCCTGGCCCGGCACGTACGCGCCGCGCGGCTCCGAGAACAGCGGGTTGCACCGCTGGTCGAACGGGATGTTCTCCGGGTTGGGCACGACGTTCGCCGCGCTGGCCCCGTCGGAGACACCGGGCGGCTTGATCCAGGCATAGGCGTCGATGCCGGGCGCGGGATCGGCCCGCGGCCGCTCGCCGAGCCCGGTGCCGGTCTGATTGCACCAGTTGGCGGGGGAGACACGGCGGTCCATCCGGGACTGATCGACGAACGTGTTCACGTCGGTGGAGGTGCTCGGCGCCGTCGGGCGGGCCGGGCCGCCCCAGCCGTTGCGGGAGGTGTCGATCACCATGCCGATGGTGGGCGGGAATCCGGCGGCGATCAGCCGGTTCCGGAACGCCTGGGCGAACGACAGCTCGTCCACGTAGTCGTTCCAGTCCACCCAGCGCGTCCACTTCACCGGCGTCCCGAAGATCACCGTGGAGGGGGTGAAGAACGGCTCGGTGAGCGCGGCCCAGTCGGCGGTGTTCACCGTGAAGCCGTGCACGAGCGGCAGGCCGTCGCCGGTGGCATTGCCGATGCTCGCCAGCAGTTCGGCGGCCGCGCCGAAGTCGTCCGCCCAGCCGATCCTCCCGTGGGTGGACGCGTCGAGGTAGGTGTACACGTTGGGGATGCCGTACAGGCGGTTCAAGGCGTACCGCACGGCTGTCGGATAGACGCCGCTGGCGCGGACCGGTTCGCAGTTGATGGTGTACATGGTGCCGGTGGGCAGCACCAGGCCCGGCAGGAAGTCCGGCTCGACCACCGCGACGATGCGCAACCGCCGGTAGGCCGGATCGGCGAGGATCGAGGCGATCGGGTCGACGTACCTGGCGCGGTACAGGTTGAGGCCGTCCGCCGCGATGGTGAAGTCGCCGGTGCTGGCGTACCGCAGGCAGTTGCGGTCCGGCAGGTCGTTCAGCACGATCTGGATGGTGAGCGGCGTCGCGCCGTTCGCGGCGTCCTGCCGCACCGCCTCGTCGAGGTGCGCCCGTAGTCCAGGTGCCGAGGAGGTGCCCGCGATGCGGGACACCCGGTCCAGCCACACACCGGTCGAGGTCCGCGCCACCGCCGCCCCGCCGGGCTCACCCGCCGCCGCGGCGGACCACGTGGGGTCGACGTACCCGTCGGCCCCGGCGTACGGGTTGTCGACCCGCGCGGGATCCGGTGTGGGCGTGGGCGTGGGCGTCGGGGTGGGACTGGGCGTGGGCGTCGGTGTGGGTGTGGGCGTCGGGGTCGGGGTGGGCGTCGGGGTCACCGGCGGGTTGGGGCCGAGGCAGCCGACGCCGTTCAGCAGGAACAGCGCGGGCGGCGGGTTCGTGCCGGTGTACGACCCGTTGAAGCCCAGCGTGATCCGCTGCCCCTGGTCCAGCGTCCCGTTGTACGGCAGAT
Organism: Sphaerisporangium rhizosphaerae; assembly: GCF_042665155.1. Taxonomy (NCBI): domain Bacteria; kingdom Bacillati; phylum Actinomycetota; class Actinomycetes; order Streptosporangiales; family Streptosporangiaceae; genus Sphaerisporangium; species Sphaerisporangium rhizosphaerae. The sequence continues at coordinate 51,705 of NZ_JBHTCG010000011.1, read as the reverse complement.
TCACCGCCGTCACGTTCCTGCCCGACTGGCTCCACGTCGCGTACCACCCGTTGTCCACCCGCTGTTCCCCCGGCCAGGTGAACGTCAGCCGCCACGAAGTGATCCGCGAAGCCATGTTCTCGATGGTGACGCTCGCCCCGAACCGTCCGCTGCTGTCCCAGGTCTTCGCATACGTCACCCGGCACGTGGCCGGCGGCATCGCCGCCAGCGCGGGCATGGCCACCGCCACCACCGCGCACGCCACCATTCCCGCGACCATCGCCAAGGTCCCTCGGTACCGCGTCCTCCACCGCACCACCACGTTGTGCCTCCTCAAGGCCGGGCCACGGAAAACCCCCAAGGCAGAGAGGGGGGCGACCACCACGATTCGCCCATCCCGCACGCCTGTACACCGCACACCCGCCCGCTAAGCCCCCGCGACCAGTCACCCGGCCGCGATCAGCCCTCCTAGCTCGGTAAGGACACCGTTACCGGCTCCGCCACCCACCTGCCCTCCTGAAAGCTTCACCCCTTCGACCGACCGGCGAGGTGATCCCGCAGGTCGGCATGGCGGAACTCGCAGACCGGGCCGACCACGCGGAGCAGCCCCACCCGGTGCGCGTCTTCCAGGAACCGCATCAGGTTCCTCGGGCACTCCCCACGCGCGGCCAGATTCCGACAAGGCCGCGGCGTGGCTTGCCGCGGAGGTGTGCGAGAAGGAGCGGCAGGTCGACCGGGGTTCGCGCCGAGCTGCCGGCGCATCTGCGGGAAGAGCGGATCGAGCCACCGGCCCGGGACCGGATCCGGCGAATCAGCGGGACGGCGCTACGGCAGGCCGAACAGCCCCCGACCTCCCGCATCTCCAGCCGGACCCCGGCTGCGGCCATCCCGGCGCTCGATGCCGGCGGGGCGTCGGCGATAGTGTGGGCGTGGAGTACGTGTCCAGAGTGCCGCGTCCGCCGCTGGACGGGCTGATCGACGACCTTTACTACCTGGAGGGTGCGCCGCCGTACGCCCGGCTGACGCTGCCGCCGATGCCGGCGGCGTTGCTCATCGTCAACCTCGGGGCGCCGTTCCGCATCCGCGCCGGCATGGACATCGAGACGGCCGAATACGCCGACGGCTGCGTGGTCACCATGCCCACCCGCGCGTTCGAGTTCGGCTACCCACTCCATACCCGGTCAGTCGGCGTGCACTTCAAGCCGTGGGGGCTGGCGCCGTTCCTGCCGATGCCCGCGGCCGAGCTGTGTGACCGGCCGGTGACGGTAGAGCAGGTTTGGGGCCGGCCCGCCATCGCTGAGCTGCGAGACCGGCTGGCCACGGCGGACGGACCGCACGAGATGCTGACGCTGCTCGAGGAGGAGCTGATGCGACGGCTGTGCGAGACCACCGGCCTGGGGCTGGTCCGCCATACGAGCAGCGTCATCGCGGCGACCAGCGGGGCGGTGGCGATCGGTGACCTGAGCGTGGCAGCCGGTGTCAGCAGCACTCATCTGGCGCAGCGGTTCAAGGAGCTCATCGGCGTCACGCCGAAACGGCTGGCCCGCACCTACCGCTTCACCGCCACCGTATTCGCGATCAACCCCGCCGGACCGATCGACTGGGGCGACCTCGCCGGTGGCGCAGGCTACTTCGACCAGGCCCACTTCGGCCACGAGTTCCGGGCGTTCACCGGGCTCACGCCGACCCGGTACGTCGAAGTCCGGCGGCGGTTCCTGCGCGAACATCCCGGCCACGCGTTGGACGGCTGGCCGCTGCCGGCCGATTGATTTCTTACAAGAGCGACAGCTCACGACACGCTAATTTGGGGCACCCCGAAGCAGAGGAGAGCCCCGTGGGCAAGGTGGTCATGTACAGCTCGGTGTCGGTGGACGGCTTCGTCGCGGACGAGAATGACCAGCCCGGACCGCTGTTCGACTGGTTGTCCAGCGGTGACGTCCCGTTGGACGAGAGCGGCGAGCTGAAGGTGTCGCAGACGTCCTACGACTACACCCGGGCGTACTGGGACCAGATCGCAGTCACGATCGTCGGCCGCCACGTCTTCGACCTCACGGACGGCTGGGGCGGCAAGCCGCCGAGCGGCATCGACCACGTGGTCGTCGTGTCGCACCGGCTGATGCCCGAGGGCTGGGACCCCGAGGCGCCGTTTCACTTCGTCGACGGCGTCGAGGCGGCCGTGGCCAAGGCGCAGGAGCTCGCGGGTGACCGCATGGTCGAGGTCGCCGCCGGCGACGTCGGTGGCCAGGTGCTTGCCGCGGGCCTGATCGACGAGGTGCGCATGGACGTCGTACCCGTCGTGTTCGGGTCCGGCAAGCGCTACTTCGGGTCGGTCCACGCGCAGCACCTGCTGGAGGATCCTGACGTGGCGATTCAGGGCAACCGGGTGCTTCACCTGCGCTATCGGGTGCACCGTTGACCAATTTGAGCGGGTACGCGAAGAAGTCCACTGCGACCGGTGACACAAGACCGGGCCTCCGGCTGCGTTCGCGCATAGCTGTCCCTGGTCACGCAGCCGACGCTGATCCGCCCCAGCACCTCACCTGCGGCAAGTTCAACTCAAGATCACTGGTTGCCGGTTTCCGTCATATCTTGGTCGACCCCCGAACGGACTTGGCCTGAGTGATGACCGTTGAGCGGCACGCCACCGGGCAGATCAACATGCGAGGTCAGTTGCGGTGGAGCTTTCCGCGCGGCGCCTGCTGAGTGCATCCGGCGACATCGGTGATGGTTACGGACCCGGCGTGATGACGATTTGTCGGTAACCCGTTGCGACCTGCCCTCTGCTCAACAGCCGCAGTGATTCGGCCATTCGGGAGCCGGCTCAGGTCAGGGAGCGGCCGACCGGAACTGGAGCGGGAAAGTCAGCGTGGCAGGCGTCCCAGGGAGAATCCGGCCGCGTGCCGCCCGGTGGGCTATTCCTTCAACTTGCGTTGCTTCTCGACTTCGTCGTACATGTCCGCACACTGCTTTGTGCTCATGTCACCGGGCGCGCACAGGCGGACGTCCAAGGCGAAGTCGACGGTGCGTTGCCGACCCGCCGAGGTGTAGGTGAGGCGGATGCCTTCGGCGTGTGCGGAGGCGTCACCGCTTTTCCCGTACTGGAGGCCGAGTTCCGTGAGCGGGCCGTCCTGCTCGGTCACCGCTTTCGCCTTCGTGAACTTCGTGAGCAGGCTGTGCACGCTGTACGGTCGACGTTCGGTCGGCCCGGTCACGTTGTCGCACACCCGGGTGAAGTCGCGGTAGTTGATCCTGTTGTACGCCCAGACGCTGATGAGGTTGCCGCGCTCCGCGCCGGCGTTGAGGTCCACCTTGCGCGACCCGCCTCCCGACCACTGTCCCACGGTGTTCTTGAAGCCGATGCCCAGTTGGTGATCCACGCCGTACGACTGGGTGACCTTGGCCTTGGCGCCGCTCCAGCCGTGGACCTCCATGAAGACCGGTACGGCGTTGCTGCTGATGGCCGCTGTTCCCCACGAGCAAGGGCGGCCCGTTCGCGGCTTCGGCGATCTCCCGCGTGTGGCAGCAGGCTAGGGAGTTGGCGTTCACGCCGGAACAGGTGGCGTCCCGGTTGGCAGCTCCGGCCGTACGACCTGCGGCACGCGGCCGTCTCGCCGTGGCTCAACGCAGGCGTTCCGGCAACCGAGATTGCTCAGCGCGCCGGCCATAGCGTGGAAGTACTCCAGCACGTCTACGCCACGTCGAAGGTCAGGGTTCCAGGCGAACGGGAAGATCGCTGACGCTTTGAACGAGTCTGGCAACGCATCGAGCCGTTGCTACCGACGATCGAACGCCGCTACCGCAATCCCGGGCGCAAGCGGATCGATGACCGCAAGGCGTTGTGCGGGATTCTCTTCGTGCTCTACACCGCGATCCCGTGGGAGTTTTGCCCCAGGAACTGGACTTCGGCTCGGGCATGACCTGCTGGAGACGGCTGCGCGACTGGCACCAGGCCGGCGTCTGGAACCAGCTCCATGAGCTACTGCTGGCCGAGTTGCATGCCGCTGACCGCCTAGATTGGTCCAAGGCGGTGGTCGACGGCTCCCATGTACGAGCACTCAAGGGGGGCCCAAAACCGGCCCGAGTCCGGTCGATCGAGGCAAAACCGGCTCGAAACACCATGTGATCACCGATGGGAACGGCATCCCGCTGGCGGTCAGCCTCGGCGGCGGCAACCGCAACGACATTCTGCAGCTCATACCTCTCATTGAGGCGATTCCGCCGGTCCGCGGCAAGGTCGGCAAGCCCCGCCGACGTCCCAAGACGCTGTATGCCGACCGCGCCTGCCGGACGGCCGGTGGTCCGCGTGTCCGCGAAGACCACCGGCCGCGCCGTCGTGCCGGCTAGGAGCCGAGCGTGACGTGGAAGATCTTCTCGTTTCCGTTGTTCGGGATGCCGTCCTTGTCGCCCTGGGTGCTGGTGGTCAGCCACAGGCCGCCGTCGGGAGCGGGCTCCACAGTGCGCAGCCGGCCGTAGGTGCCGTTGAAGAACACCTGCGCGCTGGGCAGGCTGCTCCCGCTGATCGGCACGCGGTACAGCCGGGTGGCGCGCTCGCAGGCGATGTAGATCACGTCGCTCACGATGGCGATGCCGGAGCAGGAGCCCTCCGCCACGGGGTAGGTGCGCTTGGGCGCGATGTACCCGGCGGTGCCGCAGGTGCCCGTCGTCCCCTCACACGCCGGCCAGCCGTAGTTGCCGCCCTTGGTGATCAGGTTGGTCTCGTCCATGATGGAGTTGCCGAACTCCTGCTCCCACAGCCGACCCTGCGAGTCGAACGCCAGCCCCTGCGGGTTGCGGTGCCCGTAGCTCCACACGTAGGTGCCGAACGGGTTGTCCGACGGCACGGTGCCGTCCGGGTTGAGCCGCAGGACCTTGCCGTTGAGGCCGTTCAGGTTCTGCGCGTTGTCGCCGTTCTGGGCGTCGCCGGTGCTGGCGTACAGCTTGCCGTCCGGGCCGAACCGCAGGCGGCCGCCGTTGTGGTACTTGTTGCGCAGGATCCCGGTGAGCAGGATCTGCTCAGAACTGAGGGTGAGCTGGTCGTTCTCCAGCTTGATGCGGACGATCCGGTTGTCGGTCGACGTCGTGTGCATCATGTACAGCCAGTGGTCGCTGGCGAAGGTGGGGGCGATGGCCAGCCCCATGAGGCCGCCCTCGCCGTCGGTGTCGTCGACGTTCGGCACCGTGCCGATGTTGGTCTTCGCCCCGGTGGCCGGGTCGAGGTGGATGATGTCGTGGACGTCCCTGCGGCTGTAGAGGATCGTGCCGTCGGGCAGCGTGAGCAGACCCCACGGGAGGTCGGTCTCGGTCGCGATCTGCGTCACCCCGCACACCGAGTCGGCGCACCCCCCGCCGGTGGTCACGGTCGCGGTGTTGCTGCGCGACGAGACGTTGGACTGCGCGTCGCGGGCCACCACGTAGTACTGGTAGCTCGTGTTCGCCGACAGCCCGCTGTCGATGAAGGTGGTGGCCGGCGGGTTGCCGGTGACCGTGCCCACCAGCGCACCGCCGCGGTAGACGAGGTAGGCGCGGACCCCGACGTTGTCGGTGGCCGCGGTCCACTGCAACGTCACCGTGGTGCCGGACGCGGAGCCGGTGAGCTGGCTCGGGGCGGTGGGCGCCTGGGTGTCGGACTGGCACTGCGGTGGCGTGATCGTGACCGTCGCGCTCGCCTGGGAGACGTTGCCCGCCGCGTCGCGCGCGTTGACGTACAGACCCCACGTCGAACCGGGGACCACGGTGAGGGTGGTGGACAGGGTGGTTCCGCTCACCGACTTCATCAGCTGGCCGTCGTGGTAGACGTCGTAGAACGCCACTCCGACGTTGTCGGTGGAGGCGCTCCACGCGAACGTGACCGAGTCGCACACCAGGCCGCTCACCCGCGGGTTGCCCGGCACCGTCGGAGGCTGGGTGTCGGCGCTTCCGGTGGACGTCGTCCACTTCTGGCTGCTCTGCCCGTTACACGTCCACAACTGCACCGGGGTGTTGTTGGTGGTCCGGCCTCCGCTCACGTCCAGGCACATGCCGGACTGCACGCCGACGATGCTGCCGTCGGAGTTGATCCGCCACTTCTGGCTGGCCGCCCCGGTGCAGGTGGAGATCTGCAGCGTGGCCGGGGGCGTGGTGTCCTGGCCGACCACGTCCAGGCACCTCGGGGAGCTGTACACCCGGAGCTCTCCCGCCGTGGTGGAGGTCCACGTCTGGCTCGCCTGCCCGTTGCAGTCGTAGATGGTGACGCGGGCGCCTGGCGTTGTGGAGTTGCCGGCCACGGTCAGGCAGCGGCCGGACGCCACGCCGACCACGGTCGAGGTGGCCGCCGACGCGGGCGTCGAGCTCGCCACGATCATGGCGGCCACCGAGGCGAGCGCGGCCACGAAGGCGGCCAGAGCGCGCGGCCACGGCCGTCCGCGGGTGGTTAAGGCGAACATTCGTATCAGTCCTTACCGGGGTCGTTCGAGGGTGGGGTTGCCAGGGGAGGGGTCTCGCGCGGCGCCGGCGGGACCGCGGTGCGCGGTCACCACCGAGAAGCCGGCCGGCGCATTGCGGCGACGGCGCGGCCCGGGCTCGGGGTACGGCGCCGCCGACCGCACCCCGTGAGGTCCGTTCGCTGCCAGATCCAGCAAAATGCGACAGAGTCCATCAAGAATGAACAGCATCTCTCTGACAATGCTGTCAGAAATATTGTCACGACTCCCGACGAATGTGGCATATCGGATTGCCCGCTCACCGAAGCCGTCCGATGGCGGGCGGCACGCCAGGTCCGGCGACGAGGGCGCCTCGCGCGGGTGACCGCGCCTTGACGTGGGGCTTGGCCGCGGGTGGTGCCTCTGCGTCACATGGGACGCCACCTGAAGATCATCGATCCCGAGATGAAACATTCACCGCCCGCCCGCTCCCCGAACCCCTTTGCCCGAACCAGACCAGACCAGACCGCGAGGGACATGATCCACGCGCTGCGGTCGGCGAAGGGAGCGGGTGCACGAGGGCGGGAACACGCAGTCACACCGGACCGGCTACTGAGCGCAGCCTCTAACTCGGTATGCGGACAAGATCATCCCGTGGATAGGCCGTGGCCAGTGAAACAGGACTGCGTTCAGTGGCATGGGGCTGCACAAGAGTGCATGTCGCCCCGGGGAGGATCTTCAGGTCAGGTGGTGGATGGCAAGGTCAGGAGAGTGCCCCCGGCAGGATTCGAACCTGCGGCACCCGCTTTAAAAGTGCGGTGGCCGTATGGGTGACATTTATGCTGTGAGCTGCGCGAACGCCATGCGCAGCTCACGCCACATGCAAGATCATCCCGTGCATGTCCCACTCACGCCGAATCTCACCGGGGTCATTCGATGGCAAGCCGACCCGTACTACAGGCCACAAGACCCGAAGGGCGGAAGCGGCGCGGCGTCTTCATCCCACCGGATGCTCTATTTCGCCTCCCAGACGGTAATGGGCTCGGGGATCCGACGGCGGATGAGGTCGTGCTGCCAGTTAGCACGTAGTCGCAGCGGGTGCTGACATACGCGGTGTCTACTTGGAAGGTCACGCCGGTGGAACCGGCCGACGGTGCCGAAGTTTTCGGCGCTGAGGCGATGAGTTTCCACACTGCCGGCGGTCCTATCCACATGGCGGCCTCCACGACCTCCTTCGCCATCGGTGCGACGGTCACGCGTGCGGACATCCCTGTCCTGTGCGCCGACCTCGCCGAGCTGGTGCGCGGCCGAGGTGGCGGTGTCGTGGTCTGTGACGTGGTCGACGTGGCCCATCCCGACGTGGTAACGGTCGAGGCGCTGGCCCGGTTGCGCTTGACCGCACGGCGGCATGGCTGGAGTCTGATGGTCACCGGCGCCGGTCCGAACCTGGTCGAGCTTGTGCGCCTGCTTGGATTGACCGACGCGTTACTCGAGGCGGGCCGGCAGTCCGAACAGCGGGAAGAGGCGGATGGTGTCGAGGAAGTTGTTGACCGCCGCGATTCGCCCCGCTGAGATCTCCAGCACGATCAGCGCCCACGGGTCGTGGCCGGAGCCACTGAGGCTGGGCCGGTACTGCCCGAACGCCGGCATGCCGTTGGCCACCACAGGCACCAGGCGCGAGCCGCGGCAGCCGCTGCCCGTACCGGCCATCCAGGCGACGATGTCGTCGTGACCGCGCAGCCACAGCGGAAACGGCGGCATCGACAGCGTCGCATCGTCGTGCAGCAGCGTCGTCAGCGCCTCAAGGTCGTAGTCTTCAAACGCTTTCACATAACGCGTCAGCAGCGCCTTCTGCTCGGCGTCCAACGGCGCTTGGACGTCGGCGGTGTCGGCAGTGGTGATGGCGGCCCGGGCCCGTTGGAGGGCGCTGTTGACGCTGGGTGCCGAGGTGTCGAGCAGGTCGGCCACCTCCTGGGCTGACCAGGCCAGTACCTCCCGCAGGATCAGCACGGCCCGCTGCCGCGGCGGCAGGTGCTGCAGCGCGGCGACGAACGCCAGCCGGATCGACTCGCGTTGGGCGACCACGTTCGCCGGATCAGCAGCCTCGGGCAGCACCCGGCTGTCCGGTACCGGGCCCACCCAGATCTGGTCGGGACGCGGCTCGCCCGGGTCGGTAGCGCGGCCGGACCCGGCCGGGCCGAGATCCATAGGACGGGCCCGCAGTTGAGCGCTGGCGAGCATATTCAGGCAGACGTTCGTGGCGATCCGGTACAGCCAGGACCGCAGCGCCGAGCGCCCTTCGAACCGGTCGAAACCGCGCCAGGCGCGAACCAAGGTGTCCTGCACGGCGTCTTCAGCCTCGAAGACGGACCCCAACATCCGGTAGCAGTAGCCGGTCAGCTCAGGCCGGTACGCCTCCAGCTGTGACTCGATCGGTGCACTGGTCGTCACATCGCTCACCCTGACGAACCTAGCGGGCGACTACGACTTTTCGGGGGTGCCCTACCCCGGCACTGGGTCGGGGGCGATCACGCCTGTCAGGGCGCTCACTCCGCCGGCGGCCGCACCGCGGCGGGTGCTCACGACGTGGATGCTTACGAGCATGCCGGAAAAATCGCCCCGCCATCAGCGATGAATTTCCGGCGCCCGCCCGGTCTACATCGGCGTCAAGTCGACGGGAAGCACGCGAGGAGCAATCATGACCGCCACGGAATGGACCGCTGAAAGCGCCGGCTCGGGTCAGTACGCCGAGGTAAACGGAATCAACCTGTACTACGAGACGCACGGGGCGGGACGCCCGATGATCCTGCTGCACGGAGGCCTCGGCTCGGGGGAGATGTTCGAGCCGATCCTTCCCACCCTGGCCGACCACCACCAGGTCGTCGCTGTCGACCTACAGGGGCACGGCCGGACCGCCGACATCGACCGACCGCTCGACATCCGGCTGATGGCCGATGACATCGCCGCGCTCATCGACCACCTCGGCCTGCAGAAGCCGGACGTGGTCGGCTACTCCCTCGGCGGCGGGGTGGCGCTCCAGGTCGCGATCAAGTACCCGGAGAAGGTGGGCCGCCTGGTGACGGCGTCGGCGAACATCAGCCGCGACGCAATCTATCCGGAGATCCTCCAGCAGCAGGTCCAGGTGAGCGGGGCGGCCGCCGAATTCATGAAGGACACCCCGATGTACGAGCTCTACCAGCGGGTGGCACCCCGTCCCGAGGACTTCCCGAAGCTGCTCGACAAGATCGGCGAGGCTCTGGCGAAGGACTTCGACTTCACCGAAGAAGTGCGCGGCCTGCAGATGCCGACGCTCGTAGTCGCCGCCGATGCCGACATGGCACCGCCGAGCCACTACGCCGAGGTCTTCAAACTCCTCGACGGCGGCCTGCGCGACGGTGGCTGGCAGGGCGAGTCCCGGCCCAAGGGCGGACACGCACTGGCGATCCTGCCCGGTCTCACGCACTACGACATCTTCCTGTCCCCGCTCTTCGCAGCAGTCACCCTCGCCTTCCTCGACCAGGAGAGCTGAGCCAATTCGCCCTGCTCGGCGGCCTTTCGGATCGGCCGTCGGGCCGTATTGGGTAGCCGTGGACAGCCTGGTCAGAGAGGGCCCCGACCAGGTCGCCATGTCATTCGGTGGCAAGCCGACCCGTACCGCAAGGCACCCGCTGCACGCGATCAAGTGGACTCCCCCCAAGACCGCTGGCGCCGTCGACCCCCGTACCGTCGTCAATCCCGAACAGGCCCGTGCGCTGCTGGCGGCGGTCCCTGGTATCGGTCGGACCCGGGGTCGGCGGCTGCACGGCATGTTCGCCTGCATGTACTACGCGGCGCTTCGTCCTGAGGAAGCCGCGGGCTTGCGCCGCCAGAACTGCGACCTTCCCGAACAGGGCTGGGGGCTGCTGACGGTCGAGAAGGCCCGGCCGCAGGCCAACAAGAGATGGACCAACTCGGGGGAGACCCACGACTCCCGGGGCCTTAAGCACCGGGCCAAGGATGAAACCCGCCTGGTTTCCGTCCCTCCCGTCCTGGTCACGATTCTGCGGGAGCACATTGATCGCTACGGTGTCGCTCCCGACGGTCGTCTGTTCCGCACCGCCAAGGGGCGCCCGTTCTCCTCATCTGCGTACTCGGGCGTCTGGCAGCAGGCACGCCGAGTGGCCTTCACGGCGGAGCAGGCGGCCTCACCGCTGGCGGCTCGGCCGTACGACCTGCGGCATGCCGCCGTCTCGCTGTGGCTGAACGCCGGGGTACCAGCTACCGAGGTAGCCGAGCGGGCTGGCCACAGCGTTGACGTGCTGCTACGCGTCTACGCCAAGTGCATCGAGGGGCAGCAGGCGCGGGCCAACGGCAAGATCTCTGATGCGCTCAACGAATGACCCACAACTCTGCGTACCATGGCCCCGGACCATTCCGGGGCCTTTCGCGTTCCCGGCGCGACCTGGGCGAACATTGCCGGGAGTGGTTCGCACATGGTTCGCGATCATTGACCTACGGCTGCATATGGCGGCCTACGGCTGCTTTTGGGTTAACCGGTATCGATCAAGGGATGCCCTGGTGGGGGACATAGTGACTGGTCAGGTGAGTGCCCCCGGCAGGATTCGAACCTGCGGCACCCGCTTTAGGAGAGCGGTTGTGATCACGGACGCATAGGTCTGCTGATCTGCGGTTATGGCTGATACCAAGCTTAAGACGTTCTTGATCATTTCGCATATGCTTCGCAGACAGCAGATTGGATGATCTCGGCCTGGCCTGTTGAACGGACGCGCGTTCTGTCGCGGGACGCTTGTCTGTCACGTAGGACGTCCTCTATCCGTCCTTGACGAAGTTCCTCCGTCCCATTCGGTTTCCCATCCTGGCACTCATGGAACTTGGAACAGGCCCGTCCCCGCAGGTGCCGGCAGTCATGACCAGCCACACCCAGTTCGATACAGAGGAGCCGCTGTGGACGTGTCGCACCGGCGCGTCGACAGCGGTGACGGTACTCGCGGGGCATACGGCGTCACCAACATGCTCACCGTTGCCCGGGAGCGACTGCTCGACGCGCTGCGTGCCCTGCCAGGAGCAGGGATGAGGCGATTCGCCAAGCGCGGCTGGACATCACATTGCGGCCCTACCCGGGATACGTCCACGGCGTCGAGGTGATGACCGCTGAGCGGCACCCAACCGGGCAGATCACCGGGCAGGGTTCACAGTGCCGATGCGCGACAGAGCGTGGGAAAGCTGGCGAATGTCCAACACTAAGGCTGCGCAGTTCGGATTTGACCTATTTAAATCTGACCAGCGAAAGTTGTTTCAAACGTTTATCGAGCGCATAAAAGCGATCCTTGGGGAGATACTCTTTCATGATTGACCAGTGGGCCATGATCTTCTCGACGGCCAATCTCGCCCTGTCGGATGCCTCGGACGCGCCAAATCCGGACCGTCGACCCAATTCTTCAAAGTGAGAAGGAGTGATAAGCGAAAACTTCTTAGTCTTTCCTAGATTCATACCCAAATCGTCTGCAGGAAAGAATAGAACGGTTGGCAAAATGTCATAGACGGGGCTAAGCTTTGGGTTCCTGCCGTCCGGATAAATAAAAGCCCAATTCTTTAGATGTGCATCTCCGTTCCCGAGTAGAACGTTCAACACGATCCTGTCGACAACTTCGCCGACTGCACTAACTTCGACGATTCCTCCAATGACAACTGCGACGACTTCGAAGTTTGCTTTATCGTACTTTGCGTTATGATTGGCAGTAGGAATATCTAGAACTTGCGCAAGTTCTTCCATGTGAACTCTTCGCTGTTCCGTCAGCCGATCGAACCTTCTAACGGCTAGCGCCTGCCCTGCGCCCCCCTTTGGAGCCCACTCCTCCAGCCCATCAATGGTGCTGGGATCAATCAGAAAGAATTCCGGAGTTGAAATCCCGATCGCTTTGGCAAGACAAAGGCTCGCCGCCTCCGTCTCAGGAACGCCGTCGAATCCGGGCCGATTGTCGGGAAACTTAACAATAAAGTTTCCGGCCTGCCCCTTAACGGGGACAGTAAGCCCCTTCTTGTTTCCGTACAAGGAGAATTTAAGTTGTGCACCGTCCAAGCTGAATTTCAGGAGAGGGTTGCTGGCACCTTCGTCGCCCTCATCCTTCGAAGGTACGATCGTTACTTCCCTATCCTGGACAGCAAAGGCACGGATGCCACCAGGAAGATCACTCAAACCCAGTCTTGAAATCAATTCGAACTCTCGCGCCACGTTTACCTGCGCTGCTTTCGCTACAGCTTCACGCAAGCGCCCTTCCGGCAACAGATGGGAGAACCACCTGGGAAGAGCCACTGTAGACTGGCTTTTCCAACGGAAGCCAGACTCCTCAAATGCTTGGCCCAGAACTGGCCGATCTCTAACTCGCCAATATTGCTCTGAGAAAGAGAACCAATTCGTTTGGTCGCGTCTCTCAAGCCAGCCAACATCGACCCAACTACCATCCGGACGCTGAAGCTGAATTGCCAAAGCTGCATCCGATGACATTAGGACTCATCCTCCGCTGTCGCCAATGATATTAGTTCCGTTAGCGGGGGGCGGATAGGAGAACTTGGTTCAATGAGGTTGCCGATGAAGCCAATAACTAGGTTTTTTATATCCTCCTCCCTTGAGCTCACAAATCCTTCCCTATTACCAGTACGCAGCAACTCCAGCGCGGTCGGGGTAACAGCGTGAGAGGCGAGAATTGACTCGTCGGTGACTGTTGTGATTGATGGTGATGAACTCAGCCAGAAACCGCGAGCACCAGCACGCGATCGATTATTGCGCGTAAATTCAGTAACTGCGTCGAGCCCTTTGCTCTCCAACTCGCTTGCGAGGTTGATCTCGCGACCTAGGTCATCGAGGGGCTTTAGAGAAGCGAGAGCAAGAGCGATTAGACGACTATTCGCCGACTTTGTGTTGAAGGATCTCATGTCGAGATTTGGCACTTCACGATCAGGTGTGACTTCAAGCAGAGATTTTACGGCATCGAAGGCACTCGGAGCGTTCTCTGGTTCCCGATAATCGGGATTGACTGAGCGAATCGCGCGTCGAAGAGTCGGTGTTTGCCCGCTTTCTTGGCCGAACCCATGTACCCATCCGCGCCAAAGCCATCGGCTCAGGAGACGGACAATCCACGGTTCGGGATTTGGATGGAGATGGAAAAATACAGCCAGGACTGGCAATGGGAATGTGTTTGGCATTGCGCGAATATGCGGCACACCCTCTGAACGAAGGAATGCGATGGTTAGACGCAGGGCTTCCTCAGTCTTGTCGAACCAATCAGCCGGGTCTTCTCCACCTCTGAACTCGTCATGAATATCACGAGCCACGTCACCGCCTCGCAGAGCGAGAACACTCTGGACGATTCGGTTCTCTTCAAGCTTCCCGAAATTGAGCCGCTCGAGTTCTGAAACAACGGACGCGGGACTTGCCAGATCTTCTTCGCCGCCGAACAGGGCATGAAAAACTTGCGCTCTGCTAATTGGCTTTCCGGCCGAATTCACTCGATCGAATACTTCGCGGAGGAGGTCCTGATCATTTTCGCTGACGATGTACGCTGGGATCCGATAATCTCGGAGCTGACCAACAAGTTGATCTGCAGTATCGTAATCGTCAGGGGTCAGCTCATCCCAATTGTTTCGCAGCCAGGCTTGAAGCGTGCGGGTTTCTATAGCTTCTCTGACGGGGATCTGGTGGGGAATTACGACTCCTTTTCGAGGCGTAACGAACTTTTGCGTCTTGAGATCGAAACTTACCTGGAAGCGCGCATCATCTATCTCAAACTTTTTGGTTAGGGATGCGAACAGGCTAATTATTCTTTGCTGGCCATCCACTACCCAGAGGGCGTCACTTCTTTCCTCTGCATCGAATTGGATAGGCCCCAGCTGAACTCGACCTGCAGGTGAGATGCGACTCCATAGGAGCATCGTCCCAACAGGAAAACCTCTGTACAAGCTGTCAAACAAGTCGCGAACATCCCCAGCGTTCCATATGAATTGCCGCTGGAAGGTTGGAACTCGAATTCGCCCTATTTCGGCAGCCGCTACAATATCGGGAATGGAAAAGCTGGACGATCCCGACTTCTCAAGCGGAGTAATTGTCACTTGTGATCCTCCCGTATCTTAAGAGTGGTGGTAACCCCACCTTATACAGGTCCTCATCCAGGCGCTCCGATTTGGGCATACACGGACCAGCCGTGTGCCAGCCCCAGCTGCCGATCGACGGCCGTGGCGTCTCGAGTGCAAGCGCTCAGCTTTCTCAGCGCCCGCACTGCCGGACGTGCTGACCGGGCTGCGATACAGGGCCGGACGGAACAGGCCACATGTCCGACTCGCAGAGCCGGGCACGGCCGGCCGGCGCCACGCTTGCGGGGCGCCCTTGCTCTCGTACAGATACTCCTTCATCGATGGGGAGAGGATCGAGGGACCATCAAGAGCGGCTGGAAGCGCATCGTCAGCCTCGATGACGGGACGGGCAAGGTCCTCAAGGCCCAGCACGCCAAGCAGGCCGCAGACAAGCTGGTGATCGGGGCCGAGTGGAATGGGGCAAAGGATCACGTGTCTACGACCGGCTGGGGTGAACCGGTGTATCCGGACACGGTCAGCTCGCTCATCGCCACCATGATCTGCCGCTACAACAACCCGGCCAGCGGACCCAAGCCCACGGAACCGCTCCCGCACGCCCGGCTCCACGACCTTCGCCACATCCACACCACCACACTGCTCCTGGCTGGCGTCCCTGTCCATAGGGAAAAGCGGCCTGGCTCGAAGATAGCGGCATCGATATCACATATTCATTGAATTCGTCGGCTCTCTGACCATACTAAGCCCTCTCGACACGCTAAAGTACTAGCATTATAGGTCGTACAGGATAAGGCCGATGCGTGCACGTGGAAGCAAGGCCGGCAATATCAGCACGTCGGTGACGCTGACGATTCTGATTTCAGGAATGCACCCGGGTAGTCCCGATGGCAAGCGGAACCGGAGCGCAGGGCCGCCAAGCCCGACACATCCGATCGGCGGCGGTGTCAAGCGTGCTCGGTCCGTGGTGGCCGGCGACGCTGCGGCGGGCTGCGATCAATGAGATCAGGCGTCGACGGCTGCCGCGGTTCGCGGGGGTCTGGGGGCGGTGGAGCCCCCAGGAGCGGTGACGGGAAAGGCGAGGTGTTCGCTGTAGGTCTGGCGGGTGGCCAGGCAGTGGAACGGAAGCCGAGGAAGCGGTTGTAGAGGTTGCGCGGTGCGGCGGAGGGCCGGTCGCCGTGCTCTTTGCGCCGGTCGTAGCGGGTGCGGGGCGCCGGGTGAGGCGGTCAGGCTGGCGCAGGCCCAGATGTAGCCGACGGCATCCAGACGGTGATTCTTGACCTGACTGTGGACGACGGCTCGGCTACGTCCGCTGGCGCGGGTGATCGGGGCGGCTCCAGCGTCGGTTTTGAGCGCGCGGGCGGCGGCGAAACGGGTGCGATCGTCGCCGATCTCGGCGAACAGTCGGGCCGCGGTGAGCTCCCCCAGGCCGGGGAAGCTGGTGACGATGTCGTGGTCGCGATGGTGGCCTGGTAAAGGTCGGCTGCGGCTTGGCAGGCGGCGTCGAGAACGGCCAGGAGCGCCAGTGCTTGCCAGCCTATCGTCATTAGCACCGGAAGCCGTGCGGCAGCGATCACCCTAGCCAGTGCGATGAGATCCAAAGTGAGCGATCGTCACGGCCTTGGGTGGCTACTCTCTTGCCCGCCTTACGGGCGCGTGGGCGGTGCGTGCCCGGACCGGCCGAAGAGCCGCAGCCGGGCACGCAGACCGACCCACGCGCCCGGCGGGCCGCGTAGCGGGCCGCCTTTAATAGACGTACAGATAAGTTACTTTTCGATCTTGGTGGTGCTGGCTGCTGTGAGCAGGTGGCCGGGTGCGGTGGCCTCGCTCCATGTGCGTTCGATGCTGGTCAGATACGTGGTTGCCGTGCTGGTGTCGTCTTGGGCGTGGATGTGCATGACGGGGGCTTGGGCGGCGGGGGTGCCGTAGGTGTGGAGGTTGACGAGTAGGTCGTCGTCTGCGCGGTAGATGGAGTTGTAGAGCACCGTGCGGTGGAGGCGGATTTCTGCTCCGTCGATGGCTTGTAGTGGTCCGTAGAGCTTGGCGGCGTTCTTGATGCGGGCGATCATGACGTCGGGGCCGATGCCTTCGTCGGTGCCGCGGGCGGCGACGTGGGGGCTGGTGGGGTCTCCGAGCATGATGCGGACGCGGGCGCCGGCTTGGGCTCGTTCGGCGATGAGGTGGAGGATGCCGGCGTTTTCGGCGAGGAACAGGCCGCTGTAGACGAGGATGTCGATCTGCTGGCGGGCGGTGGCGAAGAGTTGGCGCCAGAGGGCTTGGGGGACGGCCCAGCGGTGGGGGTAGACGGCTTTGACGTCGGGGGCGATGGGGCGGTGCGGGTTGGCGGCCTCGGGCCACAGGTCGGACTCGTCCAAGTTGAGGAGGTCGGCGACGGCCCAGCGGTGGCGGGGGTGGGGGATGCGTCCCTTCAACCATCGGTCGACGGTCTTGGGGTCCACGGCGAGGCTCGCGGCGACGTCGATGGTGCGCATGCGGGCTTGGGCGAGGGCGTGACGGAGGTTGTCGTTCATGCGGGTCCCCTCCTTAACGGATGCACCGGCATCGCGAAGCTAACACAAGACGTCCCTAGACGTCCCTAAGAGCGGTGTAGAAGTTCCCTGGTCGAGAGCAGGCTCATTGGCACCCAGCGTGACCGCGACAAGAGCGGGGCGCGAGAGCGGAAGGGATGCCGATGGGCAAGTTCGACGAGCGGGAACGGCCGGTCATGGACCGGCACCTGCTGGGACTCAGGGACAGGCTCGTATGGCGTGGTGTGGAGGTCCATCACCTGTCCGATCAGGACGACCGGCCGTGTCTGGAGGTGTTCGACATTCACCTTCGTCCGCGCCGGGTGTATGCGCACCTGGCCTTCCTGTGGTTCTTCTGGGGGTCGCGCAACGACGAGCGGACGTCCTGCCACGACCTGGACGGCGCGGCCGAGGTCATCGCCGCTGCCACACAGGCGGGGTGGCATGAGGGGGAACAGACGGACCTGCACAAGATCCTCGACGCCTACCAGTCGTGACCGACTTAGAGGCCGGCCAACCGGTGGGCGGCGGTGCGGTCGGTCGGTGGCTGACCGGGTGGCGGGTGTACTCGCAGCTCGCCGATCGGCTACGCGAACGGATCACCTCCGGCGCGTATCCGGTCGGCACCTACCTGCCGTCGGAAACGGCACTGAGCAAGGAGTACGGGGTTGCCCGCAACACGGTCCGGCGTGCGCTGGGCGTCCTGGTGGAGGAGAACCTCCTGGTCACCATCCGCTCCAAGGGCTACCTGGTGCTGCGCGAGGAGATCCGCCACCTGGATCGGGAGTACCTATATCAGGCGATCGCGGCAGAGCTGCGCGCGCAGATCGAGTGTGGTCGGTTGCCGTTGGCGGGCAAAGTGTCCAGTGAACGGGACCTGCGCCGGCACTACGCGGCCTCGCGTACTACGGTCCGTCAGGCGCTCGGGGTACTGGAGAGCGAGGGGCTGATCGTCGCGGTTCACGGCAAGGGCCGTTTCGTCCGTCCCGACTGGGAAGGACGTCTCAAGACGTCTAAGTCAGATCCCTAGCTCGGGGCGGAAGGTGCCTGCGATGGTAAGCCACATGAGGGACATCAACATCGCCTGGGCTCGTGAGCTGGCACGAAAGACGCTGCAAGACGTGCTCCCGCGTCGGTGGGAGCACTCGCTCGGGGTCGGCCGGCGGGCTGAACAGCTCGCCCCGATCCTGGGCAAGGACGCCGAACTGCTGGCGATGGCGGCCTATCTGCACGACATCGGTTACGCCCCGGACTTGGTGGATGTCGGCTTTCATCCCATCGATGGGGCGCGCTATCTGCGGGATGTCCACGGCGCCGATGAGCTGCTGTGCAAGCTGGTCGCGCACCATACGTGTGCGGAGATCGAGGCCGGTGACCGCGGCCTGCTGGACATCCTGCAGGGGGAGTTCCCCAAACAGCGGCCGGATCTGGTCGAGGCGATCACCTACTGCGACATGACCACCAGCCCCGATGGGGTGCCGATCAAGGCTGTTGACCGGCTGGCCGAGATCCGTGAGCGCTACGGCCCGGAAGACCTGGTCACCGCCACCATCGCCAAGGCGACCCCGTGCATCATGTCGGCCGTGCGCGCGATCGAGGACCGGATGGCGTCAGCCGATGTACGGTCCGCCGGCACCGCTGAGATAGTGGCCGATACGCAGCCGCATCGAGCGATCCATGCCAAGCCGTTCTATCTGATCACGGCTTACCCAGCGCACCTCGCGTGACTCATCACTCGCCGTCGGCTCGCCACTGACGGCGCGCGCGGTGAGCACGATGGAGAACTCCTGCCGGGCCTCGCCGTTGCTGGTATAGAGGATCACGTGCTTGGGGTCGCTGTAGGTGCCGACGATGCCGGTGATCTCGCATTCGATGCCGGTTTCCTCGCGGGTTTCGCGTACCGCGGCCTGCGGGATGGACTCGCCGAGGTCGATGGCTCCGCCGGGGACGGCCCAGTTGTCGTTGTCGGAGCGGCGGATCATCAAGATGTCGCCGGCCTCGTTGGTAACCACGACGTTGACCGAGGGGACCAGGCTGTTGGCCTTGGGAGCGTCAGGGGCGTCGTAGAAGTCGATGCGGCGGGCCATGATCAGGACTCTACCGGGCGGGCCTGCTCCCACACCTGTTCGAAGCTGGCCGCGTAGGTGGCGACCATGTCCCCGCCGATCACCTTCTTCAGGTGCAGGACTGGGGCGTTGGCGGCGGGCTGGCCGTACACGTGCGGGTTGACGAGGAACTGGTCGTCAGTGCGGTAGATCGAGTTGTAGAGGGTCGTGCCGTGCAGTCGGATCTCCACGCCTTCGATGTCGCGGATCGGCCGGTAGAGCACCAGGGCGTTGCGCACCTTGGCCGCCATGGCGTCGTCGATGCCCTCATCAGCACCACGCCTCGCGACCTCGGGGGAGTCGGGATCGCCCAGCAGAATTCGCACCTGCACGCCACCGGCGGCCTTGTCGCCGAGAAGCTTGATCATGCCCGCGTCGTCAGCCAGGAACATGCCGCTGTAGACCAGGACGCCGATCTCTCGCTTGGCCTCGGTGAACAGACGTCCCCAGATGTCTCGGGGGACGGCCCAGCGGTGCGGGTAGACGTGGATGATCTCGCTTTCGCCGGCCGCGGTGACCTGCTCGGGGGTGAGCGCGTCTGGCCATAGGTAGGACTCGTCTACCTGGAGAAACGTGGCGATCGCGTAGCGGTGTTTGCGATAGGGGCGACGTGCCTGGGTGACCCACCGTTCGACGGTTTTGGGGTCAACCTCGGTCACCGTGGCCAGGTCGCCGATCGTGACGCCACGTTCTAAAAGCGCCGCGCGCAACCGCTCGTTGGCCATCTCACCTGCCCGTAAGGACGTCCAGGGACGCCAAAACCCTAGTCGGGACGTCTTGCACACGTCCAGTCGTGTAGTGATCTCGTCCCTACGTTGCGTCGCATCCTCATCTCGCACCACGAAACCGACCGTGAGACGAGAGGAGAAAACGCAGATGACCGACGAAATCCCTCCCCTGGACGAGACCCCACCGTGCGCGTGCGGCGCCCGGATGCCCGAGGGGGCCGGCGCCTGCCGTAAGTGCACGGCCGTTCTCCGGTGGCAGCGCCGTCAGGCCAAGCGGCGCAAGGGCCGCGGCGGCAGCACCCGCCCGGCCGGTCGCCCCCGCCGTCCCGGCACCACCGGCCCCGGCGCCGCGGCGGCCGTCGTGCTGATGGCGACCATCATCGGCCTGGCCGTGGCCTCGCACGGCGCTGGGGTGATCTGGTCATGAACACGCTGTTCCCGCTGGCCGTGATTGGGCTGGGCGTCGCCGGAATGGTCGCCTTCCTGGTCGTGCTGGTCGGCGTCCGCCAGGAGGAGCGGCGGATGCACCTGCCGGTCAAGCCGGCGTCGCACTCCTCGGCGTTCGCCCGGCGAGTCATGGGCGTCCACGTCCGCGACAACCGGCCGGAATGCGGCGGCGACGAGGCGGGTGGGGCGAAGGTCAGCTTCGCGATGAGCGGCGGGGCTTGCCGGACTGCTGCGACAGCGCCGATTCCACCCGTTCCAGCCGCTCGGTCAGCTCTTTGATGGACGCGCGGATCTCGGTCAGCTCGTCGGCGGTGGCGGCAGGGGTGTGGCCGACGGTGGTGTCGATCTCGCGGACGTACACGCCTTTGCCCTGCTGGCCGATGACCAGCCCTTCGTTGCGCAGGATGCCGACCGCCATCTTCACCACCGACAGCGACGCGTCGTAGTCCTCGGAAAGCCGGGCCGTCGAGGGCAGCGGATCGCCCGGCGCCAACGTCCCGCGGCGGATCTGCTCGCGCAGTTCATCGGCGATCTGCAGGTACCCGGGGCGGCCGGTCTTCTTGACCATTCCCCAAGTTCAGCACACCACCGGCGACCAAGCCAACCACGATGTCATTGACAACCGAGCCAACTAGGTTAACTATGTTGGCCTAGGTAACCGAGAGAAGGAGGTCCATCCCATGCGCAACATCCCGATCCCCGTCGACACCAACAGGCTGAGCTTCACCTGCGTGAAGGCGCCCCGGCCCCGCCTGGTCAACCAGGACACTGGCGAGATCAAGAAGGACAAGGACGGCCAGATCGTTCACGAGGTCGTCCTACTGGTGGAGGACGAGACCGGCCGGATCGAGCTGGTCAAGGTCGGCTTGTCCGGCGACTCCTCGGTCTCCCCAGGGGACGAGGTGATCCCGGTCGGCCTGGTCGGCTACGTCTGGGAGATGGGCCAGCGGTGGGGCATCTCCTACCGCGCCACTTCCTTCACCCCCGCCGGAGTGGGTGCCCGTGCCTGACCTGCCGCACCTGCTCTTCGGGACGCTCGCCTACCTGGCCGCGCTGCTCACCGCGCTGTGGACCTGGCGGCGCTGGCATTACCGGTCGTACTGGCTGCTCGTCGGCTACACCCTCACCGCGATCAGCGTGCGCGCCACCTGGCGCAAGGTCGCCCTCGGCTGCGGCTTGACCAAGAAACAACAGCGCTGGTGGTTCACCGTCGTTCCTCGCGCAGTCGCCTCGACCGGCATCGTCAAGGTTCGCCGGCGCTTCCAGCGGGTGGCCGTCGACGTCAAGCCGTGGATGTGGCTGCCGTTACCCACGCGGCACGGCTGGCGCGTCACCGTCCGCCTCCTGGAAGGGCAGATCCCGGCCGATTACAGCCAAGCCGCCGAACGGCTCGCGCACTCCTGGGGCGTGCACGCCGTCCGAGTCTCCTCCCCACGCCCCGGACGGATCGTGCTCGCCGTGACGATCCGTGACCCGCTGGTCCGCCTCGACACCCTGCCGGCCTCCGGGGAACTGCTGACGGTCATCGTCGGCAAACTGGAGACCGGCGGGCCATGGACGCTCGACTTCCGCACCGTCCCGCACTGGCTGAACGCGGGCGCCACCCAGTCCGGTAAGTCGAACCTCGCCAACGCGCTGATCGTCGGGCTGGCCCCGCAACCGGTCGCCCTGGTCGGCTTCGACCTCAAGGGCGGCGTCGAGTTCGCCCCGTACGCTCCTCGCCTGTCGGCGCTGGCCACCAACCGCCCGGAGTCGGTCGCGCTTCTCGGTGACCTGGCCGCCCTGATGCTCGATCGGATGGGCCTGTGCCGCGCTGGCGGCGCCCGCAACATCTGGCAGCTCCCGGCGGCGCTACGGCCGGTGCCGGTCGTCGTCCTGGTCGATGAACTGGCCGAGCTGTACCTGATGGCCGACAAGTCCGAGAAAGACGAGATCGCCAAGACCTCGACGGCACTGCTGCGCATCGCCCAGCTCGGACGGGCCTTCGGCATCTACCTGTTCCTGTGCGGACAGCGGATCGGCTCCGACCTCGGCCCCGGCGTCACCGCTCTCCGGGCGCAGTGCTCAGGGCGGATCTGCCATCGGGTCAACGACCCCGAAACCGCGACCATGACCCTCGGAGACCTCGACCCCGCCGCGCTGGTCTCCGCCCGCGCCATCCCGGCCGAGACACCCGGCGTCGCCATCGTCGCCTCCCAAGACGGCCAGTGGTACCGGGCTCGCTCGTTCTACGTGGCCGAGCACATCGCCGAACACACCGCCCGCACCTACGCGCACCTGACCCCCTCGTGGGACGACCTCGCCGCGCCTGAGTACCGCGGGGAGGTGACCGAGACCGACATCCCCGTCCTGCTGGACCACTGACCCGTACCCGCTGCTGCTGATCAGAAAGGGGGAGACGATGCGACGCTTCGCCGGTTGGCTGGCCGACTCCGGACCGGTCATCATCCTGGCGGCCATCGCCGGCGCCGGATCGTTCACCCACATCCGCGACACCGCCATCGCCCACGGCCAACACGGCTGGATGGCCTGGGCCATCGCCGTCTGCGTCGACTTCACCTGCGTCATGGCCGCCCGCGAACGCCAACGCGACAAGAAGACCGGACGCGCCCATACGGGCTGGGTCTCCTGGCCGACCCTCGTCCTGACCGGCGGCGTCGTCCTGTCCCTGGCCGCCAACCTCCACCAAGCCCAACCATCCGCATGGGGCTGGCTGGTCGCGGCCACCCCGGCCGGCGCGTTCCTCGTCGCGGTCTCCATGCTCGAACGCCGCTCCACCGGGCCGCGCCCGGCGCCGTCCCCAGAGTCGTCCCTGCTCCCGTCCTCGGCCATATGCCCCTCGTCCCCGTCCTCACCGGAACCCGTCCCGTCGTCCTCGACGGTCCCCGAACTCGTCCCCGGTCACCAGGACGACAAGGACGACCGGTCAGGACCGTCCCCGGAACTCCTCGACTACGCCCGCAAGCTCGCCACCGACTACCACGCCCAACACCACAAACCGATCAACCGCGACACGCTCCGCGCCCGCCTGGGCGTGTCCAACCAACTCGCCTCCGACCTACTGCGCCACCTGCGCACCGCATCGGAACCCACCTAGGGAAGGGAGAACTCATCATGATCGACCGGACCGTGTTGATCTCCGGCCTTCGAGACCTGGCCGACTTCCTCGACACCAACCCCGACATCCCCACCCCGTCCTACGAGGTGACCGCCTACTACTTCCCCCGCCGCACCGCCGACTCCCAGATGTGCGCCGACATCGACAAAGTCGCCGCCTACCTCGGCAGCGAGATCGAGGCCGATCACCTCCACAGCGGTCACTACGGTACTTCGATCATGTTCGGCCCGGTCGCGTACCGGGCGGTGGCGGTGCTGGCTGAACGTAGCGCCCGATACAAGGCCGAATCCAGCTACGTGGGCTGCGTCATCCCCGACGACGACCCTCTTTACGAGCATGTCTGAGACCGACACAGCAGACGAGGTGATGGTCATCCGTTACCGCTGCTGCACCTGCAACGGCACCGGGATCGACAGCCTCGGCGCCACCTGCGCCGACTGCTTCGGCAGCGGCATCGACAACCTCGGGGCATAGCCCCAGGCTGCCCCCGGCCTGGCCGTACATCCGCCAAGACGCCTGCCAGGTCGGGGGCCATCCCTCCACCCGTACGAGCGAAAGGAGGACTCCATCTTGCCCGCATCGACCATTGATCCGCACGCGATCGCCGGCATGGTCGCCCGTCTCGACAGTTCCGACTACGACCGGTGGGCCGCCCAGATCCGCCGGACCGGCGGCTGCCGACAGCCCATCAACATGCGTGGCACCGTCCTGCACGTCGACCCCGCCACCGGCCGGCGCCTGCACACCTACACCACCCACAACGAACCCGGCGGCGTGCTCCGCCTGCCCTGCAAGACCCGGCGCGCAACCCGTTGCCCCGCGTGCGCCAAAACCTACCGCGGCGACACCTACCAGCTCATCCGCGCCGGCCTGATCGGCGGCAAGGGCGTCCCGGCCTCGGTCAGCGATCACCCGTGCCTGTTCGTCACCCTCACCGCACCCTCGTTCGGACAGGTACACACCCGGCGAGAGAACAACGGCAAGGTCCTGCCCTGCCACCCCCGACGGGACGCCACCCCCTGTCCACACGGGCGAATGATCTCCTGCACGGCACGGCATCGCGCCACCGATGAGGTCCTCGGCGAACCGCTGTGCCCGGACTGTTACGACTACACCGGCTCAGTGCTGTTCAACGCCGTGGCTCCCCTGCTGTGGGTGCGATTCGCCGACGCCCTGCGCCGCAGGCTCGCGACGGCCGGCGGGCTCAGCCTTCGCGAACTACGAGGGCACCTGGTCCTGTCCTTCGCTAAGGTCGCCGAATACCAGCGCCGCGGCGTCGTCCACCTGCACGCTGTCATCCGCCTCGACGGACCCGACG
Source organism: Sphaerisporangium rhizosphaerae (assembly GCF_042665155.1). Classification (NCBI taxonomy): domain Bacteria; kingdom Bacillati; phylum Actinomycetota; class Actinomycetes; order Streptosporangiales; family Streptosporangiaceae; genus Sphaerisporangium; species Sphaerisporangium rhizosphaerae. The sequence continues at coordinate 27,002 of NZ_JBHTCG010000011.1, read as the reverse complement.
GGCCGACGTCTCCGCCTCCGGCCTGGGCCACCACCGACGTACTGACGGCCGCCGTTCAGGGTGCCACTCCGGCCGTCTCCGCCAGGATCTCCACCACCTCGGACGAGCCGGTACGGGTCCTGCGCTGGGGCCGGCAACTCGACATCCGGCCGATCACTTCCGGCGGGGACCTGACCGAACAGGCCGTTGCCGCCTACGTCGCCAAGTACGCCACCAAGGCGGCCGAATGCGTCGGCACCCTTGACCGGCGCATCTATTCGCTGGAAGACCTGTCCACCCTCGGGCTTCGTGACCACCCCCGGCGGCTGATCGCCGAATGCTTCCGCCTCGGGGCCTTGTCCCACCTGGCCGAGCACCGCCTTGACCATTGGGCTCACATGCTGGGCTACCGCGGCCACTTCTCCACCAGAAGCCGCCGCTACTCCCTCACCATCGGTGACCTCCGCTCACTACGGGCCCACCATGCGCGGCAGGAGGAGATCAGCACCGGGCGCCTGCCGATCCTCGCGGAGGATAAGCCGGTCATCATCGCTCGTTGGACCTATGCCGGCCGCGGCCTTGCCGCCGACGAACAGCTTCTCGCCGCTGCTCTAACGTCCCCTGCGTCCGGCGGCGGTTCGGCAGGTGCCCGATGAATCGCCGAGACGAGCTGCTGACCCTTCCCCAGGTCCTCGAAGAACTGGGCGGGGTCTCTCGCCGGACCTTTTACCGCTGGCGGGAGCTGCGTCACGCGCCCAAGTGCGTCAAGCTCCCGAACGGTGAACTCCGCGTGTGGCGAAGCGACCTCGTCGTCTGGCTCGAATCCCTCCGGGAGGCTGCGTGAATACCTCCTACGACGTGAAGTTCTGGGACATCCGCCGCAACGCCTCAAGCAAGACCCCTTCGTATGTGACCCGCTGGAAGGTCGGTCCTAAGGAAAAGTCCAAGACCTTCCGCACGAAAGCCCTCGCCGAGAACTTCGTTTCGGACCTGCGGCAAGCGGCCAAGCGGGGTGAGGCATTCGACCTGGGGACGGGTCTTCCCGAGTCGATGGCCATGGCTGCCGATACGGGGCCGACCTTCTTCGAGTTCGCCCAGTCCTACATGGCTTCCCGCTGGGTCCACACGGCGGCGCGGACGCGCGAGACGATGACCTACGCACTGCTGTCCCTGGTGCCGGCGCTCGTCAGGGACGTCCCGGGCAGGCCTGACGACGAGGATCTTCGCGCGGTCCTGCGCGAGTACGCCTTTCTCCCCGGCAAACGGCGCGGGGAATTGCGGCCGGAACACAAGGTGGCGTCCGGCTGGCTTGAAGCGGCCTCATTGCCTCTCGGTGACCTGGCGGAACCTGCCGTTATCCGGATGGCCCTCGATGCGATCGCTCTACGCTTCGATGGCGAACCTGCGGCGGCCAACACCGTGCGGCGTAAGCGGGCGGTGCTCCATCACATGATGGAATCCGCGGTGGAGCTCAAGAAGCTGTCCGCCAATCCACTGCACGCGGTGAAGTGGAAGCCTCCGAAGGCTGTCGGTGCCGTCGATCCTCGTACGGTGATCAGCCCGGCTCAGGCGCGGGCCTTGCTCGATGCTGTGAAGCTGGTGGGCCGGACGCGCGGCGCGCGGATGACGGCCATGTTCGCCTGTATGTACTACGCGGCGCTGCGGCCGGAGGAAGCCGCGGGGCTGCGTCGGCAGAACTGCGACCTACCGGCCGATGGGTGGGGCCTGATCACCCTTGAGAGGGCGCGCCCACAGGCGAACAAGCGGTGGACGGACTCAGGGGAGACACACGACGAACGTGGTCTCAAGCACCGAGCCAAGGACGACACGCGGGAGATCCCGATCCCTCCGGTGCTGGTCGCCGTTCTGCGTCAGCACATCGATAGCCACGACACGGCGAAAGACGGCAGGCTCTTCCGGACGAGCAAGGGCCGGCCGTTCTCCTCCTCGGCGTACTCCGCCGTCTGGCGCGAGGCCAGGAGGCTGACGTTCACCGCCGAACAGGTCGCCTCCCCACTGGCGGCCCGTCCGTATGACCTGCGGCACGCCGCGGTCTCCCTGTGGCTGAACGCCGGTGTACCGCCGACTGAGGTAGCTCAGCGCGCCGGTCACGGCGTTGACGTACTCCTACGCGTCTACGCAAAGTGCATCGACGGGCAGCGTGCTCAGGTCAACGGTCAGATCAGCAAGGCACTGGAGACATGATCGGCGTCACTCCCGCGAGGCCCCGGCAACGTCCGGGGCCTTCTGCATTCCCGGGGCTGACCTGGCCTAACGCATGCAAGATCATCCCGTGCATATTCCGCGAACGGTGATTCAGGGCTGCTGTCCATGGCCTACGGCTGCACGAGGGCACATGTCGCCGAGAGTGAGAATCCGCAGGTCAGGTCATGAAATGCAAGGTCAGCTCGGTGCCCCCGGCAGGATTCGAACCTGCGGCACCCGCTTTAGGAGAGCGGTGCTCTATCCCCTGAGCTACGGAGGCGGGATGTGGTGTAAGCGTACCGAAAGGCGAGCACCGTGTGGGCCGTGGCGGGGCTCGGCTTTGCGGGTGGTCTCTCATGTATGCGATGTGCGGGGGTAAAGGGCTGACATGCCGCCAACGGGACGTAGCTGTCTGTGACTATGGTCACGGAACGTGACTGGGCGACGACGTAAGAGTCTGAAGAGGGGCCACGGGGTTCGGCCTGGGGTGCTCGTGTTCGCCATGTTGGCGCCGGCGATGCTCGCGGTGGGACTTCTCGTGGCGGAGTTGACGGGGTACGAGCAGCAGGCGCGGGGCGGGACCCGGCATTCGGTGAAGGTCAGGGCTGTAGAGCGGTTGCGGGAGGCTCCCGGCACGTACTTCGTCACGCCGGTGCCGGCGCCACCGCACGCTGAGTTCGTATACGAGGGCGCCGTACCGCCGCCGGTCAGGCGCGGGAAGAGTCAAGGCCGAGAGTCTGCGTGTACGAGGGGTGGCCGGCAGCGTCCTGTGGTGTGGCAGGTGGTGAGCGGGCGCGCGGGTTGGTGTGGTGACGCTGGGCGCGGGGGCCGTCAACCAGGAGGGGACGAGCTGCGGCGTACAGGGGAGAGGGATGGCCGGGCGGTCCTGCTGGGGACGCGGCCGGAGATGAATGTGAGGGCTGCGGCCGGTGGTCGGCAGCCTGGGGACGGTGGGCGCTCTTCTCGGGTGTGGGAGGGCGGACGGCTGCGGCATCTGTCAGAAGGGCGGGCGCGTCAGGCGTTAGATGGCCCGCAGGTGCCGAGGCAACCCACGGGGGTGCGCTCCTCGGACGTGCGGAGCGGCGAAAGCGGCGGGAGCGGCGGGAGCGGTGAAAGCGGCGTGGATGCGCGGATGGTAGCGCGCGGGCCGGAGGCAGAGCAGAGTGCGCAGGCAGGGAGGAGTGCGCGGGCGCTGGAGGTATGGAGGGGCAAGCGCCATTCGGAGGGTGGGAGTGGAGCGGGCGACGCCGTGAAGGCGCATGCGAAGGGTGAAGAACCCTGTGAAGCGCCACGGCGGACGGTCCCCGGGAGGACGATCTCTGGGAGGACCGTCTTCGGGAGAACGGATGAGGTCCGGGATCAGCGGGAGGCGGAGGCCGGGGTGTGACGGGCGCCGCCGTGGGGTGATGGGGAAGGACGGCGGGGCCGGAGGCCGTGGTGACTTGTGCGGTGAGGCGGCGAGGCCGGGATGGCGCAGCCTATGTGGTGATGGGGCGGGCGTGGCTGGAGGCCGCAGGGGCGCTGATGGTGATCGGAGGACCTTGGGTCCGACGATTCGAGGGTGATGGGAGGAGGTGAGGTGACGGGAGGACGTGGGTGACGAGATCCGCGAGGTCGGTGGAATCGCTGGTGGGGGGCGGTCGGGGAGTGGTGCTGGCTGGTCGGTGATGGGGAGGTGACGTCGCCGTGGACAAGGGCCGGGTCGACGCCTCGAGGGCGGGGGACTACGAGTGATGTGGTGACGGGAGGGTGCAGGGGGTGACGGGAGGGCTGAAGTGACGGTGTTCGGTGTGTGGGGTGGTGGGGCGGTGATGGCATAAAAGGCGTGATCCGTACATAACGGCTCTTGCGACTCCGGCCCGGACACTCAGTCCGCTGTAGTAACGTGCGTGCGGGCGCAGGTCACAAGTTCGCAAATGGAGGGGTCTTAACGTGCCATCTCCTCGATCGGCGGGCCTGGTCGCGGTCCTTATGGCGATGATTTCCATCATCAGTATGACGTCGCCCGGTACGGCGCACGCGCGATCGGCCACGCACGAGACGGCTGACCGGAAACCCGATCCGACCAACCTGACAGAGCTGCGGCGTGAGGCCGAGAAGTCGTCCCAAGCGCTCGCGGACGCCACCAAGGCGCTGGAGCAGCGCCAGACGACGCTGGCGAAGGCCGACAAAGAGCTCAAGGGCAAGTTGGAGCAGTTGCGCACGGCGAACCTCCAACTGGGCAAGATGCGACAGCCGCTGTCGGACCTGGTTCAGTCGCTGTACCAGGAGCCTTCGGGCGGTGACATGGCCCCGTTTCTCAACGGCAGCGACGACGCGAGCCTGCGGGCGCTGAGCGACATGACCTACCTGGTGTCCGGGCGGGACGAGATACTCGCGGACGCCGGGCGGCTGTACCAGCAACAGCAGAGACTGGCCGGCGAGGCGCAGGATCTGCGGGCGACCAAGCTGCTGGTGGAGGCCCAGCTCAGCGTGGAGATCGACACGTTGAGGAAGCGGTCCGCGACCGTTGTGAAGTCGCTGTCGCAGACGCTGGTGAAGCTCGGCGTGCGCGTCAACCAGGGCGGCCGCTCGGGCGCGGCCTGTGACCCGACCCGGGTGAGTTCGGCGGCCCAGTATCCGAACGGGCTGTTGCCGGCGGACGTGCTGTGCCCACTCCAGCAGCGGGGGCGTGAGTTGCGGGCCGACGCGGCGATCGCGTTCGTCGCGCTCAGCGAGGCTTACCGCAAGCAGTTCGGTACGCCGATCTGCGTGACCGACAGCTACCGCAACCTGGCGCAACAGCAGTCGATCTTCTATCGGCGGCCGGGGTTCGCCGCGGTGCCGGGGCGCAGCAACCACGGGCTCGGCCTGGCGGTGGACCTGTGCGGCGGCGTCCAGACCTTCCGCTCGGTGCAGTTCAACTGGCTCGAGTCGAACGGCAAGCGGTTCGGCTGGATCCATCCCGACTGGGCCTATCACAGTCCGTTCGAGCCTTGGCACTGGGAGTACGACCCGAAGCTGGGGTCGTTGTTGTAGGACTGGCTCGGTCTGATGGACGTCCTGGCCGGGACTGGGGCTCGGCTTCCCTTGGACCGGCGGCGGACGACGCCCGTGGGTGCCTCGACGTCCACCTTCAGAGCCAGTGCGGACCCCTTCTCGTCTCTCGTCGAAGTCGTGCCCGTTCGGTCAACCGCCTGTGGCTCAGCTCGGGGTCTCGCGATGCCAGGTTCGTGGGCTCAGTGTGGCGTGCTCGCTGACCGGTGGACGTGGGGGTGTGGGTGCGGTGGGCCGTTAATGAGTGTGGCCGTGGATGGTGATCGAGAGGCGGGAGCCCGTGCCGGCCTGGGCGAGGCGCGCGGCCTGGCCCGGTGTGGTGGCCAGGACGACCAGGGCGCCGGTCTCGGCCATGTCGCCGGTGGAAGCGCCGCTCCAGCGAGGCCCGCTGGGTACGGCGATGACGGTGACGGCCTGCGCCGCCGTAGAGGTGCGGGCAGGTGTGGCACTGGGCGCGTCGCCGTGGTCCGGCGGTGCGCTTGTGGCCGGGTCGGCCGCAGGAGGCGGGGCGAGGTCGTCCCAGGCGGATGATGAGGCGATGACGTCGATGACGTCACCGGGCCGGAGCAACCGGGCCGAAGCGGCGTCCGTGACCCGCACCGGGGTGGCGAGCAGGCCAGGGCCGTAGGCGTCGATGAGGGCCGGACCGAGCAGGCGCAGGTCGGTGATCGGCTCGCCGCGCCGGGCGGGGGCGGTGAGAACGCGTCCGGCCACCCGGGATCCCGGGCGGAGGGCGCCGTCGGGGACGGCCTCCTCGGGCAGGTGAACGACGGTCACGTCGGACACGGCCAGCGCTCCGCCCCCGAGGTCGTGCGCGGCGGCCAGGACCGCGACGGAAGGAGCCGGGCGGACGGCCAGGCCGACGCACGCGGTCCCCAGCGCGGCGAGTGCGACGGCCACGAGCCGCCGACGTCGGCTGAGCATCCGGATGACGCGCATAGGTGCGGCGGCCTGCATGATGCCTGGCTCCTGTCGAAGGGGTGAGAGTGCCCGGCCACAAGCTGTCGGCTCGTGGGTCGCGGCCCCGGGAAGGAGTCGCGGCCCGGGATGGCCGCGCACGCGCGGCTCTTGCCACGACCGTCAGCTATGCGCACGCGCGCCCGCGTCGCGACCGTCGGCCATGAGGTCGGTCGCAACACGGTACGGCTCGCGGATGCTGGGTGAGCTGATGGACCAGGGGGAGGTGGGGCGGAGAGTGCTGGAGGACGGTGGTCAGGGGAGTTCGAAGGGGAGCTTGATGCCGTTCAGGGCTTCGCCGCAGGGGCAGGCGCGGTCAAGGGGGAGTTCGGCGACGACCGAGCCGACGAGGGTGCGCATGCGCTCGCTGTTGGCGGCGAAGAAGGCGAAGACCTCCTCCTGCGTCACGCCCTCGCCGGTGTCCACGCCGGCGTCGTGGTCGGTGACGAGCGACAGCGAGGTGTAGCAGAGGGCCAGCTCGCGGGCGAGGACCGCCTCGGGGTGGCCGGTCATGCCGACGATCGACCAGCCGTTGGAGGTGAACCAGCGTGACTCGGCTCGGGTGGAGAAGCGGGGACCCTCGATGATGACCAGGGTGCCGCCGTCCACGGCGTTCCACCCCTCGGCCTCGGCCCGGGAGTAGGCGAGGGCCCTGCCGACCGGGCAGTAAGGATCGGCGAACGGGACGTGCACCGCGCCACCGGCGTCATAGTAGGTCTGCGCCCGGCCGGAGGTGCGGTCGACCAGTTGGTCGGGGATCACCAGCGTGCCCGGCCCGTACTCGGCGCGCAGGGAGCCGACCGCGCTCGGGGCGATGACCTGGCGCACGCCGAGAGAACGCAGCGCCCAGAGGTTCGCCTGGTAGGGGATGCGGTGGGGCGGGAACCGGTGATCTCGGCCGTGACGGGGCACGAACGCCACCGTGCGCCCGCCGATGCGGCCGACCGTGATGATGTCGCTGGGAGCCCCGTAGGGCGTGGTGATCTCGATCTCCTCGGCGTCGTCGAGGAGGGAGTAGAACCCGGAACCGCCGATGACCCCGATGTCAGCTGTCATGACCATGGGCTCGAGATTAGCGGCACGGACGTGGGGCGGTGAGGGTGGAGGGCAAGGCTGTGGACAACCGTCGGTGCCGCCACTCAGCCTGTGGACGACCGTCAACGCACACGAGGCCGGCGCTGGTCATCACACCCGGCCGACGCCGGGGCGCCAAGGATGCGAATCGGGTTGTACGGCGGACGGCCGTACAACCCGAGGAGGCGTCAGGCGGCGGAGCTGCTCGGGGTGGCGCTGGCGGAGGCGGGCTCCTTCTTCGCCGGCGTGCTGGAGCCGGAGTCCGACGAGCCACCGGAGTCCGACGAACCGTTGGAGGTCGAGGAACCGCCGGAGCCGGAGCCGGTGGACGTCGTGGAGGAGGTCGAGGAACCGGAGGAGCGGTTGTCCGTCCGGTAGAAGCCCGAACCCTTGAACACGATGCCGACGGCCGAGAACACCTTGCGCAGCTGACCCTGGCAGTTCGGGCAGGTGGTCAGCGGGTCATCGGTGAAACGCTGGACGACCTCGAGCCCTTCACCGCAAGCGGTACAGGCGTACTGGTAGGTGGGCACGCGCTCCTCCTCATATGGCTCAGTGTGGCTCAACGCAGATTGGCACTCTACCGCTGCGACTGCTAATGGTACGCAGCCGATTAGGCTAAACGCCACCCGGACGGGTTCTAATCCCTGTCGTGAGGCTCACCGCGGGGGTCGGGTGGGGTGGACGTCGCGGGGGTCCCCGGCCGTTCTGAGGACCGATGAGCCCCACAGCCCGGATGAGTCGCGGACCGCGTCGGGGGTCGGGGTACGGAGTTCTCTTGGGAGGCCGGTTGCCGAAGCCGGCGGGACTGTCGTGCGGGGTTGGCGCGGGGTGAAGGGGGTCATTCGCCGCGTTCGCCGTACCAGCCGGCGAGTTTGCCGCGGCGGCTGACGGCGCGCAGCCGGCGTTCGACGACCTTGCGGCAGGCGGCCGTGGTGACGACGAGCAACTGGTCCTCGGCTCGCAGCCGCGTGGTGCCCTCGGGGACGAACGAGCGGCCCTCGCGTACGACCATGGTGACGGCGGCGTCCGACGGCAGGCGGAGCTCGAAGATCTCGACGCCGTGCAGCCCGGACCCCGGAGGGATGCTGACCTGCAGCAGGTCGGCGTTGAGCTCCTCCAGCGGCGCCGCCTCGACCCCGAGGTCGCGTGCCTCGGCCGGGGCGCTGACCTGCAGGACGCGGGCGAGGAACGGCAGTGTCGGTCCCTGCACCATGGTGAACACGATGACGATGACGAAGACCTCGTTGAACACCCCCTTGGCCCCGGTGATGCCGGCGGCCCAGGGGATGGTGGCGAGCACGATGGGCACCGCGCCGCGCAGTCCGGCCCATGACAGGAACGCCTGCTCCCGCCAGGACAGCCGGTCGGTGCGGGTCACGCGTACGGCCAGGGCGGAGACGACCACCGACAGCGGGCGCGCGAACAGCAGCAGCACCAGCCCGATGATCAGTCCGGGCACGACCATCTGCGGGAGTTCGAACGGGCTGGCGAGGACGCCGAGCATGACGAAAAGGCCGATCTGGGCGAGCCACGCGGCTCCTTCGGCGAAGCCCCGGGTCGGCACACGGTGGGGCAGGCGCATGTTGCCCAGTACCAGCGTGGCCAGGTAGACGGCGAGGAAACCGCTGCCGTGCAGCAGCGTCGCGCCGCTGTAGGCGACGAAGGCGAGGGCGAGCACGGCGATGGGGTACAGGCCGGAGGCGGGCAGGGCGACCCGCCGCAGGGCGTAGCCGCCGAGCGGGCCGACCGCGAGGCCGACGGCGCTTCCGATGGCCAGCTCGAACACCGCGTCCAGCACGACGTGCCCCACGCTCGGCATCGGTGTGCTGATCTGGCTCAGCATGACGACGACGATGACGGTCGGCGCGTCGTTGAAACCCGACTCGGCCTCCAGGATGCCCGAGAGGCGTTCGGGAAGGGGCAGGCGGCGCAGGACGGAGAACACGGCGGCCGCGTCGGTCGAGGCGAGGACCGCTCCAAGGAGCAGGGCGGTGCGCCAGTCCATGCCGAGCAGCCAGTGCACCGCCGCGGCCAGCGCGACGATGCTCACCGCGACGCCGACCGTGGCGAGGACCACCGCGGGAGGGACGGCCCGGCGTACGTGCTCCCAGCTTGTGGTCAAGCCGCCTTCGGCGAGGATCACCGCCAGCGCCGCCAGGCCGATCTGCTGGGCGACCTTCGCGTTCTCGAACTGCAGTCCCAGGCCGGCTTCGCCGAGGAGGAGTCCGATGGCGAGGTAGATCAGGAGGCTGGGCAGCCCGGTGCGGTGGGCGACGCGCACGGAGGCGATGGCGGCGATCACGACGATGGACGCGAGGAGCAGCCAGAGATCAAGATTCACCGGCCCCCCTCCCGCGTTTGCGTCCATTGTGTCGTATTCGTATAGGCCACTACCACGAGCAACTGCTATGGGCTACCGTCACTCGCGACACAGACGAAGAGGAACAACGGGTTTGCAGGGGACGAAATTGGCCGACGACACTTCCCCGGTCCTGGAGAGCGCGAGGAAGGACCATTTCGTCGACGGCGACGAGGTCGTCCCCCTGAGGGAACCCGATATATCCGATGCGTCCCGAACGTCCGAGCCGCCGCAGCCACCCGGGACCGTCAAGCCGCGCAGGAAGCGGCGGTTGTTACGCCGGCTGACGATCGCGACCGGGCTGGTTCTGGCCATGGTGGTCGCGGCGGCGTTCGCGTTGGTGATGGAACGTCAGATCACGCTCAACGGCAACATCCAGCGTATCCCTGGAGCGTTCCCCGAGGACGCGGGCCGACCGGCCAAGGCCGTGGGGGACGCGCAGAACTGGTTGCTCATCGGGTCGGACAAGCGGCCGGGGGAGTCGGGCAGCCAGCGGGCCGACACCATCATGATCGTTCACGTGCCCGCGGACCGGAAGCGGCTCACTCTCATCGGTATCCCCCGCGACTCTTATGTCCGTATCCCCGGCCGGGGAAACAACAAGATCAACGCCGCGTACGCCTTCGGGGGCCCGAAGCTGCTGATCAAGACCGTCGAGGACCTGACCAAGGTCCGCATCGACCATTTCGCGGCCCTGGACTTCAAGGGGTTCGTCGCGATGACGCAGGTCATCGGCGGTGTCGACGTCTACGTCGCGCGCAAGGTGTACGACCCGGCGAACAAGGTCACCTGGCCGCAGGGCCTGGTGCACCTGGAGGGTGAGAAGGCACTGCTGTTCGTCCGTCAGCGGTACAACCTGCCGGGCGGCGACTTCGACCGGATCAAGCGCCAGCAGGCGTTCGTCGGAGCCCTCGGACACAAGATCACAAGCCGGGACATGCTGACCGACCCGCTCAAGCTGAACGACTTCCTGGAGGCGCTCACGCGCGCGGTCAGCGTCGACTCCGCCGTGACGCTCGGCACGCTGCGCGACCTGGCGCTGGAACTGCGCGACATCCGGCCGGATACCGTCGACTCCGCCACCGTGCCGACGCTCGGCACCGCCATGGTCAAGGGCGCCAGCATCGTCCGCCTGGACAGGAAGGCGGGACGGCGGTTCTTCGACGCGGTCAGGAACGACGACCTGGAGGAGTACTTCGGCGAGAACGGCGGCCTCAACGACCTGCAGATCCTTCCCTGAGCCCCCCAAACGCAGAGGGGCAGAGGGCTCAGAAGGTGACGATGCCGGACGGGAGGGCGGCCATCGAGACGGGAAGGTCGTGCGGCTCGGCCGGCACGCCGTCGATCAGCTCCCCCTCGTGCAGAAGCGCGACCGTCGGCACGTTCGGGCCGACCCGCGCCAGCGCGCGGTCGTAGGAACCGCCGCCGCGCCCGAGCCGGACGCCGGTGGTGGCGTCGACCGCCAGTGCGGGCACGATCACCAGCCCGGCCGTGCGGATGGCGTCCACGCCGCGCCGGGTGTCCACCGGTTCCATCAGGCCGCGCGGCCCGGGCGCCAGTGAGTCGGGGCCGTCGTAGACCGCCCAGTCGAGGTCGTTGTCGGGCAGGAGGACGGGCAGGATGATCGTCGTGCCGTGTTTCCACAGGGCGAAGATGAGGCCGTGCGTGGCCGGTTCCGTGCCCGCGGACCAATAACAGGCGACCAGCCCGGCCATCTGAACCCAGGGTCGGTCGAGTAGCGTTTCCCTGATCGCGGTGGCCGGGCCGCGCGGATCGGACAGCCCTGCACGTGCGGCGACGATCCTCCGGCGCAGCTCCGCTTTGTCCACACGGCCCTCCATTAAGGTGCATTCATGGCTGACTTCGATCCAGTGACGAAAGTTGTCATCCCCGCCGCCGGTCTGGGCACGCGATTCCTCCCGGCGACCAAGGCGACCCCGAAAGAGATGCTGCCGATCGTCGACAAGCCGGCCATCCAGTATGTCGTCGAAGAGGCGGTGTCCGCCGGGCTCCTCGACCTCCTCATGGTGACAGGCCGGAACAAGCGCTCCATCGAGGACCACTTCGACCGAGCGTACGAGCTCGAGGAGGTGCTCGCCGCCAAGGGCGACTCCGAGCGGCTCAACCAGGTCCTCGAGCCCGTCGAGATCGCGACGTTCCACTACGTGCGCCAGGGCGAGCCGAAGGGGCTCGGCCACGCGGTGCTGTGCGCCAAGCAGCACGTCGGGGGCCACCCGTTCGCCTGTCTCCTCGGCGACGACCTGATCGACCACCGTGACCACCTGCTCAAGCGCATGATCGAGGTGCGCAACACCTACGGCGGCAGCGTGGTGGCACTGATGGAGGTGCCGCGCGAGCAGGTCTCCCTGTACGGCTGCGCCGAGATCGCCCCCACCTCGGAGGACGACGTCGTCCGCGTCACCGGGCTGGTGGAGAAGCCGCCGGCGGACGAGGCGCCGTCCAACTGGGCCGTCATCGGACGCTACGTGATCGACCCCGCCGTCTTCGAAGTGCTGGAGAACACCGCGCCGGGACGCGGCGGGGAGATCCAGCTCACCGACGCCCTGCTGGAGCTCGCCGGCCGTTCCACCGAGGAGGGCGGCCCCGTCCACGGCGTGCTGTTCCGCGGGCGCCGCTACGACACGGGCAACAAGCTCGACTACCTGCGCACCGTCGTGCAGTTCGCCGCCGAGCGCCCCGACCTCGCGCCCGAGTTCATGTCCTGGCTGCGCGAGTTCCTCAACGACGCCCCCGAGTCCCTGACCGACGCCTCCGAGTGAGGCTTCACTCCGGGTGGATGCGATGAAGACGGTTGACGCCCATCTGGCCGAGATCCTCGGCGCCGTGCGCCCGCTCGACCCCGTTCAGGTCGATCTGGACTCGGCGCTCGGCGCCACCCTGGCCGAGGACGTCGCCTCGCCCGTCGCGCTGCCGCCGTTCGACAACTCGGCCATGGACGGGTACGCCGTCCGGGCCGAGGACGTCGCGGGGGCCGGCGAGGACGCGCCCGTGGTGCTGCCCGTGACGCTGGACGTGGCCGCGGGGGACACCGCGCGGCGCGCGGTCGAGCGCGGGTTCGTCACGCGCATCATGACCGGCGCGCCGGTGCCCGAGGGCGCCGACGCGGTGGTGCCGGTCGAGTGGACCGACGGCGGCACGGTGAAGGTCGCGATCCGCCGCACGCCGCCGCCGGGCAACGCGATCCGCAGGTCCGGCGAGGACGTGCGGGCGGGCGACGTCGTGCTGCCCGCGGGCACGGTCATCGGGCCGGCCCAGCTCGGCATCCTCGCCGGAGTGGGACGGCGCACAGTGCTCGCCCATCCGCGTCCCCGCGTGGTGGTGCTGTCCACCGGCGCCGAGCTGGTCGAGCCGGGGACGCCGCTCGGGCACGGGCAGATCTGGGAGTCCAACAGCTTCACCCTCGTCGCGGCCGTCCGGCAGGCGGGCGGCGAGGCGTCCCGGCGCGGCGCGGTCGGCGACGATCCCGCGGCGTTCTCGGCGACCCTCGACGCCCTGCTCGGCGAGGCCGACGCCGTGATCACCAGCGGCGGCATCTCCATGGGCGCCTACGAGCCGGTCAAGGAGGCGCTGTCGCCGCTGGGCACCGTCCGGTTCGAGAAGGTCGCCATGCAGCCGGGGATGCCGCAGGGCTTCGGGCTGCTGGGCGACCGGCAGGTGCCGATCTTCACGCTGCCCGGCAATCCGGTGTCGTCCTACGTGTCGTTCATGCTTTACGTGAAGCCGGCGCTGGCCCGGATGCGCGGCCTGCCCGCCGGCCCTCCGGTCACCATCACCGCGACGACCACCGCGGCGCTGCGCTCACCGGCCGGCCGGCGCTCGTTCCTGCGCGGCGTCCTGACCAGTCGGGACGGCGCCGCGTCGGTGACGCCGGTCCACGGGCAGGGTTCCCACCAGCTCGCCGCGCTCGCCGGGGCGAACGCACTGATCGTCGTCCCCGAGGACGTCACCGAACTGCCGGAGGGAGCCGATGTGGAGGTGATCCCGCTGTGAACGACCTGACCGCCGCGGGCGAGGTGATCCCGCTGTGAACGAGCCGACCGCCGCGAGCGAGGTGATCGCGCTGTGAACGACCTGACCGCCGCGAGCGAGGTGATCGCGCTATGAGTGAACTGACGCACATCGACGAGTCGGGCGCGGCGCGCATGGTGGACGTGTCCGCGAAGGAGGTCGGTGTCCGGACGGCGTGCGCCACCGGCCGGGTGCTGCTGTCGCCGGAGGCCGTGCGCATCCTGCGATCGGGAGAGGTGCCCAAGGGAGACGCCATCGGCGTGGCGCGCATCGCGGGCATCCAGGGCGCCAAGCGCACCCCGGACCTGATCCCGTTGTGCCATCCGATCGCCCTGCACGGCGTCAAGGTGGAGATCGTGGTGGTCGACTCCGGCGTCGAGATCACCGCGAGGGTGAAGACCGCCGACCGCACCGGAGTCGAGATGGAGGCGCTCACCGCCGTCTCGGTGGCCGGCCTGGCGATGATCGACATGATCAAGGCGGTGGACCCCGCGGCGGTGATCACCGATGTGCGGGTGGAGGAGAAGACCGGCGGCAAGACCGGTGTCTGGACCCGGCCGTGAGAGCGCTCGTCGTGACGGCCTCCAACCGGGCCGCCGCGGGCGTGTATCCCGACAAGTCGGGACGATTGCTGGCCGAGCTGCTCGCCGAGGCCGGATGCGATCAGGTGGACGGCCCGCGGGTCGTCCCCGACGGCGAGCCCGTCGAGGCGGCGCTGCGCGAGGGGGTACGCGCCGGGTACGACGTGATCGTCACCACCGGGGGGACCGGCCTCACCCCGCAGGATCTCACCCCCGAGATGACGCGGCGGGTCATCGAACGGGAGGTATCCGGCATCGCCGAGGCGGTGCGCCAGGTCAACCGGGAGAAGGTGCCCACCTCCATCCTGTCGCGCGGGCTGGCCGGACAGGCGGGCAACACCCTGATCGTCAACCTCCCGGGGTCGTCCGGCGGCGTACGCGACGGCATGGCGATCCTCGCCCCCATCCTCCGGCACGCCGTCGACCAGATCCGAGGCGGCGACCACCCCCGCCCGTCGTAACCCCGGGGCCGCGCATGTGTGAACGGGCACGGGGCGGCGGCCGGTCCCGCCCGCGACTCGGGACGGCGGCCGGTCTTGCCCGCAGCCCGGGACGGTGGATGCGCGGATTGCCTGATCGACATGCGGTGTCAAGAGAGGGGCGGGCGGCCGCCATGGCGGATTCAGGGTCGGACAGGGGATGATTGTGCCGTGGATCGACTTCGCGGCTGGCCGGTGACCCTGACAGAGGGACCGGTGGGACTCCGGCCGCTGCGGCTGCGTGATGTCAACGCCTGGCGTGAGACGCGGTTGCGCAACGCCGACTGGCTGCGCCCATGGGAGCCCAGCAACCCCGAGACCCCTCTGTTCCGCACCGGCCTCGGTCCCTACATCTCCATGGTCGGCACCCTGCGGCGCGAGGCGCGGCAGGGGCTGGCGCTTCCCTGGGTGGTGACCTACCGGGGGGCGTTCGCCGGGCAGCTCACCGTCGGCGCCATTGTGTGGGGCTCGGCCCGGTCGGCGCAGGTCGGGTACTGGGTCAGCGGCACCCTCGCCGGACGCGGCATCATCCCCACAGCGCTCGCGATGGCCGTCGACCACTGCTTCTTCACCGTGGGCCTGCACCGCCTGGAGGCCAACATCCGGCCCGAGAACCACGCCAGCCGCCGCGTCGTCGAGAAGCTCGGCTTCCGCGAGGAGGGCGTGCGCCGCAGGCAGCTCCACATCGACGGCGCCTGGCGCGACCACATCTGCTACGCCCTCACCCTGGAGGACGTCCCGCGCGGGCTTCTCGCGCAGTGGCGCCAGACGAGGCAGAAAACCGCCCATGACGGTTCGTCGTGAGCGACGGCAAAAATCCTTGACGTAGGCCTGGGGATAAACAGGTTGACGATCTCGCGACACACCGCACCGAATGCTCGTCAATCAGTGACACGCGGTCCTACGGTGCGTGACGTGAACACATTTGCGACGGCCCACACCCCGTGCTGTGTTCATGCTGCCCGCGCGGTGGCCCTTCCATTCATCGCGCTGGGGGTGGGCGCGTGAGCAGTGCCTTCCTCTACCTCGGCATCGTGGTCATGTGGCTGTGCGTCCTGGTCCCGATGTGGCTGCGCCGCGACCGTCACACCGTGGACATCGCCGAGTTGTACGCCGACGGCGAGGACGACGACTCCCGCGAGTCCGCGGAGTGCGAGGAGTCCGACGACTCCGAGGAGTGCGAGGAGCCGGAGGGCGACACCCTCGCCGACCACCCGGTATCCCGCGTCTCCGGGATCTCGGACACCTCCGGCGTCTCCGGCGTCTCCCGGGTCTCGCGGGTTTCCGGCGTCAGGGCCCACGCCGCCGACCCGGCCGACGACGAGATCACCATGGAACTCGACCCCTCCGGCCCCCGCCGCGACAACCCGTCCCACCACCCCGGCGCCTCACACCACCCCGGCGCCTCCCGCCACGACAATGCGCCCGGCGACCCCCGTGCCTCCCGCCGTGACGACACCTCCCGCGACGGCGACGCCTCCCGCCGCGACGGCGCCAACGAAGCGCCCTCGTCCCCGGCTCCCAGGGCGGTCTCCGGCACGGGCTCCTCCACGCTCTCCGGAGCCGGGCACGCCTTCGGATCCGCCGTCCCGGACACCAGGACCCCGGTCGGCGCCCCGGTCACCCGCGCGGCCGACTCTCCGGCCACCCCCGCCCTCTCCGCCGGCCCGGACGAGACCTCCGACGAGGACACGGCGGGCGAGTACGCCCCCGGGCGTGACGACATCCTCGCCGAACGCCGTCGCCGGGCCGGTGTCGTGGCCCGTCGCCGCCGATGGCTGCTGTTCAGCGTGCTGCTCCACATCGCCTCGGTGGTGACGGCGGGCGTCGGCGTGGCCCCGTGGTGGAGCGTCGCGCCCTCCGCGGTCGTGCTGCTCGCCTACCTGGCCGTCCTGCGGGTGGCCGTCGCCGTGGACGCCGAGCGCCGCGCCGCCGCGGCGAAGGCTCACGCCGAGCAACTTCGCAAGGCGCAAGAGCGGCGCCGCGCGCTCGAACTGGCGGCCGAGCAGGCCGAGGCCGAGGTCATCGAGTTCCGCAAGCCCGCCGAGCCCTTCGACCAGTACGCCGACCGCTCCCGCCGCGCCGTCGGTGACTGAGTTCCGGCTCGCGCGCACCCGGGTGGCGCGGGCGGTCCCCAAAGTTTGCTAATCTGGTCCAGTCCTTGGGGCTGTAGCGCAGTCCGGTAGCGCACTTCGTTCGCATCGAAGGGGTCAGGGGTTCGAATCCCCTCAGCTCCACCTAAGGGCCGTTCTTGAGTTAGCTCGGGAGCGGTTGACGAGATCCCGTCTGATCATCGCGATCAGGAGGGATCTTGTTGTTTCAGGGGTTTCCGAATCGGGTTCGTGCTGGTTTGGGAGCCGCAGAGCAGGTCCCTGGGGAGGCCCGGGTGGTGACAGGCCGCTGGTCGAGGTTCACGTTCGCGTCGCTGGGCATGGCGAAGCCGACGCCGGGCTGGGTGCTGCAGTTCGAGGATCCAGGAGGAGCGCAGTCGGCGCACCGACAGGGCGGGCAGGCCGGCGGTCGGCTGGTGGCGGGCTGTGTGAGCAGCCGTTCCACGCGGTAGGGGGAGCGGTCGGCGCTGGCGGCGACCAGCATCCGCACGTGCCCGGCAATTTGTTTCCATTCCGGCGGGACCTGATGCGGCCGGTAGCCGGTGATCGTTGCCGAGGTTTCCGCGCCGAGGGTCACACCCCATCCATAGCGGAACACCTCTTGGCCCTCGAACAGCTCAGACAACACGGTGTTGTGCCGACGCGGCAGGATCTCGTACTCGGCCGGCGTATCCGCATACCGCTTGGACTCGGGAAGGCTGTGGAAGCGAACCCAGCGTGAGCCGTGGAACCGCTTCAGCTCATGGCCGACAGGCGGACAATCCAGCCAGTTCGCCTGCCACCGCTCACTCAGTTCAGGCCGCTCATCCAGCACGCAACGCCACGTCATGAGGTCGGCGTAGAGAGACGGCCAATCTGGACGCGAAAGCATTTCGCGGGCCACCGGCCAGGCAGCCTCACGAGCTCAAGCCGCCCGACGACTCATGATGAGGTCTGCAGGAATGCGAACCGGCAGGCACAACGTTTGACCGTGCTGTTTGAACAGGTCGTCCCGGGAGTCGAAATAGCCCAGATCGGCCAGGACGTGTCCTGACAGGTCACATGAGGAGCAGGTGCTGCCGTCCCAGTCCACGGCAGTGTGCGCAATCGCGTCGAAAAGTGTCACGCCACCTGTGTTAGCGAATCGGCCGCCCGCCCGCAGCGTGCCCAGATCACCATAGAGTTCGGACACGGCCACCCACTGACCATCGAGGAGGAACTCCGGCCAGGCCAGCACCACGTGCCGGGGGATCAACGCACGCAGCCGCGGGAACCGCGGATACCAAAAACGCCCATCGAGCAGCAAGCCTCTGACTCGAGTGACGATCCCGCAGCTGCGTGCCACGGCCTCAAGCAGCGCCAATCTCTGGCTGCACGAACCGCGTCCCAGACCCAAGGTGGTAGAGACGGGCTGCCTTTCGTTCATGGCGTATACCGGGCGCACGCGGGCTGCGATTAGTTGGTGGGCCGTGATCAGGAATGCTCGCTCTGCCTCAGGACGAACGTCCCGGGCTTCGGTCAACAACGCCAGCACCCGAGGATGCCGCCAGTCGAGGATCGGTGTGGCTGCCGAACTTCCAGCGACTGCTGTCCGTGGAGAAACGGCCGCACCACCTTCCCGTGATCGTAAGCACGCCAGCTTCACTGAATCATCATATCTTCGTCCGGGAAACGATCAGAGAGAACCTGGGAAGCGATTTTCGCCACCCCGGCCTCATCCCAGCTCAATCACACTCGTGAACACCCCACCCAGGTCTAAGGCCGTTTCCGTAGATCGGAAACGGCCTTTTGGTCTTCCGGGTGACCAACTGAGTGACCAAGCCTCCGGCCGTCCCTTGAAGATCCGGTCCATGGCCTCACGTCGGTCTTGCGTTCGAGCGCGCTCGAAGGCATAGCGTCCCCGCCATGACGACACAGACCTGGATCATCACTGGCGCGTCCCGCGGGTTCGGGCGCGCACTGGCGGAGTCGGCGCTCGCGGCGGGCGACCACGTGGTGGCGGCGGTGCGCCGGCCCGAGAGTGTGGCCGATCTGGAGGCCAAGTACCCGGACAACTGCCTGATCGCGAAGTTCGATGCCCGGGACATCGCCGCGGCCGCGGACCTCGTGCGCGACACCCTCGACCGCTTCGGTCAGCTCGATGTGCTGGTCAACAACGCGGGCCGGGCCGTGGTCGGAGCGGTCGAGGAGGTCAGCGACGCGCAGTTGCGCGAGTTGATGGATCTGCACCTGTTCGGCCCCGCCGCGCTCGTCCGGGCGGCGCTGCCCACGATGCGTGAGCGGGGCACCGGGACGATCGTGCAGATGAGCAGCCAGGGCGGGCGGACGTCGTTCCCTGGCGTGTCGGCGTACTCCGCGTCGAAGTTCGCCCTCGAAGGCTGGTCCGAGGCCCTGGCCGGGGAAGTCGCGCCGTTCGGGATCCGGGTGATGCTCGTCGAGCCCAGCCGGTTCAGGACTGGCTTCAACGGGGGCGATGTGCTCGAGTTCGCCGACCCGTCCGCGACCTACCGTGACTTGCTCGCCAACGTCCGTGCGGACATGGCCGGGACCGACGGCCGCCAGGAAGGTGACCCGGCGCGGGCGGCCGAGATCATCGTGTCCCTCGCGCACGGCGACGAGGTGCCGCTGCGGCTGCCGCTCGGGCGCGAGGCGGTCGAGCGTATCTCGCGTGCCTACCGGCGCGGCCTGGACGAGCTCGAGAAGTGGGCCGAGACCGCCCGCAGCGCCGATTTCGAGGGTGTCTCCGCATCGGTACGGCCAATCTAGGCTCGTGGTCATGGCCACCGACGATCTGATGACCAGGGCGCTCGAAGTGCTCGGGGACGACGGTCCGCTGTCGGTCGAGGCGATCCACCGCCTCGCCGACCTGGCCGATCTGCCCGAGACGATGACGATCGCCGAGGTTGCCGAGCTCCTCGACATCTCGCCCCACACGCTGCGCTATTACGAGCGGGCCGGGCTGGTCGAGGTGGCCCGCGACGGTAATGGTCATCGCGTCTACGACGCCGAAGCGGTTCGGCGCCTGGTGTTCCTCACCCGGATGCGGCTGTCCGGTATGCCGATGCGTGACCTGCAGCACTACATCTCGCTCGTCGATGCCGGAGGGCACACAGTGCCGGAGCGGCTCGATGTGCTGGTCGAACATCGCGACACCATCCGCCGCCGGATCCGTGAGCTGACCCTTTCCCTCACGGCGGTCGAATACAAGATCGCCACGTACGGGGGCTCGGCCGGGCCGGACGTTCAGGCCCTCGACACCACCACCGGTACCGACCCCACGGCGCTCCCGGACGAGCCGCTGCGACGGGCACTCCCGGCAGAGTGAGGGACGCCGACGCTCGCCGGGCCTCCGTACAGAGACCGGCACCTTGGCGTCCTGGCACTCGAAGGGTCGACTGCCGCGACATGTACGCCGGGGTCGGATAGACGCTGATCGCCGTGGCCGGGGTCGCTTATGCGGGGAGGGTGTCTCCGGGGAAGCCGTGGCAGGGGTGGATCTCGCAGCGGATCATGCCGGCTCGAACGCAGGGGTCTCCGGCCATGATCTCCGCGGCTTCTTCGGCCGGCACGGTCATGATCACGACGCCGGCCACGGTGTCGGAGACGACCGGGCACAGGATCGCGATCACCCCCTCGGCGCGCAGCGATACCATGCGTCGCTGGTGTTCGAGTTCGATCGCGTCCGCGCCGTCCATGGTCCGCTCCGGCCCCCACTGAAGAAGCGCCAGGCTGTAGGGCTTCGCGGTCGCGGCCAGGGCCCGAATCTGTTCGTCGGTCACGGTCGTGCTCATGATGTCTCCTTACTTCTCGACGCGCTCGGCCAACGAGACGATGATTCCTTCGGGCCCGCGGACGTAGGCCATCCGCCACACGCCTTCGTATTCGCCGATGCCTCCGACCAGGCCGTAGCCGTCGGCTGCGGCGTAATCGACCGCGGCTTGGAGGTCGTGCACCTCGAAGGCGACGTTGCGCAGGCCCAGCTCGTTGGCCGGAGCGGCGGGCGAACCCGGGAGGTGGTCCGGCCGCGTGAAGCTCGACAGCTCCAGCGTCGTACCTCCGCCGGGCGCTCGCAGCATGACGATCTCGGTGCGGGCGCCGGTCATGCCGATCACCGTGTCCAGGAACTCGCCTTCGACGGCCATCTTCGGATCGGCCTCCAGTCCGAGGCCGACGAAGAACGCCGTCACGGCATCGAGGTCGGCGACGGTGATGCCGACGTGGTCGAAGCGCCTTATGAATGTCATCGGATCCTTTCTGGGTCTCCTTAAGAGATGCCGAGAAAGGTAGCACTCTGGATTCCGTAAGGGAACCCCACTCGCCAGGTCGCTGCCAGATGGGTGACCGTGCTCGGTGCGCCGTCGACCTGCTTCTCTCCGTGCGTGAACGGGCCCCGATGGAAGATCACGATGGGGAAGCCGGCGTCACGACCTTTGGTCATCAGGCCGAACCCGGCCTGGGAGGACGTCGTCGGCGGAACGCCGACATGATCGCAGTCGGCGCGGGAGTCTGCCGGCCGTTCCTTGATGAGCGGCGGTGATGGGTTCGATGGACGAGCTCTGCACCAGATCCTCACACGTGCTGCGCATCGCCCGCATACGTGTCTGCTTTGATGGCGCCGTGATCAAGTGGGGAGTTCCGGAAGGGCGCGAGGTCTACTGGACCTTCGGATGCGGACTCTCTGCGATCATCACCGTGGCGTGCGCCACGTTCGGAACCCTGTTCGATGTCTACCTGGTGGCTCATGCACAGGTCTACTGCCTGGGGCACCTGAATGCGGGAGAGAACCTCGCCGGCACCTTGTGGTCCCTGAGCCGCTTCGTGATCTTTCCGATCGTGTCGGTCTTGTCAGCGCTTGTCGCTATGTCATTCCATCTGCTGGCCAGGCTGCCCTGGCTGGCCCGTCGCACATGGCCGGGCCTCGTCCTGCTGGCTCTCACCGTCGCCGGTTCCGTCGCCGGGCCGGTGGCGATGACCCTGTACGACGTGGCCACGGAGGGCACCCCGGGCGACTGTGTGCTCCCGTGGTGGCCGTCATGGCTTCCCTCGTGACCCCACAAGCTTGTTCCGGTCCCGGGGAGTCCCGCGGGGTCAGGCGTCAGGCGGCTACGCCGGGTGCGCAGGAGGTCGGCGAGCTCCCTTCGGCTGTCCATACCTTCAGTGTGACGTCTCTTGTGCGTGATATGTCCGGTTTGGGTAGCCCTGTTGGTGCTAGCCCTGGCAGGGTGCGAAGAGCGTCCTTTACGGGCGGTCCGGCCATGGTGCGCTGGATCAGCGGCCCGGATGCGCGGACCGCCCTTGAGCAGAATCCAGGAAAGGTCCCTTCCAATGACCTCGCAGTCTTCTACCACCCCACTGGCCGGGCGGGTCGCCGTCGTCACCGGCGCCTCCAGCGGTATCGGTGAAGCGACCGCCGAACACCTGGCAGCGCTGGGAGCGAAGGTCGCCGTGCTGGCCCGGCGTGAGGACCGGCTCGCCGAGCTGGTCTCGCGTATCCAGAAGAACGGCGGCACCGCACTGGCGATCGCCGCGGACGTGACCGACGTGCCGGCCGTGCGCGCTGCCGCCGACCGGGTCGAGAACGACCTCGGCGGCGCGGACCTGCTGTTCAACAACGCGGGCGTGATGCTCCCGGCCCCGATCGAGGAACTGGCCGTCGACCAGTGGCAGCGCCAGATCGACCTGAACGTCACCGGCCTGATGAACGTCATCGGCGCGTTCGTTCCGCAGATGGTCCAGGCCGCCGCCGAGCGTGGCGTGGGCGACCTGATCAACATGTCGTCGATCGCCGCGCAGAACATCTTCCCGAACTTCGCGGTGTACTCGGCGACCAAGGCCTACGTCACGCACCTGTCCCGGCACCTGCGGACGGAGCTGGGGCCGAAGAAGGTACGAGTCTCCGCGATCGAGCCGGGCATCGTCGGTACGGAGCTGCAGGACCACGTCACCGACCCCGGGGCGCTGGAGTGGCTGGCCGGGTCCAAGGAGACGATGGAGTGGCTGACGGCGGAGGACATCGCCCACACCATCGGCTTCCTCGCCTCCCAGCCGGCACGCGTCAACCTTCAGCAGGTCACGATCATGCCCACCGGCCAGGCCACCTGATCAGGCGCCGTCGGCCCGGCCGAGGACGCAGAACTCGTTGCCCTCCGGGTCGGCCAGGACCGTCCATGGCACCTGGCCCTGGCCGAGGTCGACGTCGGTGGCGCCGAGGGCGCGCAGCCGGGCCACCTCCGACTCCTTGTCGTCGAAGGGGTACGGCAGCAGGTCGAGATGGACGCGGCTCCACCCGGTCGTGCCGCCGGACTCCCGGCGGAACTCCAGGTACGGCCCGACACCCTTGGCCGAACGCATGACCGCGTGATCGTCGGTCACCTCGTGCAGCGTCCATTCCAGCGCCTGGTCCCAGAACCGGGCCATGGCCTGCGGGTCGGCGCAGGCGACCACCACCGCGGCGATCGGTCCGGTGTCCCGGTAGGTCTCCCGAGGCTCCAGGACGCGGAACACGTTGCCCTCCGGGTCGGCCAGAGCCGTCCACGGGACCTCGCCCTGGCCCGCGTCGGCGGGCGTCGCGCCGAGTTCCTTCAGGCGCGCGACGAACTCCGTGTGATGGGCCGCGGAGGTGGTGGCGAGTTCGAGGTGCACGCGGTACTTCACCGTCTCGGGGTCCGGCACGATGACGAAGTCGATGTAGAAGCCGGCGGGGTCCGGCCAGACAACGCCCTCGGGCTCGAGGTTGGTCACGCCGGGGCCCTCGCTGGAAAGACCCCAGCCGAGCGCCTCCGCCCAGAACCGGCCGAGGGCCGAGTCGTCTCGAGCCTTGAAGTTCACCTGAACGAGTCGCAGCGCCATGCCGCCGATCATAGGCCCGAGCGGGCTAGGGACCGCGCCGGCATTCGCGGGCCGAAGGCGGTCTGCGGCGACGAAGAAGAGGGGCGAACGCCCAGGATCCAAGCGGGTGGGGTCACGGCTCGGCGGAGCCGCGGATCACCGAGGCCGCTTGCCCTTCCCTTTACGGCCGGCCTCTTTACGGCCCGTCTCTTTACGGCCCGTCTCTTTGCGGCCGGCCTCTTTACGGCCCGCTTCTTTACGGCCGGTCTCTGTGCCGCCGGTCGGCACGGCGCGGCGACCGGAGCCCTGTGCGGGTTTCCGGGTCTTCCCCTGCGCCGGTTTCTGCGCGGACGGGGCCGGGGCACGGCCCCGTGAGCTGTTCGCCGTCCGCCCTCGGACGATGCCGATGAAGTCCTCCACCAGGTCGGTGGTCGCGTCCGTGGGCCAGGTCAGCGCGACCTGAGACTGCGGCGCGTCCGGCACCGGCCGGTAGGTGAGATCTCTGCGGTGGTGGAGGCGGGCCAGCGACTGCGGGACCAGGAGGATCCCGGCGCCGGCCGCCACCAGTTCCACCGCCTCCGCCGTCGTGGCCGGTCGGGTGAACGCGGGCTGCCCGGGCCGGACCGTCCACTCGATGGTGTCGTCCACAGGATGGAGCACCTCGTCGTCGGCGAGTTCGGCGGTGGCCACCTCGTCGGCGGCGGCCACCGCGTGGTCCTTGGGCACCACGACCACCGTGGTCTCCACGTAGAGAGGGATCACGCTGAGCCCGTCCCGGTCGACCGGCAGTCTGACGAACGCGGCGTCGGCGCCGCCGCTCCGCAGCAGGCTCACCGCCTCGGCGGCGGGAACCGCGACCAGGGTGATCGGCACGTCGGGCAGCCTCTCGGTCCAGACGTTGACCCATTTCGCGGGGGTCACTCCGGGCACGTACGCCAGCCGGAACACCTCGCCGGTCTCTTCCTCGGTCACTTCCTCAGCGTAGCGATGTCAGGGGAACCCGTTCCCACTGGCTACTCTTGGCGCCATGCCCAAATCGAAGACCACCCAGACGATGAAGCCCGCGACCGCGGCCAAGAAGCTGGGTGTCCTCCTCTCGGCCACGCCCGCCGAGTTCCAGGAGGGTGTCGTCTCCAGGGACGAGCTGAACGAGTTGCAGTCGACGCCCCCCGCCTGGCTGGTCGAGCTGCGCCGCAACGGCCCGCACCCCAAGCAGGTCATCGCCGCGAAGCTCAAGGTCTCCACCTCCGGCCTGGCCAGAGGCGGGATCACCGGACCGCTCACCACCGCTGAGATCGACGCGCTCAAGGCGGAGAACCCGGAGTGGCTGGAGCGCGAGCGCACCGTCTACGCCGAGGCCCGCAAAGAGGCACTCCGCCTCAAGGAGCGCCGGGCGGCCGAGCCCCCGCACGCCTCCGGCGCCCCCGGCCGATGAGACCGGGGACCATGTCATGAGCGCGCCGCCTCGTAGTCGGGGAGCGCGGGCGGGGTGGTGCGGGTCGCCGGGCGCATGGTTTGGATCAGTATGGCCGTTCCGACGAAGATGACCGCGGCGACGACGCCGGTGACGTGCAGGCCGGCGAGGAACGCCTCTCGCGCGCTGTGCAGCAGTTCCGTGGCCTGACCTGAGGGAAGGTGCCGGCCGGCGGCGATCGCGCCGGCCAGCGAGTCCGAGGTTCCGCCCATCCGGTCGCGGTAGACCACCGCGGCGGCCACACCGAGCAGTGCGAAGCCGAGCGAGCCGCCCAAGTAGTTGCCGGTCTCCGACATCGACGCCGCCGAGCCGGCGCGCTCCGGCGGTACGGACCCGACGACCAGCCCGGTGCCCAGCGCGAACAGCGGGCCGGTCCCCAGCGCCAGGACGGCGATGCCGATCATCGCCAGGGGCAGGGTGCCCGGACCGTCGACGCCGACGAGCAGCAGGCCGCCCAGTGCCGACCCCACCAGTCCGCCGGCGATCGCGGTCGTCTGCTTCATCCGCCGGGCCAGCGCCGGCGCGGCCATGGTGCCCACCGCCACGCCCAGGCCCATGGGTGCGAACAGCACCGCCGAGGCGAACGGGGAGAAGCCCAGCACGCTCTGCAGGTACTGCGTCACCTGCAGCCCCGTGCCGGCCATGGCGATCCCGGCGAGGACCAGGGCGATGATCACCGCCGCGAAGGGACGGTTGCGGAACAGCCGCAGGTCCAGCAGCGGCGTGTCCAGCCGCAGTTGGCGGCGGACGAACAGCCACCCGAGGGCCGCGCCGACGATCAGGACCACCGCCGGCACGACCGACAGGCCCTCGACGGTCAGTCGCTTGATGCCGTAGACGATCAGCAGCACCGCCGCGAGCGACAGTCCGACACTGGCCGGGTCCAGCCGGCCGGCGTGGTC
This sequence comes from Sphaerisporangium rhizosphaerae, assembly GCF_042665155.1. NCBI lineage: Bacteria > Bacillati > Actinomycetota > Actinomycetes > Streptosporangiales > Streptosporangiaceae > Sphaerisporangium > Sphaerisporangium rhizosphaerae. The sequence goes on along the minus strand of NZ_JBHTCG010000011.1, from coordinate 1,006 downwards.
GCTGCGGAACTCCGGCAGCAGGACCGGCCCGGCGAGCACCAGCAGCACCATGGCCGGCACGGCGGCCAGGAACACCGATCCCCACCAGAAGTGCTGGAGCAGCACCCCGGCGAGCACGGGCCCGAGCGCGCCGCCGGTGAACTGGCAGGTCGCCCAGACCGCGATGGCCTTACCGCGCCGCCGCGCATCGGGGAACATGGCGGTGAGCAGGGCAAGGGTGGACGGCGCCAGGGTCGCGCCGGCGACGCCGAGCAGCGCGCGCACGACGATCAGCGTCAGCGGGTCGGCCGCGAAGGCGGCCACGACCGACAGCACCGCGAACGCCGCGGCGCCCGTGATCAGCAGCCGTCGGCGGCCGATGCGGTCGCCGAGCGTGCCCATCGTGATGACCATGCCGGCCACCATGAATCCGTAGCCGTCGCTGATCCACAACTGTTGCACACTGCCGGCGCCCAGGTCGGCGCTCAGCCGTGGGAGCGCGAGGAGCAGTGCCGTCGTGTCCATCGCGACGATCAGTGTCGGCAGCATGAGGAGGGCCGCTCCCAGCCACGCCCGGGTTGTTCGCATGTCCAAGCTCTCTGTTCTCTCGACGATTCACCGGGTGGTCGGAGCAGACGAGAGCTTCTTGACATCGGGACGGAAAAAATCATCGTGAAAAAGATCGGGCGGGGCCGCCGGGCCGTCCCGGCCGGTGGCGAACCGGCGGGACGGCGGCAGCGGGAGGCGGCGCCTCGGGGACGCCGCCCAGGGACGCCGCCCAGGGACGCAGCCCAGGGACGCCGCCCAGGGACGCAGCCCCGGACGGCGCCCTGGACGGCGCCGCCCCGGACGGCGACGTGGTGCGGAAGCGGCAGGCGAGAAGCTCAGACCTCTTCCACGCTGCTCGGCTCGCGCCGGGACAGGTCGATGCCGAGCTCCTCCGCCGCGCGGAAGACGTCCTCGTCGGTGTCGCGCATCTCGATGGACATGCCGTCGCTGGAGAGCACCTCGACGTTGAGGCACAGCG